>NZ_JBQSXM010000008.1:0-202508 GCF_052378285.1 Brachybacterium sp. AOP3-A1-3 | reverse complement strand
GTCGCGGAACACGGAGATCGCGAGCGTGGCGTGCCTGCCAGGCCGTGACGTTGACGGCGTCTCCGTCTCCCACCGCGCGAGCGCACTCGGCCAGAAGCGACCACTCGGGATGCCTCTCAGTTCCGAACAACAGCCAGCCCATCGCCCGCACTTGGCGCTGGTTAAGGCCTGCACGAGCCAGAGAAGCGCTCTCGTCGTAGAACAGCGCCAGCCGGCGGCGCGTAGTCGCGCTGGTCATTCCTGTGCCTGTGTCGTCAGCCAGGGCCACATCGACCGCGACGTCGAGGGCCGTTCGAACTGCCACTGCCCGCACCTGGAATCGACCAACCAGCACGCCCATGAACTGGCGGGAGACGCGGGGCGGTGCGGCTCTACCTGCCTGCGGTCCGAGCGACCAAGCCGAGGTAGCTTCGCGACGATCTAGGAAGGCGCCACCTGACGGGTCCCCAAGATCCTCGAGATGCGCGACGGGCGCTCGACCCGGCTGTACTTGCCGAGACTGCACACCCATCCGCTCCGACAGCACTGCCCGCGACAGATTTGCCGAGACCGCTGCCACGACATACCCCAGTGGTCTTTCCATAGCGAGGATCCGGCGAACGTTGGCGGACAACGCGACCGTTGCCGACCCATCAACCACGATCACAGCCTCGGAGACCACATCGGAGGGGTCAGCCATGACCCCACTCGAACCGACGTCGGCCTGGATCCGAGCTGCCTTGCGCTGGAGCACCTCGCTCAACAGCTCAACGAACTCCATGCCGGCACTCCCGTGCCAACCTCTGTCGTCCGCCGCGAGGTGCTCCAGAACGGCACGAAACCGCACCTCAGCGCTCACCGCGTTTTGATTCATGAGGATGCCCCCTCATGCCTGATCGCACGGGGAGCCGGTGCCGCGCTTGGCCTCAGCAGCCAGCAGCCACTTCCGCAGCATCTCGCCCTTGATCTGGACTACACCGTCCGTATCCATCACCAGGCGATAGGCCAGCTCATTCCAGTTGGGAGGGCGCACCGAACGCCTCTGGACCATTGCCCACTCCCAAAGCCCACCGTGTCCCATGCCCCGCAGTAGGTGATCCGCCAGATCTGCTCGACTGTTCATGAGTCGAGACCATAGTCCAGTTTTCTAGACCCCACAAGAGTAGACCGAACCCACGCCTAGATTGCAGCGACAGAGACGGGTACTCTCGACTCATGACTGAAATTCAAGCGCAGACTCCGGAGGAGGCAGCGACAGCAGACCAGAAGATCTCGGCAGCCGTCCGAGCACTGGCTGCTGGCCGAGGAGTCAAGAACTCCGAGCTGGCGCCAGTGATCGGCGCGAGCCGCGCCACCATCTTCGCCAAGGTCAAGGGCGAGGTCCCATGGAAGGCCAACGAGATCGAGTCGGTGGCGGACTACTTCGACGTGTCCGTGGGCGACCTCTTCGACGGCCTCGGACTGTTCCGGGATACGACGAAGCCCCACCGGAGAACCGGTGGGGCTTCGAGTGTCGGTGCGCCATCAGGGATTCGAACCCCGGACCCGCTGATTAAGAGTCAGCTGCTCTAACCAACTGAGCTAATGGCGCCGAACAGGAAGAAACATTACCCCCCACCCTCCGAGTCGCCAACTCGAGAAGACCCTCTGTGAGCGAGCTGACAGAACGCCTCCCGTCCGCGGACCCGGCGGAGCAGGCGCGGCCGATCGCATAGACTTGCTCCTCCCAGGAAGTTCGACGCACGAGGGTCAGCAGGCCGTCGGCGAAGGAGGTCAGCGTGAGGATCGCGGTCACCGGTGCCACAGGCGTGCTCGGCCAGGAAGCTGTCGAGGCGCTCGTCGCCGCCGGGCATGAGGTCACAGGCATCACGCGACGCGATTCCGGGATCCCGATCATCGAGGGCAGAGGCGGCAGCGCCGTCGTGGCCGATGTCTTCGACGCCTCGGATCTCGCCCGCGCGTTCCGCGGATATGACATCGTCATCAATACCCTCGCCCATGTGCCTGTGGGGATGGCCGGGCTGCGCCCCCTCGCCTGGCGCGAGGACGACAAGCTCCATCTCGAGGCCTCCGTCGCGATCGCCAAGGCCGCGGCTCAGGCGGGCGTGGGCAAGCTCATCCAGGAGTCCTCGATCTACCTGTACCCGGACAACGGCTCCGAGTGGATCGGTGAGGACCTGCCGCTCAGCGTGCGCAACCAGGCGTTCCGGCCCCGTGTGGCCGAGATGCGCGCCGCCGTGGACTTCGCAGCCTCCGGTCGCAGCGCGGTCGTCCTGCGCCTCGGGCTCCTCTTCGGCCGTGATCCCCACACGACGCACGCGCTGAAGGCCACCCGCGCAGGTGACCCGATCCTGCTGGGCAAGCCCGAGAACTATGTGACGCTGCTGCACCACACCGATGCCGGTCACGCCTTCGTCGCCGCCCTCCGAGCGGACAGCGGCTTCTACAACGTCGGCGGCGAGCCGATCACCAAGGCCCGTTGGGCGAAGGATCTGGCGATGGAGGCCGGCGTCCCGAACCCCGCGAAGTTCTACCCGGAGATCACGCAGGCCATCGTCGGCACCCGGCTGGAGACGCAGCGTCGTTCCTTGCGGGTCTCCTCCGTGCGGTTCATGTCCGAGACCGGCTGGCGGCCGACGGTCGGCCCGTCCACGCCGGGCTGGTCCCGCCGCTGAGCTCCCCGCGCGGGATACTCGAGGGATGAGCACCCCGCACACTCCCCCGTCCGACGACACCCGGTGCCCCTGCGGGCGCGGGGACACCTTCGGAGCCTGCTGCGGCCCCGTGCTGCGCCAGGAGCGCCGCGCCGCGACGGCGGAAGCCCTCATGAGGTCTCGGTACACGGCGTTCGCCGTGAGGGACGTCGACCATCTCCTGAGGTCCTGGCACCCGCGCGAGCGTCCTGACCGCGACGAGCTCGAGGACTCTCTCGAGGACGGCACGCGGTGGCTGCACCTGTCCATCCAGAAGACCACCGCGGGTGGCCCCTTCGACGACACGGGCACGGTTGAGTTCACGGCGGTGGCACGCAGCCCGCAGGGCCGCCAGGAGCAGCACGAGATCTCCCGGTTCGTGCGGGAGGACGGCGTCTGGTACTTCGTGGACGGCGAGCTGTAGGAGCCGACGCGCTGTAGGCACCGACGCAATGTAGGCACCGACGCGCAGCAGGACCCGGCGAGCGACCATAGCGAACGGCGCCGGTCACCGAGGTGACCGGCGCCGTCGTACGCGCGATACGGGAGCTCTCCGCCGAGGAGAGTCCCGCGGGGTCAGTCGCTGGCCGCCCGGGCCTTCGCCGTGGCGAGGGCCTTGTCGAGCTCGGCCTTGGCCTGGCCGGCCGTGGCCTTCGCCTTCTGCGTCTGTGCAGAGGCCTTCTTGGAGGCCTTCTTCGAGGTCTTCTCGACGTTCTTCCTCGCAGCCTTCGCGGTCTTCGAAGGCCTCGCGGGCTTGTCGTCACCACCAGAGAGGGCGATCGCCGCAGCGATGCCTGCACCGATGAGCACCACGCCGATGACTCCGCCTGCGATCGCTATCGGGAGCGTCGAGGCGGGCTTGTCGTCACCGGCGTCGGAAAAACCCTTCACCGAACCGACGAGCTCGTTCTTCCACCGGGTCACCGCGTTCTTAGGGTTCACACGGTCGACCAGCTCGTCGATGTCCGACGCCAGGTTGTCCTGCCGCCGGTAGGCCTCGTCGCGCATGTCGTCCAGGCTGTTCTTCTTGGCCACCACTGCCTCCGGGTGTCGTCAGGGCTTGATCCCGCTGATCGTATCGCGAGCAGGAGGTCGCGAGGTGACCAGCCGGGAATCAGGCGGGAATCTGGGGTCGTCGGGCTGAACCGGTCGGTTCAGCCCTTGGTGCGTGCCAGGAAGTCGTCGGCGCCGCCCACGAGCTCGACGTGGCCGGTCTCGACGTCGGCCGTGGCCATCGCCGCCACCTCGGCGGCGAACTCCTCGACGGAGTACAGCTTGCCGGCAGCCTCTCGCCGCTCCTCGAGCGCACCGGGGCGCGCACGGTTCAGCAGCGTCGCGGTGACCGTGCCCTCGATCATGTCGCCGGAGACGACCACGAAGGAGACACCCTTCTCGGACATCTCGCCGATGCGAGCCGTCAGCGCCTCCTCGCCGGCGTGCTTGGACCGGGCGACCTGCTCGTACTCGGGCATGGTCTCGACCTTGTCGATGAAGTGCGCCTGGTGGCTGGTCACGAAGACCACACGGCCCCCGGTGGAGAGCCGCTCGAGGCCCGCCGTCAGCGCATCGTTCTGCGCGTCGCGGTTCAGACGCATCGCGTAGTCCTCGCCGAGGTCCGCCTCCATGCCGCCGGAGGCGTTCAGGACCAGCAGGTCCAGGCTGCCGAAGGTGTCGATGGCCGTCTGCATGAGGGTGTTGACGCCCTCGGCCTCGGTGAGGTCGGCGCCGACGGCGACGGCCCTGCCGCCCGCGGCCTCGATCTCCGCGACGACCTTCTTCGCGCGGGGAGCCTTCTGACGGTAGTTGATGACCACCGCGGCGCCCTGGTCGGCGAGCAGCTTCGCGGTGGCGGCGCCGACCCCTCGGGAGGAACCGGTGACGACGGCGGTCTTGCCTGCGAGGGCGCTCATGAGGGACTCCTGTGATGCTGGGGATCGGGAACGACGAGGTGGAGGCTGCGGTCGCCCAGGACGGGCGAGGTGCATCGCGCCACCAGCCCCACGAGCCTACCCGGAGCATCCGGCGGCTGCAGATAGGCTGGGCGGGCGCGCGAGTGGCGGAATCGGTAGACGCGCTGGATTTAGGTTCCAGTGCCCCAGGGCGTGAGGGTTCGAGTCCCTTCTCGCGCACGCACCATCCCCGTATCGAGGAGACGCTTCATGACGCTGTTCGGACTCGTCCGCCATGGGCAGACGGACTACAACCTGCAGAACCGCTTCCAGGGGTCCTCGGACATCCCGCTGAACGACACCGGGATCGCCCAGGCGCACGCCGCCTTCGACCAGCTCCCGCCCGTGGACTGGGACGTGATCGTCACCTCACCGCTGCAGCGTGCCGAGCAGACGGGCCGGATCATCGGCGAGGACCACGGCATCCCCTTCGGCGGTACCGATCCGCGGTTCGTGGAGATCGACTGGGGCTTCGCCGAGGGCAAGCCGGTCGGCGAGATGCAGGAGGCCTACCCGGACCGCTCCTTCCCGGGCCGGGAGGACCACCAGGCCGTCGCCGACCGCGGCTATGACGGCCTCGAGGCGCTCGAGGAGCGCTACCCGGGCAAGAAGGTCCTGGTCGTCGCCCACGGCACCCTGATCCGCTTCATCCTCTCGGGGATCATCGAGCAGCCCCTGCCCTCGATCCCGAACGCGACGCTGTCCCTCGTGGAGCTCGAGGGCACGACGTGGCGGGTCCGGATGATCGCCGGCGAGGACGTCGACCACGCCGTGAAGGTCGCCAGTCGCGAACAGAACCCGCGCTTCCACGTCGAGAAGGGCCAGCTCGCCCCCGCGCTGGCCGCGGCGGCCGCCGCCGACAGGGACGGCCGCTCCACCGAGGCCACCCGATGAGCCCCCGCACGGCAGTGGACACCGAAGGCTCCTGGTTCGAGCCCGAGCACATCGCGCAGCTCCGCCGTCACCTGCCCATCCCCTACCTGGACCTCGTGCCCGTGCGCACCGACGTGGACGGCTCCGTGGTCGAGGTGGGCCTGCTGCTGCGCGCCTCCGGCAGCGGCCAGATCGTGCGGGCGATCGTCTCCGGCCGGATCATGATCCACGAGACGATCCGCGAAGCGATCTCCCGCCACATCGACAAGGACCTGGGACCGATGGCGATGCCCCGCATCCCCGTCTCCCCAGTCCCCTTCACCGTCGCCGAGTACTTCCCCACCCCGGGGATCTCGCCCTTCCACGACGCGCGCCAGCATGCGATCTCGATGGCCTACGTGGTGCCGATCGACGGTGAGACCGCCCCGCAGGAGGACGCCCTGGAGCTGACCTGGTTCGGGATCGACGAGCTGCTGGCGGAGTCCTCCCCGCTGGACGAGATGAGCGGCGGTCACGACCTCATCGTGCGCCGGGCCCTCGCCCACGTCGGCGCCGCCTGAGAGGTCCGACGACCGGCGTCCCACGACGACGACTCCACGACTCGACGCCCCTGATCCGCTCGGATCAGGGGCGTCGTGCATCCCGGCCAGGGTCCAGGTCGGCGCTGGACGGATCAGTCGAGCAGCGGGGCCACTCAGTCGAGCAGCGGGGCCACGTGACGGGCGAGGGCGCGGAAGGCGACGCCTCGGTGGGAGATGGCGTCCTTCTCCTCGGGGCTGAGCTCCGCGGCGGTTCGCGCCTGGCCGTCGGGCCGGAACAGCGGGTCGTAGCCGAAGCCGCCCTCGCCGCGCCGTTCCCGCAGCAGGCGTCCCGTCATCTCGCCGCGCTCGACCACCTCGGTGCCGTCCGGGGCCACCAGCGCCGCCGCGCACACGAAGCGCGCGGCGCGGTGCGCATCGGGCACATCGGAGAGCTGGGCGAGCAGCAGGTCGTTGTTCGCCCCGTCGTCCCCGTGAGCTCCGCTCCAGCGCGCCGAGAAGATGCCCGGCGAGCCGCCCAGCACATCCACGGCGAGGCCGGAGTCGTCGGCGACGGCGAGCAGCCCGGTCGCCGCGGCCGCGGAGTGGGCCTTCAGCAGGGCGTTGCCCTCGAAGGTGACCGCGTCCTCGACCACGTCGGGCAGCTCGATGCCCGCCGAGGAGACGATCGATTCCGCCGCGAGCCCCGGCACGGCGGCGGTCATGATGCGCTGGAGCTCGTGGAGCTTCTTGAGGTTGTGGGAGGCCAGGATGATCCGGGCCCCCGCCGGGACGCTCGTGGTCCCCTCGTGCATCGCAGCAGGGTTCGACGCTGCTGGGTTCATCGCTGCTGGGCCAGGACGTCGCGCTGGATCGCGGCGAGCTGCTCGCAGCCTCCGGTGGCGAGGTCCAGGAGGGCGCCGAGCTCGGTGCGGTCGAAGGGGGCACCCTCCGCGGTGCCCTGCACCTCGACGAACGAGCCGGAACCGGTCACCACGACGTTCATGTCGGTCTCGGCATTCACGTCTTCGCGGTACTCGAGGTCCAGCAGCGGGCGACTCTCGACGATGCCCACGCTGATCGCGCTGACGGAGTCGGTGAGCACCTCGCGGGCGGCCGGGACGGCGGTGTGCTTCTTGCCCCAGGAGATCGCGTCGGCCAGCGCCACGTAGGCGCCGGTGATCGCGGCGGTGCGGGTGCCGCCGTCGGCCTGCAGCACGTCGCAGTCCAGCTGGATGGTGTTCTCGCCGAGGGCGTCGAGGTCGATGACCGCGCGCAGGGAGCGGCCGATCAGTCGGGAGATCTCGTGGGTGCGGCCCCCGATCTTGCCCTTGACGCTCTCGCGGGCGCCGCGGGTGTTGGTGGCGCGCGGGAGCATCGCGTACTCGGCGGTGACCCAGCCGGAGCCGGAGCCCTTCTTCCAGCGCGGCACGCCCTCGGTGAAGCTGGCCGCGCACAGCACGCGGGTGCGGCCGAACTCGATCAGGGCGCTGCCCTCGGCGTGGTCGAGCCAGTCGCGGGTGACGCGCACCTCGCGCAGCTGGTCAGGGGTGCGGCCGTCGACGCGGTCGCCGGTCGGGGTGGGGTTCTGGGTGCTCATGGAGCAGGTTCTCCTCGGTGTCGCTCAGGCGTACTGATCGAGGATAGCCGCCGGGCACCGGGCCCTCAGAACCCGGAACGCCGAACTCAGGCGGTGGCGTCGGTCCTGGTGGTGTCGTAGACCGCCTGGGGCACGGCGAGCTCGAGCGGGCCCGAGTAGACGCTGCGCGCCTCGGCGAGCGGCACCGCGGGGTCCGTCCACGCGGCGATGTGGGTGAGCACCACGCGCCCGGCGTTCGCGGTCACCGCGGCCTGCCCGGCGCGCAGGCCCGTCAGGTGCACGCCGGAGAAGCGGTCGTCGCGCCCCTCGATGTAGCCGGCCTCGCAGAGGAACAGGTCCGCGCCGGCCGCCAGCTCGTCGAGCGCCTCGCAGGCATCGGTGTCACCGGAGTAGGCGAGCACGTCGCCGCCTGCGGTGATCCGGAACCCGTAGGCCTCCACGGGGTGCAGCACCTCGCGCACCTGGATGTCGAACGGCCCGATCGTGAACCGCTGGTGGTCCTCGAGCGCGTGGTTCTCGAACGGGACGCAGTCCACGCCGTCCGGGATGTTCCCGGCGCGGCCCAGCACGGCGGCGATGCGGTCCGGGAGCGGCCGCGGCGCGTACAGGGGCAGCTGGGGCAGGTCGGTGCGCTCGTGGTACGCCCAGAAGACCTCGAGCCCCGTGACGTCGAGATAGTGGTCGGGGTGCAGGTGGGAGATGATCACGGCGTCGAGGTCCGCAGGATCGATGACGGACTGCAGCGGCCCGAACGCGCCGGAACCGAGGTCCATGAGCACGCGCCAGGTGCGTCCGCTCTCGTCCTCGTGCTCGAGGAGATAGCTGGAGGCGGCGCTGTCCGGGCCGGCGAAGCTGCCGCTGCAGCCGATGACGTGGATCCTCATGCCGTCACCACCGGCAGGCTCGTGGTCACATCGAGCATCGGGCCGAGGAAGCGGCGCGAGAGGCGCACGAAGGACTCGCTGTCGTCGCCCTCCGCCGTCTGCGCGAAGACGTGATGCGGCGGGCGCTCCGAGACGCGCAGCAGGGACTCTCCGCGCAGCTGGCGGTAGACGTCCAGGGCGGTCTCCTCGGCGGAGGAGACCAGCGTGACCTCCGGCCCCATGACATAGCTGATCGCGCCGGCGAGCATCGGGTAGTGGGTGCAGCCGAGCACCAGGGTGTCCACCCCGGCCTCCAGCACGGGTGCCAGGTACTCCTCGGCCACCTCGATGACCTCGTCCCCGGTGATCACGCCGTTCTCGACGAACTCGACGAAGCGCGGGCAGGCCTGGGTGAGGATCTGCAGATCGGGGGCCGCGGCGAAGGCGTCCTCATAGGCGCGCGAGGTGACCGTCCCCTCGGTGGCGATCACCCCCACCCGGCGATTGCGGGTCGCGGCGACGGCACGGCGCACAGCTGGCTGGATGACCTCGATGACGGGCACGTCGTAGCGCTCACGAGCATCGCGCAGCACGGCGGCCGAGGCGGTGTTGCAGGCGATCACGAGCATCTTCACGCCGTGGTCGACCAGGTTGTCCATGATGTCGAGCGTCAGGGAGCGCACGTCGGCGATCGATCTCGGGCCGTAGGGGCCGTGCGCGGTGTCGCCGATGTAGACCAGCTCCTCCTGCGGCAGCTGGTCGAGGACGGCCCGGGCCACGGTCAGCCCGCCCACCCCGGAGTCGAAGATCCCGATCGGCGCGTTGTTCATCCTGGTAAGGCTAGTGTCGTTTGCCGTCCGGGGCAGTGACAGCCCCCTCACTGGGTGCTGTTTCACAGTTCGCGGACATCAGTCCAGCGCACGCAGCAGGCTCTCCTGGAGCCAGGACAGCAGCTCGTACACGGCGATCACGATGTCGGACCCGACCTGATCGCCCTCCGGCTCCGCGGCCTCCTCCACCCGCTCCCCGATCTGCTGGAGCATCCGCACGGTGTCGAAGTCCCCGTCGCGCTGGAGATCGAGACGGTCCGCGAGCACGATGCGCACGTCGTTCAGGGCACGCAGCAGGGCGATCGCCTGGGCGTCGTCGAGCACGATCTCGCTGTGGCTCGGACCTGCCGAGTCGATCATCTTCAGGACCAGGGCGAGATCGGCGAGCTTCCCGTCGGCGAGATCCTGCTGGCCCAGCCGCCGGAACTCCCCTGCGAGCGTGGGGTCCTCGGACGCCGCGGGGAACAGCCGCTTCACGGCGGAGTCCGCGGGCTCGCGGGCATCGCGGCCGGCGAACTCGGCCTCGAGGCGGCGCAATGGATCGTCGCTCTCCGCAGCGCGCCGCAGCACGCCCGGATCGGCGTCGATCCCCAGGTCGGCACGAATGAGATCCGCAGTCTCCTGGGCGACCTGGGCGATGATCGCCTTCTCCTCCCCGTCGAGCCGGCAGGCGAGGCTGCCGTCGGGGCGGCGTCGGAATGCGTGCGCCATCAGCCCTCCCCCGCTCTCTCCAGTGTCGCGTGCAGGCCGAAGGAGTGCATGGCCTGGACGTCGGTCTCGACGCGCTCACGGGAACCGCGCGAGACGATCGCCCGGCCCTCCTCGTGCACCTGCATCATCAGCTGCTCGGCGACCAGCCGCGAGTACCCGAAGTGACGCCGCAGGACGAAGACGACGTAGCTCATGAGGTTCACGGGGTCGTTCCAGACCACGGTGCACCAGGGGCCGCTGGTCCCGACGTCCTCCTGGACGGCTCCGGCAGGATCGGTCAGCGAGGCCGTCCCGGGATCAGCCCGCCGCAGCTCCACCGGCATTCGTGCTCCTCCTGTGTCCCGCCGCCCGCCGTCCCATGACAGGTGACATGGTCCTCGGCGATCGGCCCGGTCGAGTCTACGGGGCGCGTCCGTCACTCGGTCGGCCCGGCACGCATTACCGTGGGCACTGTGACTTCTGCCCTGCTCACCGACCTCTACGAGCTGACGATGCTGCACGGTGCCCGCGAGGCGGGCACGGCATCGCGACGCTGCGTCTTCGAGGTGTTCACCCGTTCTCTCCCCGAGGGTCGCCGCTACGGGGTGCTCGCCGGGACCGGCCGCGTGCTCGACGCGATCGCCGACTTCCGCTTCGACGACGCCGACCTGCGCTACCTGCGCCGGTCCGGGATGCTCGACGAGGAGACTCTCGACCATCTCGCGGCGTACCGCTTCACGGGGGACGTGCACGGGTACGAGGAGGGCGAGCTGTTCTTCCCGAACTCGCCGGTGCTGCGGATCGAGGGCACCTTCGAGGACGCGGTGATGCTCGAGACCGTCGTGCTGTCCATCCTCAACCACGACAGCGGCATCGCCTCGGCGGGATCGCGGATGATCACCGCCGCCCGGGGCCGTCCCTGCATCGAGATGGGTGGGCGCCGGGTCCACGAGGACGCCGCGATCGCCGCCGCCCGCGCGGCCTACATCGTCGGCTTCGACTCCACCTCGAACCTCGCCGCCGGCGCGCACTATCGCATCCCGGTCGCCGGGACCGCGGCCCACGCGTTCACGCTCCTGTTCGACACCGAGGAGGAGGCCTTCCGCGCCCAGATCGCCTCCCAGGGTGCGGGGACCACCGTGCTGGTGGACACCTACGACGTCGCGACCGCCGTGCGCACGGCGGTCGAGATCGCCGGGCCGCAGCTGGGCGCCGTGCGCCTGGACTCCGGGGACCTCGGGGTGCAGGCCCACGAGGTGCGAGCCCTGCTCGACTCCCTCGGCGCCACGGGCACGCGGATCACCGCCACCGGCGACCTCGACGAGTACCGCCTCGAGGAGCTCACCGAGGCACCGCTGGATGGATACGGCATCGGGACGCGCCTGGTCACCGGCGGCGGTCATCCTGCCCCCGGCTTCGTCTACAAGCTCGTCGAGCGCGAAGGGTCAGACAGGACGATGCACCCCGTCGGCAAGCGGTCCCAGGACAAGGCCACGCTCGGTGCCGGCAAGGCCGCTTACCGCACGATCGTGGGTGATCGTGCCCATGCGGAGCTGGTGCTGCCGGGCGAGGAGGAGGTCGCCGAGTTCGAGCGGGAGCTGATCGCCGAGCTGACCTCCGGCCAGTCGAACCCCGACTGGAAGCGGACCTCGCTGCGGCCTCTGCAGAGGCCGCTGATCCTGGCCGGCAGGCCGGTGCAGGACCTGCGGGCGCCCGACGTGGTCGAGGCGGCGCGGAGGCGTCATGCCGCCTCGGTCGCCGAGCTGGGCCTGTCCCCCGACGACGGGCCCGACGGTCCGGTCGCGATCCCCACCGTCACCGACGGCGCCGAGGCCGCACGCGTGCTGAGCTGAGCGGAGTCGCCTCAGGTGCTCCGCAGCTGGATGGTCCCGGGGGCACCAGCACCCGGGTGGTCCCCACGCCGGTCCGGCAGGATTCTCCTGTGCACCGTGATGGCTCCACCGATCCCGGCGAGGAAGGGGACGGCCGCCATCGGATCACCGACGCGGAGCCCCACCAGAGCGATCCCGCCGATGCACAGCACGAGTGCGGCGATCGCGACCTGACGTCGTGCCGAGGCGCTCCAGGCCCGAGGCGTCGCCGCGGCAAGAGCCAGGGCGATTCCCATCCCGAGCACCATGCAGGTGTAGATCCACCCCGTCCGCGGGAACATCGCCCAGGCGATCAGCGGTGCGCTGATCAGCACGATCGCCGGCCACACCCGATGGAAACACATAGGGGCCCCTCGCTCGACTCGGTCGACGTCGACTCGGTCGGCGCCGCTCTCCCCCATCGACCCTAGCTCGTGATCAGCATCACAACAAGGAGCCGATGGATGCGAGGCCCAGGGCGTACAGGGCGCCGGCGACCGGCACGGGCTGGTCGCCGGGCGGGGTCAGCGGGCGGGCCGGACGGGGTCAGCGGGCGAGCCTGAGGAGCTCAGCGGCGGCCGACGAACCAGCCGCGCACGACGCCGATGCGCGCCTGGATCTGCTCAGCGCTGGCCTGGGCCACCGCGGGCCCGCCGCACCGGCTGCGCAGGGTGTTGTGGACCGATCCGTGCGGGATGCTGGACTTCTTCGCCCACGCCGAGACCAGCGTGCTGAGCTCCTTGCGCAGCTCCATCAGCTGGCGGTGGTCCACGACCCCGGGGGTGACGGGCTGGTCCGCGGAGCCGTTGCGCTTGCGCCGCTCCTGCTGCTGGGCCTGCTGCTGCTGGAGCACGGTGCGCATCTGATCGGCGTCGAGCAGGCCGGGGATCCCCAGGAACTCCTGCTCGTCCTCGCTGCCGGCCATGCCGCCGGCCCCGTACTCGCCGCCGTCGAACAGCACGCGGTCGAAGGAGGCCTCGGACTCGAGGGCCTCGAAGGTCATCTCGAGCTGGTCGCTGGTCTGCTCGGGACGGTTCGCCTCCTCGATCAGGCTCTCGTCCAGGCCGGTGACCTCGTCGCCGCTGGCCGGGCGCAGGTCCAGCACGTGGTCGCGCTCCGCCTCCAGCTCGGCGGCGTGGGCCATGAGGATGGGGACCGTGGGCAGGAAGACGCTCGCGGTCTCGCCACGGGTCCGCGAGCGCACGAAGCGGCCGACGGCCTGCGCGAAGAACATGGGCGTCGAGGTCGAGGTGGCGTAGACGCCGACGGAGAGGCGCGGCACGTCGACGCCCTCGGACACCATGCGGACTGCGACCATCCAGCGATCGTCGGAGTCGGAGAAGTCCTCGATGCGCTTGCCGGCGCCGGCGTCGTCCGAGAGCACGACGGTGGGCGCCTGGCCGGTGATGTCCTGGAGGGTCGCGGCATAGGCGCGTGCCGCCTTCTGGTCGGTCGCGATCACGAGCCCACCGGCGTCCGGGACGTGGCGACGCACCTCGGTCAGGCGTCGATCGGCGGCCGAGAGGACCGACTGCATCCATTCGCCGTTCGGATCCAGCGCGGTCCGCCAGGCCTGCTGGGTGATGTCCTTGGTCTCGAGCGCGCCGAGCTGCGCAGAGACCTCGTCACCGGTCTTGGTGCGCCAGTGCATGCGCCCGGAGTAGGTCATGAAGAGCACGGGGCGCACGACGTGGTCGCGCAGCGCCTCTCCGTAGCCGTAGACGTAGTCCGCCTTGGACCGGGAGAAGCCCTCGCCGTCCTCCTCGTAGATCACGAAGGGGATCTGCGAGGCGTCGGAGCGGAACGGGGTTCCGGTCAGGGACAGGCGACGCACCGCGGGATCGAACGCATCACGCACGCCGTCACCCCAGGTGAGGGAATCTCCGGCGTGGTGGATCTCGTCCAGGATCACCAGCGTGCGATCCGCCTCGGTGCGTGCGCGGTGCAGGGCAGGGTGCATGCCCACCTGGGCATAGGTCACCGCCACGCCCTGGTAGTGGGAGCCATGGGCGCCCTGGGCGTTGGAGAAGTTCGGGTCCAGCGAGATGCCCACGCGGGCGGCGGCGTCGGCCCATTGGGTCTTCAGGTGCTCAGTCGGGGCGACCACCGTGATGCGGCGGACGGTGCCCTCGGAGAGCAGCCCGGCAGCGACCTGCAGGGCGAAGGTGGTCTTGCCGGCGCCGGGGGTCGCGACAGCCAGGAAGTCCTTCGGGGCGCGGCTGCGATACAGCTCGAGCGCCTCGGACTGCCAGGCACGCAGCTTGGGGACGGTGCCCCAGGCGGCGCGTTCCGGGTAGGCGACGGGAAGCGATCGCGCGGCTGCCTCGGAGGGCTGGCGGGGATCGCTCGTGGAGAACAAGGACGGGGTGGTATTCACGGCGTGATCCACCGTACCGCCGCGGTACGACGACCCGCGCACCGGCGCGATGTGAGGAAGTCCGCGGGCGCGTCGCGGCCCGGGCGACCACCCGGGCAGTCACCCGAGCGATCACGCGCGCGGCCGCGGCGAGGGGTCAGCGTCGACCGCCGAAGAAGCCGCGGAACCCGCCGCCCTTCCCTCCGGAGCCGCCCTTGCCGTCGCCGCCGCCGTCCTGCGGATCGCGGAAGCCCTCGTAGATCTCCTTGCACTCCGGGCACACCGGGTACTTCTCGGGATCCCGGCCCGGCACCCAGACCTTGCCGCACAGGGCGATCACCGGCGTGCCGCCGAGCGCGGCCTGCGTGATCCGGTCCTTGCGCACGTAGTGGGCATAGCGGTCGTGGTCACCGTCGTCGGTGGTCTGCTCCTTCTCCTGGAGCTGACGGTCCAGCACCGCGGTGCTGCCCGGCGCGGCCCCGGGGTCGTCGCTGTACGGGTCCAGCCGGGACGGGTCGGATGTGGAGGACATGGGCAACTCCCTCGATCGATGTCGTGCTGCCGTGAGCCTAGCGGCCCTGCCTCCCCGGAGACAGCCGCCGACGCTGGAACAATGCCGGGCATGGACGTCGTCGCCGAGTTCCTCCGCCGCCTGCCCCACGAGATCCAACACGTAGGGGGGTCCCTTCCCGGACGCCTCGGCGTGCTCGTGCTCGCGCTGGTGCTGAACGTCGGGTTCTATCTGCCCTCGCTCCCGTCCGGCACTCCCGGTACCGAGATGCCCGGCCTCGACAAGGCAGTCCACCTGCTGGTGTTCGCGCTGACGGTCTGGGCAGCCGGGCGGCTGCTGGCCCCTCGTCGGCGCTTCCCCATGGGGTGGATCGTGCTCGTCGCGCTCGCTCATGGTCTGTTCATCGAGCTGGTCCAGCTGGTGCTCCTCCCCGAGCGCGGCGCGGAGGCCGCCGACGTGCTCTTCGACGTCATCGGCATCGCCCTGGGAGTGGGTCTCTGGCTGGGGGAGCGGCTGCGCCGCGACCGCTCGGGAGCTCGCCTCGAGCGGGACGGGATCGAGCCGGACGCCTTCGCACCGGACCGGATCGAGCAGAGCGGCACGGGGCGCGCCGAGCCGGTGGATCCCGTCAGGTCACAGATTGATCAGGTTCCCGAGAACCCCGCTCCCCCGCGCTGAACCGCCCCTACGATCGGCGCATGAGCACCCAGTCCCACCTGCAGGCCGTCCGGGAGCAGCTGCCGCCGTCGATGCGCCGGGTGGCCGACGCGATCCTGGAGGACCCGCACCGGATCCTCCAGGGCACCATCACCGATCTGGCCGCCGCCTGTGCCACCTCCGAGCCCACCGTGGTGCGTCTGTGCCAGCGGCTGGGGCTCGCGGGCTATGCGGATCTGCGGCTCACGCTCGCCGGGGAGCTGGCCTCGGAGCAGGTGCGCCGCCTCCGTCGCGGCAGCACCCACGGGGCCGATCTCCCGGCGGACTCCACGCTCGCGCAGATCGTCGCGGACATCGCCCTGACCGAGGCCCTGGGCATCGAGGAGACGGCCGCGACGCTCGACATCGCCGAGCTCCACCGCGCCGTCGAGGCCCTCGCCGACGCCCCGATGGTGCTCCTGCACGGCATCAGCGCGTCGGCCTCCGCGGCGGGCGACCTCGAGCGCAAGCTCCAGCGGATCGGGCGCAACGCCCGCTGCCTCCGGGACACCCACGATGCGCTCGCCGCCGCCGCCCTGATGGGACCGGGCCAGGTGGCGCTGGGGTTCTCCCACAGCGGCTCGACCCACGAGGTCGCCGCCGTCCTCTCCCGGGCCCGGACCGCCGGAGCCCGGACGATCGCCCTCACCAACAGCATCGAGGGCCCGGTGGTCGCGCAGGCCGACATCGTGCTGCACACCTCGGTGCGCGAATCCACCTACCGCTCCGGAGCGATGGCCTCCCGATCGGCCCAGCTGCTCGTCGTGGACTGCCTGTTCGTGGCGATCGCCCAGCGCAGCCGCGAGGACACGGTCGACGCCCTGCGCACCACCTACGACGCCCTCGAGGAGTACAGGAGAACATGACGCGCATGGAGGACACCGACGCACCGGACCCGAGGGACGGCGCCGTGCAGCACCGGCTCGAGGACCTGGTCGCCACGCTGACCCGGGACGCAGCGACCTCGCCCGCGGACGGCCCCACGATCGAGGGCGCCGTCGCCGCGGCGGCCGCCGTGGACAGCCCGGGCCGCCCCCTCGCCCGCGCGCTCGCGGGCACGACAGCACTCTTCGACGCCGATGGCACCCGCCTGCCCGCGGACTCCCCCGAGATCATCCCGCTCGTGGGAGACACGCTGTTCGACATGGCCTCGGTGACCAAGGTCGTCACGACGCTCACCGCGGCCACGCTCATCGACGACGGGCTGCTGGATCCGGAGGCCCCGGTCGCCGAGCACCTCCCGTCGCCGCACCCGTCGATCACGGTGCGGCAGCTGCTGACGCATACCGCAGGGCTGCCGCCGGTCATGCCGCTGTGGCAGGTCCCCGGCGGCCGCGAGCAGCGCCTGGCCGCCGTCGCCGGGGCGCAGCTCGCCACCGCACCCGGCACCGCGCACGCCTACTCCTGCATCGGCTTCATCCTGCTGGGCTCCCTGCTCGAAGGGCTGACCGACACCCCGCTGCCGGAGCTGGCAAGGGTGCGCGTGCTCGACCCCGCCGGGGCGACGAGCGCAGGCTGGGCGCCGCCCGCCGAGGAGGCCGCTCGTGCCGCAGCCACTGAATACCAGGAGGACCCGCCGCGCGGGCTGGTGCGCGGGTCCACCCATGACGAGACGGCGTGGTCCGTGGGCGGCGCCGGCAATGCAGGGGTCTTCGCGACCCTCGACGACGCGCTCGCCCTCGGACGGGTCCTGGCCGGTCGAGGACCGGGGCCGACGTTCTCACCGACGGTGCGGACACTGCTGACCAGCGACCAGCTGCCCACCGGAGTGGGCACCGGCGCTCCCTGGCGGCAGGCCTTCGGGCTGCGGCTGGGTCAGGAGCTCGCCCCGGGCGAGGTGCTGCCCAGGGTCGTCGGGCATCCCGGGTTCACCGGCACCTCGGTCCTCGCCGATCCGACCACGGGCACCGTCGCCGTGCTGCTGACCAACCGGGTCCACCCGCGCCGGACGCGGTTCACGGTCGACCGGTCCCGGCGCGGGCTGGCCCGCATCGCGTTCGTCTGAGCGGCGGGTCGATCAGCCCAGTCGGGCGCCCGGGTTGGGCGCGGCGGCCAGCAGTCGCTTCGTGTACTCGTCCTGCGGGTCGTCGATCACCGCATGGCTCTCGCCCTGCTCGACCACGCGGCCATGGTGCATGACCATCACCTGATCGCTGTAGCGTCGCGCGCTGCCCAGGTCATGGGTGATGTAGAGGACGGCGAGGTCCTCGTCGCGGCGCAGCGAGTCGATGAGGTCGAGCATCTCCTTGCGGATCGTGACATCGAGCATCGAGACCGGTTCGTCGGCGATCAGCACCTTCGGGGAGGCGGCGAGCGCCCGGGCGAAGGACACGCGCTGGCGCTCGCCGCCGGAGAGCTCGTGCGGGAACCGGTCGAGATAGCGCTCGGCCGGGGTGAGGCCGACGCGCTCGAGCAGCTGGATGCACCGCTCGTGCACGGCGGCCTCGCCGCGGGCGTCCTGATGGATGCGCACCGCGCGCCCCAGCGTGTAGGCGATCCGCCGCAGCGGGTTCAGGGAGGCGAAGGGGTCCTGCAGCGTGAGCTGCACGTCCCCCACGTACTCCCGGTGCCTCGAGCTGCCGCTCGTGGGCACGTCGCGCCCCTCCAGCAGGATCCGGCCCGAGGTGGAGGGGATCAGGCGGGCGAGCATCCTGCCCAGCGTCGACTTCCCCGAGCCGCTCTGGCCCACGAGGGCGGTGACCCTGCCCTGGACCAGCGAGATCGAGACGTCATCGACCGCCCGCATCGTCTGCTGCCGGCGCAGCAGGCCGGACCGGGCGCCGACCGGGTACTCCTTGACGAGGTTGCGGCCTTCCAGGACCACCCGGGCGTGGGCCCGGGCGGAGGATCCGTCGGTGGTGTCGGTGAGGGTCATGCGAGGCTCCCCAGTTCTGCGAGCGAGGACAGCAGGTTCTTGGTGTACGGGTGGCGGGGATCGCGGTAGATGTCCACGGCCGGGCCGTACTCGACGAGCTCGCCGTGCCGCATCACGGCGATGGAGTCGGAGATCTCCAGCAGCAGCGCGAGGTCGTGCGTGGTGAACACGATCGCGAAGCCGTACTCCTCGCGCAGCCGCATGATCTGGTCGAGCACATCGCGCTGGACCAGCAGGTCCAGGGCGGTGGTGGGCTCGTCCATGAAGATCACGTCAGGTTCGAGCACGAGCGCGATGGCGATGGCGACGCGCTGCTTCATGCCGCCGGAGAGCTCGTGGGGATACGCCTCCAGACGGTTCCCCTCGATCCCGACCCGTTCGAGGTGCTCGCGCGCGATGGCGGTGCGCTCGGCGGGCGGCAGGCCCGGCCGGTGCACCCGGATCACGTCGTCGAACTGGGCGTGGATCGAGGTGACCGGGTTGAGGGCGTTCATCGCGCTCTGGAACACGACGGCGATCTCGTTCCAGCGCAGGGCACGCAGCTCCCGGTCCTCCAGGTGCAGCATGTCCGTGGCGGTGCCGTCCTCCCCGCGGTAGGTGATCGACCCGCCGGCCACGTCCGCCGGGGGTCGCAGCAGACGGGTGACCGCGTTGGTGAGCGTGGACTTGCCCGACCCGGACTCCCCCGCCAGTCCCAGGACCTCGCCGCGACGCAGGGTCAGCGAGACGTCCTGGACGGCGTGCACCGTGCCGAACGCCGTCGGATAGTCCACCCGCAGCGAGTCGACCTCGATGATCGGGGATCCCGGCATCGGCGAGGGCCGCAGCTGCGGCGCGAGATCCGGATCGGTCTCCGGCGTGCTGTCCGGATCGGGACCTCCGTCGCGGTCCTCCGTGAGGGCGACATGCTCGGCGGTCGCCGGAGTGGCCCCGCCCGGGGCGGCGGAGGCCGCCGACGCGGTCCCGGAGGCCTGGACGTTCGCGGCGGTCGCGTCGGCGCCGGCGGCCCGGCTGCCACGGCTGCCGGCCCGGGCGGCGGACCCGGTGCGCAGGCGCGGATTGGAGTACTCGTCGATCGCGAAGTTGATCAGGGCGAGTCCCGCGCCGATCACGGCGATAGCGAGGCCCGGCGGCACGTACCACCACCAGGCGCCCGCGAGCAGGGCCTGGGAGTTCTGGGCGAAGTAGAGCATCGAGCCCCAGCTGGTGGTGGTCAGCGATCCGAGGCCGAGGAAGGCGAGGCCCGCCTCGGAGAGGATGCCGCCGATCACGGAGAACAGGAAGCCCGAGGCCACCAGCGGCAGCATGTTGGGCAGGACCTCGTAGAACATGATCCGCAGCCGGCTCTCGCCGGTCGCGCGGGCCGCCTCGACGAACTCGCGGTTGCGCAGCGAGAGGGTCTGGGCGCGGATCACGCGGGCGGAGCCGGCCCAGGAGGTGATCGCGATGACGATCGCGATCGAGAGCAGGCCCCGGGAGGGCAGGTACCCGGTGAGCACGATCAGCAGGGGCATCCCGGGGATCACGAGGAACACCGCGGTGAGGATGTACAGCAGGTCGTCGGCGACCCCGCGGAGGTACCCGCCCAGCAGGCCCACGGCCACGGAGGCCACCTGGGAGACGACGCCGGCGAGCAGGCCCACCAGGAGGGACGTGCGGGCGCCCGTCATGAACTGGGCGAAGACGTCCTGGCCGGTCTGCGTGGTGCCCAGCCAGTGCCGGCCCGACGGGGGCTCGAGCATGTCGAACGACGTCGAGTTCGGGTCGAAGCGGGAGATCATCGGGCCGAAGACGGCGAGCACGACGAAGACGATCACGATGATCAGCCCCGCACGGACCTTCCCGCTCTTCGGGATGAGTGAGGAGATGGACATGGCTCAGGCCCCCTGACGAGTGCGCGGATCGAGGAACACGTAGGCGGCGTCCGCGATGAGGTTCGCGACGATGACTGCGAGCGAGATGACGAGGAACAGTCCCTGCATGAGCGGGAAGTCCTGGGCGGAGACGGCCTGGAAGAGGGTGTATCCCAGTCCCGGATAGTTGAAGATCACCTCGGTGAGCATCGATCCGCCGACGACCGCGCCGAGCGCGAGGGCGAAGCCGGTGATGCTGGGCAGGATGGCGTTGCGGGCGGCGTATCCGAACAGCACCATCCGATTCGGCAGGCCCTTCGCCTCAGCCATCGAGACGTAGTCCTCGCCGAGGATGGTGACGGTCATGTTGCGCATCTGCAGCACCCAGCCGGCGAAGGAGCCGATCACGATGGTCAGAGCGGGCAGCGCGGCGTGGAAAACCACCGAGCCGATGAACGACGGGCTCAGCTCGGGGAACATGGTGCGGTCGTAGGCCCCGGCGTAGGGGAACCAGCCGAACGTCACCGCGAGGATCAGGACCAGGATCAGGGCCATCCAGAAGTACGGGATCGCGTTGAGGAAGGTCAGGGCGGGCAGCACATGGTCGGACCAGGTGCCGCGCCGCCAGGCGAGCAGCACGCCCAGACCGGTGCCCAGCACGAAGCTGACCACGGTGGAGACGCCGACCAGGATCATCGTCCAGGGCATCGCCCCGGAGATGATGTCGATGACGGGCACCGGATAGTTGCTCAGGGACACCCCGAGGTCGAAGTGCGCCAGATCGGCGAGGTAGCGCCCGTACTGGATGATCAGCGGGTCGTCGGAGATGCCGAACTGGGCGGCGATCGCCTCGGCGGCCTCCGGTTCGATCTGTCCCTCGGACCCGGCGATGAGCACACGCACGGGGTCACCGGGCATGAGCCTCGGGATCAGGAAGTTCAGGGTCAGGGCGGCCCAGGCGATGAACGCGTACAGGCCCAGCTTCTTCAGCAGATATCTCATCGGTTGCTCCTCCGCCTCAGTTCGTGGTCCTGGTCAGGTTGCGCAGCACCATGACCCGGTCGGCGTTCTGCACGGGCGCTCCCAGCGCATAGGGGTCGTCCTCGTTCGGGAATCCCGTCCAGACCTCGGTGTTGTAGTTGAACCAGTTCGGTGCGGTGACGATCGGCAGCGTGGGCATCTGCTCGATCATGATCCGCTGCAGGCCCTCGACGGCCGTACGCTGCTCCTCCTCGTCGTCGGTGTCGGAGAAGGTGCGCAGCAGCTCGTCGGTCTCGTCGTCGTACCAGCGCTGGAAGTTCGCGACCACCGGCTCGTCCCCTTCGGTGCGGTACTCCGAGGAGAGCATCGAGCGGTAGAGGTACCAGGGGTTCTGCCCTGCCCCGGCCGTGGAGATGGTGATGTCGAAGTTGCCGGTGTCGCGCGCCTCGAGCCACTGCTCGAAGGAGATGCCGCGCGGGGTGAGCGTGATGCCGATCTTCCGCAGCTGGGAACCGAGGATCTGGCTCGTGGTCACCCAATCGTTGTAGCTCGAGGGGATCGGCAGGTCGAAGACGAGGGGGGTGCCGTCGGGGGCGACCCGGGTCCCGTCCTCGCCACGGGGGTACCCGGCGTCGTCGAGCACCGTCTCGGCCTTCTCGACATCCACCTCGAACTCGAGGTCCCGGTACTCCTCGGCGATGAACTCCTCATAGGTGGGACGGGGCAGCCCCGTGGGGTGGGGTGGTCCGAAGTACTTCATGTACGCGATCTCGGCGATCTCCTGCCGGTCCACGGCCAGGCTGATCCCGCGCCGCAGCTCGAGGTCCTGGAACAGCTCCTTCTCGAGGTTCAGCGTGAGGTTCACGGTGCCGTTGCCGGGATACCAGTAGCCACGGTTCTCAGGGTCGTGCTCCACGAAGATCTTGTCGATGTTGGCGATGAACCCGCCGGACCAGTCGATCTCCCCGGCCTGCAGGGCGGTGTTCATGGTCTGCGTGGTGAACGAGGGCCAGGCGAGCTCGCGCGGCTCGAACTCGTCGGCCGCCCAGTGCTCGTCGTTCTTCACGAAGGTGTACAGCTGGTCGGAGAAGCGCTCGAGCCGGTACGGGCCGCTGCCCATGGGCTCGGCGATCTGCTCCGTCGAGGGGTCCTCGAAGGCGGAGAACACGTGCTCGGGCACGATCGGCCGGGTGCAGATGTCCGACTCCTGGGCGAAGGACGTGCTCTCGAACTCGATCCGTACCGTCGTGGGATCCACCGCGGTGGCGTCGACGACGCCCAGGGCCACCGTGTTGGTGGCCGGGAAGTCACGGTGCATCAGGAATGTGTACACGACGTCGTCAGCGTCCAGCGGCTCTCCGTCGACGAAATGGACGTCGTCGCGCAGGGTGAGGACGAGCTCGGTGCCCCCCTCGTTCCAGACCAGCTCCGTCGCGAGCCAGGGCTCGGACTCCCCCGGGGTCATGGCGGTGGCGAGCCGGAGGTTCTCGTAGATCAGACCGCTCGCGCCCTGCAGGGGCACGCCGCCGTAGGGGTTGAAATTGGGCTGGAAGGTGGTGGAGTCGTTCGCGTGGATCCGCAGCGGCAGGTCCGCGCCCGCCGCGTCCTTCCCGGAGCAGCCGGCGAGCGCCGCCGTGCCGGCGGCACCGACGGAGCCGAGCATCAGTGCTCGGCGGGTGACCTCTGGTGTCATCGGGTGGTTCCTTCCTGTGCGCGGATCACGTCTCCGTGATCCGTGGGCACCGTGTACGACGTGAATGTGCGCAGCGAGGTGAACCCTCGCGAGGTGTAGAGGCGATGCGCGGGCGAGTCCGGCCCGGTCCACTGGAACCAGGCGTGGCCGAGGCCCGACCCGGCCATGTGGAGCAGGGTGGCGTCCAGCAGCGCGCCACCGACGCCCCGGCCGCGGGCCGCGGGGGACACTCCGAAGGGTCCGAAACGTGTGGGATCGCGGCCGACGACACCCCAGCAGGCGACGCCGAGCAGCTCGTGCGACGCGCTGCGGGCCAGCAGGATCCGCTCCGTCGCCCCGCCGCCCTCGACGTGGGCCCGGAGCGTCTCGGCCCAGTCCGCGGCGAGGTGCTCGCGGACCATTCCGCAGAGCTCCTCGAGGTCCTGCTGGGTGCAGGCACGGATGCCGATCTCGGGCGGCCGGGGGGCCGGCTCGAGATCGTGGAGCGTGCGGTGCATGGCCAGCGCGCAGCCGGCGGGACGACCACCGTGGACCTCGAGGAACGCCGCCGTCCCGGGGTCGGCGTCGGCATCGACCCCGGGGGCGGCATAGCCGTGCGGGCGGCCGCTGATACGCAGGTCACGGGCTCCTCGCTCCCGAGCGGCATCCGTCGCGGCCTGCAGGAGCGCGCTCCCGATACCCCGGCGACGATGAGTCGGATCGACCGCGCCGCTGACCAGCCAGGCCGATCCGTCCGGTGCGGAGAGGTCGAGATGGACGTAGCCGAGCGGACCGTCCGCGCTCTCCGCGACGATCACCACCGTGTCGCTGTCACGTCCGGCGGCCAGGAGGTCCGCCATCAGTCCCGTGCCCAGCACCGCGGTCCGGGAGGTGGAGGTCAGAGCGCTCAGGGCGTCGACGTCGCCGGGGCGCAGCCCGGTGCGCAGGTGCACACCGGGGGTCGAGACCGCCGGGGAGGTCGGTGTCGCGGGGCTCATCGCCGCAGCTCGATCGGGGCCGGGGACGCCGCCAGGATCTCCTCGTAGTCGGCATGGTCGGCGATGCCCTCCCGCAGAGCGGCCGAGCCCCACAGCAGATCGATGAACTCCGGTCGGCCGGGCGCTGCCTCGCGCCAGAGCGGCTGGTCGGGGTAGAGCCGGGCGACGGTGGACAGGATCGCATGACCGATCCGCAGAGGATCGAAGCCGGCGGGGTCGGCGTCGGCCCGCAGATGCACCTGCACCCCCTGGACGCGCTCGCCGACGAACGCGCTGTGGGTGGGGCGATAGTTGGACTCGCGGAAGCGGACCCCCGGCAGGTCGAGCTCACGCAGCGCGGCGGTGAGCTCCGGACCGCACCAGGGTGCCCCGAAGACCTCGAAGGGGCGGGTGGTGCCGCGCCCTTCGCTCAGGGCGGCGCCTTCCAGCAGGCCGGTGCCGGGGTAGAGCGCGACCGTGGTCAGCGTGGGCATGTTCGGGGAGGGCGCGACCCACGGCGCGGTGCCGTCGGCCCCGGGCGCCTCGATGATCTGGAGGTCCAGCGGATGCTCCAGGTGGTCCGCAGCGATGGTGCGGGCGATGCCGCCGATCCGGGTGCCATGGCGCAGCGGGACGCCGAACCGGCCCACGAAGCTCGAGCAGCGCGGGTCGAGGCCCGGGCCGAGCGCCGTGGTGGCGAGCGGGGCGGGCCGGTCCAGCACGGTGAGCGGCAGGTCGAGGGCCGCGCAGGCGGCCATGACGTCGGTCATGCTCCACATGTAGGTGTAGAACCGGCAGCCGATGTCCTGGAGATCCACGACCACCCGGTCGATATCGGCACCGGCGACCAGGTTCTCGAGCTCCCGGCCCTGCAGCTCGTAGGCGTCGAGCACCGGCAGGCCGGAGGCCGGGTCCCGGTCCTCGTCGTTGCCGGTGCCGGCCTGTCCGGTCCCCCAGTACCCGTGCTCCGGGGAGATCAGGCAGCGCAGGTCGATCCCCGCAGCACGAAGCGCGTCGACCCCGCGGTCGAGGTCCTGCGTGACGGCGGCGAAGTGGGTGAGCAGCCCGATCCTGCCTGCAGGGAGGAGATCAGGGGCGGCGAGCACCCGATCGAGGCCGGTGAGAGGTTGTGACACGAACGACATGTCAGCAAGCTACACAAAGAAACTGGATTACGTAACCCGGTTACGCATCGCGAGATCCTGCCCTCGCGGGGTCCCCCACCCCAGCTGCGCCGCCTCGTGTACGCCGCCCGGTGCATCTTCCAGGCGCACGGACGGCGCGGCGCCCACCGCATGGTGCGCGCCGCGCCGACCTGCCGCCCGGGATCGTGCATCACAGGATCGTCCGTCCTGGGACCGTGCTTCCTGGGATCGTGGATCCCGAGGGCGGGTTGCCCGCAGGCTCAGCGCTCCAGCGTGATCTCGTCCGCGTAGATCGCGGGCATCGCACCGGTGATCGTGTCGATCGTCCCGGCGTCCTCCCGCGCAACCTGCTCGACGGCCGCGGCCACCGCCTTCGTGACGCCCTCGTGGAAGACGCTCGGCACGATGTAGGTGGGGTTGAGCTCCTCGGTGGAGACGACGTCGGCCAACGCCTTCGCGGCCGCCAGCAGCATCCGATCGGTGACACGGGTCGCGTGGGCATCGAGCAGCCCGCGGAAGACGCCCGGGAACGCCAGCACGTTGTTGATCTGGTTGGCGAAGTCGCTGCGCCCGGTGGCGACGACCTCGGCGTACTTGGCGGCCTCGGCCGGATCGATCTCCGGGGTGGGGTTCGCCATCGCGAACACGATGGATCGCTCGGCCATCGTCGAGACGTCATCGGCGGTGAGGATGTCCCCGGCGCTGACACCGATGAACACATCGGCCCCGGCCACCGCATCGTGGAGCGTGCCGGTCAGCTCACGCGGGTTGGTGACCTCGGCGATCCAGGGCAGGCGGCCCTCGAGCTGCTCGCGCCCCTCGTGGACGATCCCGTCGATGTCGGTGACGATGACGTCGCGAGCGCCGGCGGCGCGCAGCAGCCGCAGGATCGCCGTCCCGGCCGCCCCGGCGCCGGAGAGCACGATCCGCGCTGTGGAGATGTCCTTCTCCACCACGCGCAGGGCGTTGCGCAGCGCGGCGACGACGACGATCGCCGTGCCGTGCTGATCGTCATGGAAGACGGGGATGTCCAGCTCGGCGCGCAGCCGGTCCTCGATCTCGAAGCAGCGGGGCGCCGAGATGTCCTCGAGGTTGATGCCGGCGAACACCGGGGCGATCGCCTTGACGTGGGAGACGATGTCGTCGACCGAGTGGGCGTCCAGGCAGATCGGGAAGGCGTCGATGTTGGCGAAGCGCTTGAAGAGGGCGGCCTTGCCCTCCATCACCGGCATCGCGGCGAGCGGTCCGAGATCGCCCAGTCCCAGGATCGCGGAGCCGTCCGAGACCACGGCGACGGTGTTGCGCTTGATGGTCAGGCGGCGGGCATCCTCGGGGTTCTCGGCGATCGCCTTGACCACGCGGGCGACGCCCGGGGTGTAGATCATCGAGAGGTCGTCACGGTGGCGGATCGGCAGCTTGGACTCGACGGTGAGCTTGCCGCCGAGGTGGGCGAGGAAGGTGCGGTCCGAGACCTTCCCGAGCTCGACCCCCTCGACCTGCTTGAGGTCGTCGACGACCTCGATGGCGTGATCGTGACCCGCGGTGAGGACGGTGATATCAGCGCGCATCCGCTCGGGCCCGGAGGCCGAGACATCGAGTGCGGTGACCGTGGCCCCGCGTTTCTCGATCCTGCTGGTGATGTCGCTGACCGCGGCGGATCGCGCGGCGAACTCGAGTCGGATCGTGATGGAGTAACTCACAGATGGCAACGGTGACATGGGCTCAGCGTAACGACGTCACGTGGTCTGTGGGGGCGCGCCGCTCCGACGCTCACCGGACATCCACATCACTCCTGGCCCCACGACCGGGGACACCGCCGTGCCGAGGCACGGTCCCTCCTCCGTGACAGACGGCGTCGTGCCGTCGCGGAGCAGCTCGGTCCTGGTCCCGATCAGTCGGTGAAGGCGTCCACGTCGGCGGCGTGGCGCTGCCAGAGGAGTCGCGCGTTGGCGACCTGTTCGGCATAGCGGTCCGGAAAGGCGGAGGACTGCACGGTCTGCGCCGCGGTGCCCGGATCCCAGGATTCGGGATCCGCGACCAGCTGGGTGAGGCCCGCGTTCTGCGAATGCTCGGACAGCCCGAGGAAGGCGTCGACCGCCTTCTTCTTGTGGCGCACCTCGGCGGCGGTTCCCCAGCCCATCGACGGGCGCTGCTGGAACAGGCCGCCCGAATCGGCGTCCACGGCAGGATCGTAGTTGTACAGCCAGGACTCCACGATCGCCGTGATCAGCGTGATCACCGTGGCGGACTCGCCGAGACCGTGTCCCTTGCACACAGCGATGATGAACCGGGCGTTGTCGACCTGCCAGTCGTCCATGTCGTCGACCAGGAAGCCCTCGCGAGTCTCCGGGCGGGTCATGAACTCCTCGGTCCATTCCTCGTCGGCGGCGCTGGCAGGGGCGATCGTCGCCACCGAGGTGGCGGCCGCGAGGCCGAGCGCGCCGGCGAGCAGGAGCCGACGACGGGTGAGCGGAGCGGTCAGGGAGTCAGCCATGGAGCAGAGGTCCTTACACGGTGCGGGAGCAGGGGGAGCCGCCCGGTTCGCTCCGGGCCGTGCCAACGTAACGAGATGATCACGGCGCGTGAAGGGCCTGGTCCGGAGCACGGGGCGAGAACGGCATCGGTCTTTTCATCGCCTTGACCTGAACCCGACCTGCGCTGTGACCGTGGGTTCGGGGCATCGCTCCTGGTCGTCGCCGCGCATCGGGCGTCGGGCCGGGATTCCGACTCCGCCGGGCCGACCGCACCGAGAGGAGTTGTAAAAGTTCTGCACTGTGACCGCGGGGACAGCCCCGGCGTGCCGCGCACCACGCTCTGTGCTGACGCCGAGGCGCACACCGCCCACGACCCACGAGGAGCGGCACGGCCTCCGGAGTTCAGCCGAGGTCGGCGATCGCCTTGCGGATGCGCTTGTCGGAGACCGTCTGCTTCGTGCCCAGGGTCTGTGCGAACAGGCTGACCCGGAACTCCTCGATCAGCCAGTCGATCTCCCGGGCCGCCGGCTCGGCACGGCGCCGTGCGGACAGCTTCGCCTTCGCGGTGGCCCAGTGCTGCTCGAGGTCGCGGATCTGCCAGGCGAGCTGCTCGTCGCGGCGCGGGTTCTCGGGCAGCTTGTCCAGCCGTATCGCGTCGGCCTCGAGGTAGCGGCGCAGGTCGGGCAGGTGGTCGATGCCCGTGCGGGAGATGAACCCGTTCCCGAGCAGGGAGGCGGCGTGCTCCTTGATCTGCGTGAGGTGGGACAGCACCGCGAGCGACGGGGCCCTCCCCAGCTCCTTGGCCAGCTTCGCGTTGACCGCGAGCACGGCGGCGGCGTCCTTCACCGCCTGCGCGGCGACCTGGTCGTGGCGTGCACGGACCGTCGCCGCGAGCGCGTCGTACTCCGCCCGCGTGCGCACCTGGGCCGAGCCGGCCAGGTGCACGGTCGCCGCCCGGGAGGCATCTGCGAGCAGGGCCGCCGTGGACCCGTAGTCCGATCCGGCGACCGCGAGCTTGGTCGGATTGGGCAGGGCGTTGAGCACGGCGGAGAGATCGGAGCCGAGATCGCGGTCGAGCAGGGCGATCACGCCCTGCGGATGGGCGAGAGCCTGCTCGTCGGCGGTCGCGAGCACGGCGAGGTCCACCCTCTCCAGCCGGCCGTCGGCGCCTCGGCGCGCGACCAGCGAGGGATAGCCGGTGACCTTCAGCCCGCCCACCGTGGATTCATGGATCATCGTCACGCCGTCCTCGGGGAACCCGGGAACGTCCTTCCGGGCGAGGCCGTCGGCCTGCGCGGTGACCGAGGCGTCCACCCTCTTCTTCAGCTGGTCCTTGAGCGTCTCCAGGCCGTCCCCGGAGCCGATCTCGCGGCCCTTGTCGTCGACCACCCGGAAATGCATCCGCAGGTGAGCGGGGAGCTTCGCCGTGTCGAACTCGGCGCCGTAGAGCTGCAAGTCGTCCGGGACGCCGGGCAGGGCCACGAGCTCGTCGGCGACCGCCTCGAGGAAGGCCTCCCCGGCGTCGGGGTCGTCGTCGTGCAGCGTCGCGGCGACCGACGTCGCGCGGTCCGGCGCGGGAACCAGGTGCCGGCGGATCGTCTTGGGCAGCGAGCGGATCAGCTCGGTGACCAGCTCCTCGCGCATTCCGGGGACCAGCCAGTCGAAGCCGCGGTCCTGCAGGCGGTTCAGGACCGCGAGCGGGATCGTGGCGGTGACCCCGTCGGTGCCCTTCGCGCCCACGTCCCCGAAGGAGTAGCTCAGCGGCAGCGTGATGTCGCCCTGCACCCAGGTGTCGGGGAAGTCCGCCTCGATCGCCTCGGCCACGCCCTCATCGGCAGCCAGCAGATCCTTCTCGGTGAGGGTGAGCAGGTCCGGCGTCTGGTGGCGCTGCTTCTTCCACCAGCTGTCGAAGTGGGCGCCGGAGACGACCTCGGTGGGGATCCGCTCGTCGTAGAAGCGGAAGAGCTGCTCGTCGGAGATCAGCAGATCCCGGCGCCGGGTCTTCGCCTCGAGCTCCTCGAGCTCGGTGATCAGGGCGCGGTTGTCCCGGAAGAAGTGGTGGCGGGTGCGCCAGTCGCCCTCGATCAGGGCCTTCTGGAGGAAGATCTCGCGGGCGGCCGGGGGGTCGATGCGTCCGTAGCCGACCACACGGTCCGCGACGATCGGCACCCCGTAGAGGGTGACCTTCTCGTGCGCCATCGCGCTGGCCTGCTTCGAGGACCAGTGCGGCGCGGAGTGGGAGCGCTTGACCACATGCGCGCCGGTCTCCTCCGCCCAGGCCGGGTCGATGCGGGCCGCAGTGCGGCCCCAGAGCCGTGAGGTCTCCACCAGCTCGGCGACCATCACGTAATCCGGGCGCTTCTTGGCCAGCGCCGATCCGGGCCACAGCGCGAAACGGGCGCCGCGGGCGCCGGAGTACTCGCGGGTGCGGTCATCCTGCAGGCCGACGTGGGAGAGCAGGCCGGACAGCAGCGCCTGGTGGATCGCCTGCGGGGAGGCGTCGTTGTCATTGCGCGAGAGATCCGAGTCCTTGGCCATGTCCTTGAGCTGGGAGTGCAGATCCCACCACTCGCGGATCCGCAGGTAGTGCAGGTGCTCGGAGCGCACCTCGCGGCGGAACGCGGAGTTCGACAGGGCCTTGCGGCGCTCCTGGAGATGGTTCCAGAGGTTGAGGTAGGCGAGGAAGTCACTGGTCTCGTCCTCGAAGCGCTTGTGCTTCTCCTTGGCCTGCTGCTCCTGGCCCAGCGGCCGTTCGCGCGGGTCCTGGATGGACATCGCCGCGACGATGATCAGCACCTCGCGCAGCGCGCCGAGGCGATGCGCCTCGATGAGCATGCGTGCCATGCGGGGGTCCAGCGGGAAGCGGGCCAGCGCGGTGCCGACGCGGGTGAGGCGGCGGCCGCCGGGCTCGCCCGGAGCGGCCTCGATCGCCCCGAGCTCGTCGAGCAGGCGCACACCGTCGGTGATGGCACGCGAGGCGGGCGGTTCCACGAAGGGGAAGGACTCCACGTCCCCCAGCCCCAGCGAGGTCATCAGCAGCACCACGGAGGCGAGCGAGGTGCGCAGGATCTCCGGTTCGGTGAACTCGGGCCTGCCCTCGAAGTCCTCCTCGGAGAACAGCCGGATCGCGATGCCGGCGGAGGTTCGCCCGGAGCGTCCCGAGCGCTGGTTCGCGCTGGCCTGCGAGATCGGTTCGATCGGCAGGCGCTGCACCTTGGTGCGCTGGGAGTAGCGGGAGATGCGGGCGAGGCCGGCGTCGATGACATAGGCGATGCCGGGGACGGTCAGCGACGTCTCGGCGACGTTCGTGGACAAGATGATCCGGCGATAGGTGCCGGACGGGGGCGGGCTGAATATCTTCTGCTGATCCTGGGCGGAGAGACGGCCGAACAGCGGCAGCACCTCCACCGGCAGCGCCGTGCGGCCCCTGCGCCCCTGCTCGAGATGGGCGGTGAGCGCCTCCGAGATCTCGCGGATCTCCCGCTCCCCGGGGAGGAAGACGAGCATGTCCCCGGGGCCCTCGGCGGCGAGCTCGTCGACCGCCTCCGTGATCGCCTGGGTGAGATCGCGCTCGACGGAGTGGATGTCCTCGAGCTCGTCGTCCTCCTCGACCTCCGCCTCGAGCACGAGCGGGCGGTATCGGATCTCGACCGGATAGGTACGACCGGAGACCTCGATGATCGGGGCGCTCTACCGCTCGCCGGAGGGCAGCGCGGAACCGAAGTGCTCGGCGAAGCGTTCGGGATCGATCGTCGCCGAGGTGATGATGATCTTCAGGTCCGGTCGCTGCGGCAGGATCTGACGGAGGTAGCCGAGGATCACGTCGATGTTCAGGGACCGCTCGTGGGCCTCGTCGATGATGATCGCGTCGTAGCGCTTCAGCAGCCTGTCGCGACCGATCTCGGCGAGCAGGATGCCGTCGGTCATGAGCTTCAGCCGGGTGCCACGGCCGGTCTCGCGGGTGAAGCGCACCTGGAAGCCGACGGTCCCCTCCCCCAGCTTCTCGCCGAGCTCGCTCGCGATGCGCTGGGCGACGGAGCGGGCGGCGATCCGCCGGGGCTGCGTGTGGCCGATCAGCCGATTCTTCTTCCCGTACCCGAGCTCGAGCAGCATCTTGGGGATCTGGGTGGTCTTGCCCGAGCCGGTGGCGCCGGCGATCACGACGACCTGGTTCTCGCGGATCGCCTCCATGATGTCCTCGCGGCGCCCGGAGACGGGCAGCTCGGCGGGATACGAGATCCTCGGGCCGGAGGGCACGGTCTGCTCCGGGGCGGAGGGGCGATCAGTCATGGTTCACCACTCTAAGCGGCACCCGCCGCGCCGCGCCCTGGAATATCGCCCGAGGGCACCACGCGAGGGCGCAACAGGATCGAGGCGGCGCCCTCACCCCGCATCGATCACGGACCCGTTGCGGGGCAGCCCGGAGGGGAGCACGACGGGAATCGGCTCGGCCGAGGACGCATCGGCGCTGGTCATCGCCTGCAGGTGCACGTGCGGCTCCATGCTGTTGCCCGAGTTCCCGCACTCCCCGAGCTCCTGGCCGACCTGGACCCGCTCCCCGCTGCGCACACGGAGCGAGCCGTGGCGCAGGTGGCACAGGGCGACGAACTCCCCGCCCGGGGTGCGGAGGATCACGTGGTTCCCGGCCAGCGCACCCCATCCCCCGGCCGCCCGGCGTCGCTGGGTGAGGGCGTAGCCGAACGAGGGCAGCCCACGATGCGCCGGGTGGTCCGGCGAGCTGCCGTGCACCGCGACGACCATCCCGGCGACGGGCGCGAGCACGGTGCGGCCGAAGCCGGGGAAGCGGTCGGCGGGCTCGGGACGCAGCAGGGCCCGCAGTCCGAACGGCGCCGTGCGACCGTCGGCCCCTACCGGGACCAGATCGATCGCGTGCGCGGTGGCGAAGAGCGTGGTGCCGTGACTGGGCACCCGATCCGCCGGGGAGTTGCGCACGCTCCACAGGCCCGTCCCGGGATAGGCGAGCATCAGTGCTGCCATGTCTGCTCCTGACGGTCGAAGAGAGGTGCCGATCTGCTGCATCGATGCGCTGCGTCGATGAACAGTGCCTATGGGCAGAGCCGATGGGCAGTGCCACGCAGCGGTGCGGCACTCGCGTCGGTGCACGCCGCGTCGGCGCCCTCCGGGTCGGTGCTCTCCGTCACGGGACGAGCCCATGCTCGCAGACGACCGGCCCGGGCACGAGGGCGAGCCCGCCGCTTCGGCTGATCCGCGCCACCGACCCGTCTACCATCGGGGGCGGGCCTGCCGCCGCGGCCCGACGACCGACGAGGAGTACCGCCGCGATGATGCGTGCACTGCGCAAGACCGAGTCCGGCCCCGGGCTGACGCTGACCGAGGTCCCCGAGCCGGACTGCGGCGCCTGGGACGTGAAGATCAGGGTGCTGCGCGCCGGGATCTGCGGCACCGACCTGCACATCCTGGGCTGGGACGACTCCGCGCAGGCGATGTGCGACACCGTCCCCTTCACCCCCGGCCACGAGTTCTACGGAGAGGTCGTCGAGGTGGGTTCCGAGGTCCCCGACGCCCGCGTGGGCGATCGGGTCTCCGGCGAGGGGCATGTCGTGTGCGGGGTGTGCCGCAACTGCCGCGCCGGCCGCAAGCAGATGTGCATCCGCACCCGCAGCGTCGGCGTGCAGCGCGACGGAGCCTTCGCCGAATACGTCGTGATCCCCCACCTCAACGTGTGGGTGCACGAGCACGACAGCCGCACCGACGTGATCACCCCGGAGCTGGGCGCCCTGTTCGACCCCTTCGGCAACGCCGTCCATACGGCGCTGAAGTTCCCCCTCATCGGGGAGGACGTGCTGATCACCGGCGCCGGACCGATCGGGCTGATGGCCGCCGCAGTGGCCCGGCATGCTGGTGCCCGCTATGTCGCCATCACCGATGTCCACGAGCATCGCCTGGAGATGGCGCGTGCGGGCGGCGTGGATCTCGCGCTGAACGTCGCCACGACCACGATGACCCAGGCGCAGCGCGAGCTCGGCATGAAGGAGGGCTTCGACGTGGGCCTGGAGATCTCCGGCCAGGCCAGCGCCCTGCAGGAGATGATCTCGAACATGAACCACGGCGGCCGGATCGCCCTGCTGGGACTGCCGGCCCGTCACTTCGAGCTGGACTGGACCACGGTCATCACCCACATGCTCACCCTGCAGGGCATCTACGGCCGGGAGATGTACGAGACCTGGAACGCGATGAGCGCCATGATCTCCACCAGCCCGCTGCTGCGCGAACGGGTGCTCGCGACCGTCTCCGATGTCATCCCCGCCTCACAGTGGGAATCGGCCTACGAGATCGCCCGCTCCGGCCGTGGCGGCAAGGTCCTGCTGGACTGGGAGACCATCGGCTGAACGCCGGGGAACCCTGCTCTGCCCGCGCTCTCGCGCACACCCACGTCCCCACCCACCCTCATCCCTCGCACTTCGATGGAAGGACCACCGTGTACACGGACCTCAAGGACCAGCTGACCGCCGAGCTCGCCGAGATCGAGCAGGCCGGCACCTTCAAGCACGAACGGGTCATCTCGACCCCGCAGAGCAACCGCATCACCGCCGGGCCGCTGGGCCGCGACGGCGCGGAGGTGCTGAACTTCTGCGCCAACAACTACCTGGGGCTGGCAGATCATCCGGATCTGCTCGCCGCCGCGAAGAAGGCCCTGGACGAGCGGGGCTTCGGCATGGCGTCGGTGCGGTTCATCTGCGGCACCCAGGATCTGCACCTCGAGCTCGAGAGGGCCGTCTCCGCCTTCCTCGGCACCGAGGACACGATCCTGTTCTCCTCCTGCTTCGACGCCAACGGCGCGGTGTTCGAGCCGCTGTTCGGCGCGCAGGACGCAATCATCTCCGATGCGCTGAACCATGCCTCGCTCATCGACGGGATCCGCCTGTCCAAGGCGGCCCGCTACCGCTATCGCAACGCCGACCTCGAGGACCTGCGCGCGCAGCTGGAGGCGACCACGGCCCAGAACGACGGAGCGGGCGCCCGGCGCACGATCATCGTCACCGACGGCGTGTTCTCCATGGACGGCTATCTCGCTCCCCTCGACGGCATCTGCGATCTCGCCGACGAGTACGGCGCGCTGGTGCTGGTGGACGACTCCCACGCCGTCGGCTTCATGGGTGCCACCGGCGCCGGGACCCCCGAGCACTTCGGAGTCTCCGACCGGGTGGATCTGTACACCGGGACCTTCGGCAAGGCCCTGGGCGGGGCGAGCGGCGGCTATGTCTCCGGGCGCGGCGAGATCGTCGCAATGCTGCGTCAGAAGGGCCGCCCCTATCTGTTCTCCAACTCCCTGGCTCCGTCGATCGTCGCCGCCACCCTGGCCGCGCTCGAGCTGGTCGCCGGCAGCGCGGACCTGCGCGCGACCCTCTTCCGCAACGCGGAGCTGTTCCGGCGCCGGATGAGCGAGGAGGGCTTCGACCTGCTGGACGGCGAGCACGCGATCGTGCCCGTGATGTTCGGCGATGCCGCGCTCGCCGGTCGCATCGCGGACGCCATGCTCGACCACGGCGTGTTCGTCACCGCCTTCTCCTACCCCGTGGTCCCCCAGGGCAAGGCCCGCATCCGGGTACAGCTCTCCGCCGCCCATACGGAGGCCGACATCGAGGCCGCGGTCCAGGCCTTCATCGCCTCCCGGACGGCTGTGCAGGGCTGAGACCCGGCATCACGCCGGACCGTCGATCCACAGGATCGACGAGTCACCGATGCGCTGAATCGCTGGGGAGGAACGGTCGGGCTCCCGCCTGACCTGCACGATGTGCATGCGCCGTCCCTCGGCGAGGAGTGATGGCGGAAGATCCCCGTCATGATCTATCGCCTCGGATTCTGGACAGGGCCGGTGCCGGCCGACGACGAATCGGCCTGCGCCGACCTCCACACGCGGATCTACGCCGCGCAGCACAGGAGACAGACGACCGGGCTCAGGCCGCCCCCGGTGCCCGAGATGCGCCGCTTCGTCGCTGCCGTCCTGGCGGAGCTGCCGGAACTGCCGGAGCTGTCGGAGCAGCCGGAGGGCACCGAGGATCCCGCCGGAGAGCCAGCCTGCCCGTGGAGCGACGGCGACGTCGCCGGTTCTTCCACGGCGGACGTCTTCCTGCCCGTCCTGCGGGGACCGCACCGACGCGCGATCGCGCTGCTCACACAGATCGCCCATGAGCACGGCATGCACGGATTCGACCTGTCAGCCCACCGGATGCTGAGCATCGCGGACGTGTACTGGATCGATGAGGTCCCCTCGACCGATGCGATCCTCGCTGTCGATCCCGCCACGGTCCTCACCGATCTGTCGGCGTCCCGGGAGAGGATCTGCCGCGGTCCGGAGCTCGCCCGCCAGCGCTTGGCGGACGCCCCGGCCGGTCTCCAGGAGATCACTGCCGTATCTGCCCTCGACGCCGCGTCCTGATCACGACGCCGAAGTCCTCTCCCGCAGCTGTCGTTCCTCCAGCAGTCCTCGCTCCCCCAGCGGTCCACAAGCCTCCCAGCGGTCCTCAGGTCCTCAGACCCTCAGACCCTCAGACCCTCAGACCCTCAGACCCTCAACAGTCCACTGGCCCCCGCAGTATTCAGGTCCCCAGCATTCGGTGTCCGGTTCGACCCAGCGGATGGTCCGGGCCATAGGCCCCGCACAGGGAGAGCGCCACACGGGTTCCCCACGCGCGTGCGCGACGTGTCATCGCGTCCCAGACCTCGTCGTCCTCGAGTCCGGGCCAGCTCGCTGCGGCTCGGTAGTCGTCGAGCACGTCGGCCCACGGGTCATGCAGGAGCAGAGCGCCCAGGTCGCTCGCGGGGTCACCGGTCGTGGCATCTCCCCAGTCGATCAGTGCGATGCGGCCTGGACCGTCGGGCACGACGACGTTCCCCGGATGCGGGTCGCCATGCAGCAGCCGGTCATGGTGATGCCACACCGGCGCCGAGACCCCCTGCTCCCAGCGGGCGAGTGCGCGCCGACAGCGCTCCGGGTCGAGGCCCGCCCGCCGGAGGTCCTCGGCGAAGGCGTCGGCCCGCCCGGCGAGCGGGACGCCGCGCACGGGGTTGCGATCGATCGAGGGCACCGGGAGGGAGTGGACCTGTCCGAGCATGCGTGCCAGCGCCCGGGCGACGACCGAGCGCCCGTCCTCCGACACCGCGGCAGCGGTCGTCCCGTGGATCCACGGGATCAGCACGGCGTCCGGTCCGGTCGCCAGGGGTACCGGGATCTGCATCGTCAGCTCGGAAGCCTGCGTCGCGAGGACGCGCAGCACGAGCACCTCCCGCGACAGCAGCGCTCGTGCGCTGGCCCGCCGGGCCACGCGTGCCACCAGCAGCTGTCCGTCCAGCTCGCCCACCGGCCACAGCACGTTGTCCCATCCCTCGCCGAGGGACTGGGCTCCGACGTCCCAGGTGCATCTCTCCCACGGGACCCCGGGCTCCGGGACCCAGCGCTCCGAGATCCGATGGACACGGGCGATGTCGACGGGGAGATCGGCGGGAGGAGGCATCGGCCCCGCCACTGCGGCAGTCGGATGCTCCGAGGACGGAGCCGCCCGCTCGATGGCCGACGCATCGGACCCGGCTCGGGCAGCGGACGGTTCATCTGTCCTGGACATCACCCCAGGATACGAGGCTCGCCCGGCACGCACGGCACGGCTGGCTCGGCCAGCTCAGCCGGCTCGCCCGGCTCAGCCGGCTCGGGCGGCATCGGTGTCGGAGGACATCGGGTCCTCGCAGACCAGCCGGTCCGCGAGGGGCAACCTTCGGCAAACTTCCGAGGACTCCCCTGCCGCTGGATACCGTGAGGGACACGCGACGGGCAGGACGCTCCTGCTCACCGGGCGACGCAGCCCGGATCGACCCCAGGAGGTTCGCATGGCACGGATCGGCATCCAGCTCATGATGCTCAAGGACCACGTCGCCGAGGAGGGGATCCTTCCCGTCCTCCAACGGGTCAAGGACACCGGGTTCGACGTCGTCGAGGTCTCCCAGATCCCGATGACCGAGGAGAACGTGGCCGGCATGGTCGCCGCGCGAGAGGACCTGGGCATCGAGTACGCCGCCATCTCCGCGAAGACGTCGGCTCCCGCGGACAGCGAGGAACTCACCCTGGAGAAGGACTTCGATCTGCACGTCGAGCATGCTCGACGGCTGGGAACCGAGCTGCTCCGCATCGGGATGATGCCGATGAGTGCGATGGCCTCCCAGGAATCCTTCGACGCCTTCGCACGCGAGGCCGATGGGTATGCCCGCCGGATGGCGGATGCCGGCCTGCAGCTGAGCTACCACAACCATCACATCGAGTTCGCGAAGCTCGGCGGCGTCACCCTGCTGGACCAGCTGCGGGAGAAGGCCCCGAACCTGCGGTACGAGATCGACTGCCACTGGGTGCAGCGCGGCGGCAAGGACCCCGAGCGCACCCTCGCCGAGTTCGACGGGATCCTGGACCTCGTGCACCTCAAGGACTACCGGATCGCCATGCCCCCTGCGGAGGTTCTCGACGCTGCCGCCGGAGGGGACCGCTCGGCCTTCGGGGACTACTGGGGCGGCGGGATCGTGCAGTTCGCCGAGGTGGGCGAGGGCACCCTGGACTGGAAACGGGTCATCGACCAGGGCATCGCCTCCGGTGCCCGCTACCTGCTCATCGAGCAGGACCAGACCTATGGCCGGGACATCTTCGACTCCCTCGCGATGAGCCGGCAGCATCTGGTCTCCCTCGGGTTCGAGCCGCTCATCACCGGCTGAGCACCGCCCTCGAACCACCAGTCCTCTCCCCCAGCACTCGCACGCCAGCGCCCCCGCATGCCAGCAACACCGCATGCCAGCACCCCCGCACAGGAGCCCCCATGACTCAGCAGGTCCCCCTCTCCACCCGTGTCAAGCAGATCATCGAGGTCGACGGGCTGCGCTTCCGGGACCTCGACGGCGACGGCGAGCTCACCCCGTTCGAGGACTGGCGGCTGGACCCGGCCGAGCGTGCAGCGGATCTCGTCGCGAGGATGTCGCCCGAGGAGAAGATCGGCCTGATGGTCATCAGCTCCCGGCCGATGGGCATCTCCCAGCACAACCCGGAGTTCACGAGCCACGACGGGGTGCTCGATGAGCAGTACCTGCCGATCAAGCTCGATCCGCACACGAGTGCAGGCATCCCCTTCGAGGGCACCACGCAGATGATCGAGTCGCTGAACATGCGGCACTTCATCATGCGCGAGGAGCCCACGGGCTCCCGGATAGCGACCTGGATCAACGCGATGAACGAGGTCGCCGAGGGCACCCGCTGGGGGATCCCGGTGGTGGTCGCCGCGAACTCGAAGAACGAGGCCGGCGGCTTCAAGATGGGCGGCACTCCGCAGGATCAGCCGTTCGCCCAGTGGCCCGGCACGCTCGGACTCGCGGCGACCGGTTCGATCGAGCTCATCGAATCCTTCGCCGAGCATTCCCGCGCCGAGTGGGTCGCCTCGGGCCTGCGCAAGGGCTACATGTACATGGCCGATGTGTTCACCGATCCGCGGTGGTTCCGCGGGCACGGGACCTTCGGCGAGGACCCGGAGTTCGTGGCGAGCGCGATGTCCGCGCTCGTGCGCGGCTTCCAGGGCGAGGCGGGTCCGTCGGCCGACGGCGTGGCCCTGACCACGAAGCACTTCCCCGGCGGCGGCGCCCGCGAGAACGGCACCGACCCCCATTACGTCGAGGGCAGCTTGAACATCTACCCCACGCCAGGGTCGCTCGAGCAGTACCATCTGCCCCCGTTCCAGGCCGCGATCGACGCCGGGACCTCCTCGATCATGCCGTACTACGCGATCCCGTCGGAGGAGAAGTCCTCGACCCCGCAGGGACGGCTCACGGAGTTCGAGCAGGTCGGCTTCGCCTTCAACCGCGAGGTGCTCGACCTCCTGCGCACCATGGGCCACCGCGGCTACATCAACTCCGATTCCGGGGTGCTGTCCAAGATGGCCTGGGGCGTCGAGGAGCTCACCACGGCGCAGCGCGTGGGGCGAGCCGTCATGGCCGGCACGGACATGTTCGCCGACACCAACGACATCGCGTCCGTGCGGGAGGCCTTCGTGAGCGGCCACTTCACCTCGCAGCGGCTCGACGAAGCGGCCCGGATGCTGCTCGAGGAGCTCTTCGCGCTCGGTCTTTTCGAGAACCCGTACGCAGACCCCGAGGAGGCGGACCGTGTGGTCGCGAGCGCCGAGGCGACCGCGGCGGCGGATGCGCACCGTCGTTCGGTGGTGCTCGCCAAGAATCACGACGCGACCCTGCCGCTGCGCCCCGCCTCGCTCACAGGGAAGACGGTCTACGTCGAGCTCATGGAGCAGGGGATCACGGTCAAGTCGCTGGATGCGCTGCGCAGCCGTCTCGAACAGGCGCATCCCGAGGTCGATTTCATCACCGACTTCCGCCGCGCTGATGTCGCGATCGTGCTCATGAAGCCGTTCGTGGGTGCCTACTTCGAGTTCGTGGGGATCGCCGATCTCGCGATCGATGACCACTCGCACGTGGACATCGCCAAGGTGCAGCAGATCCGGGAGAGCGTCGACACGATGGTCATCGGGCTGAACGCGATGTATCCGTGGCTGCTCGATGTGATCGAGCCGCTGGCCGACGGCCTGCTCATCGGGTTCGAGTCCGACTACGTGACGATGGTCGACGCGGTGCTCGGCGGCTACTCGCCCAGCGGACGCCTCCCGATCACGTTCCCGATCGACGCCGACGCGATCGCAGTCGACGAGGACGGTCGCTGCGCCTCCCCCAACGATGTGCCGGGCTACGCCAAGGAGCAGCATATGGACGGGCGCCCCTACGTCTATGTGGACGCCGACGGAAGCCGCTACGAACTGGGTCACGGGCTGACGTACGACGCCCGCTGAGCATGCAGCTGTGGGGCCGACTGGGAGATCAGCTGGCCCCACAGCTGGACCCAGACACGGAAAAGGCCCCCTCCCCGGCGCATCAGCGCAGGTGAGGGGGCCTCTTCTAGTGAGTGCAATGGTGGAGCCGGCGGGAATCGAACCCGCGTCCGATAGTGCGGAGCTAGGGCTTCTCCGGGCGCAGTCCGTATTGACGTTTTCTCAGTCCCGACGTTCGCACGGACACGTCGTCGACAGACTCAGTCACTCTGAGGTGTTCATCCTTCCCCGATGACGAGGGTCGGCAGCAGTGGCTTCTTAGATGATGGAACGATCCGGGTCAGAAGCAAGCCCGGGGTTCCAGACTGCTAACGCTGATCAGGCAGCGAGAGCGAAGTCAGTGCGCTTGGATTCGGCACTTATTGGTTTCCAGAGGACATTAACGAGATGACTCTGGGTTCTCGGCCCGCTTCCCCTTGCTGGACAACTACCGTCGAAACCGATCGGCCCCCAGCGTGGGTATGCAGCAGATATCGACGATCCCGAGGGATCATCCTTGCACTCACTCTTCTGTTGTCAAACACCACGAACGACGGGCGAACCCGTGCGTCGTCCCCCGAGTCTACCGCGAGTGCTCGACGAACTGAAGCTAATATCCCTCAGCTCACGGTGAACGGCCAGGCCCGAGCTCACGGTGAACGGCCAGGCCCGAGCCGGGCCAGCTCGCCTCACGGCCCGCGAGGACGGGTGGCATGATGTGGGCATGGTCGGATTCTCCGCTGCAGGTGTGCAGGTCACCGTCGATGATGACACCCTGCGAGAGATCGTCGAGGATCCGGACGCGCTGAGCCGGTGGTGCGCGCAGAACCCGGAGGATCCCCGGAGCGTCGCCTACCTGCGCATGCTGGGCCGGCTCGACGAAGCGGCGATCGCCGCTCGCAGATCTCTGGAACAGGCGGAGCACTCGGCTCTCGTGCGAGCGGTGCGGCGCACCCGGTACGCCCATGTCCTGCAGTGGCAGGGAGCCTTCACCTCCGCTGAGGAACAGTTCGACCTGGCCGCCGAGGAGACCGGGTTCGAGGATCCGACCTCGCCGTCCTCCCTGGCACTGCTGGCCTCCGTGTTCCAGCACCGCGCGAAATGCCGGTTCGACCATGCCCTCGCCGCCCAGGAGGCTGGCTCCGCGGAGGCCGCGTCCTCTCTGTGGGACAGCGCCCTGGAGGATGCCCGGAGGGCTCTGTTCATGCGGGAGAATCTCGGGGAATCCGACGGGAGCCTGCTGGAATCGAGCAGGCAGACCGTCGCCCGGCTCGAACGACGGAGCTGACCGCCCGCGGGCCCGGCAGCATCGACCCGACGTCGGATCGTGTGCCGAGCGCCGAGTGCCGAGTGCCTCAGACCAGTTCGCGCTGACGGATCGCGCGCTGGGTCTCGCGCAGATCCTGCTTCTCCCGCAGGGTCTGGCGCTTGTCCCATTCCTTCTTGCCGCGCGCCAGGCCGATGACGACCTTCGCGTGCGATCCGAGGAAGTAGATCTGCAGCGGCACGATCGTGAAGCCCTTCTCGCGGGACTTGCTCGCGAGCTTCTCGATCTCCGCCTTGTGCATGAGCAGCTTGCGCTTGCGCCGCGCGGCATGGTTCGTCCAGGTGCCCTTCACGTAGGGTGCGATGTGCACGGCGTCCATCCACACCTCACGACCCTCGACGAAGCAGTACCCGTCGATCAGGGACGCACCACGATCACGCAGCGACTTCACCTCGGTGCCGGTGAGCACGATGCCCGCCTCCCAGGTCGCGTCGATGAAGTAGTCGTGATAGGCGCGCTTGTTCGAGGCGATGAGCTTCTTCTCAGGACCATCCTCCGGGGCGGCCTTCTTCGCCGCCGACTTCTTCGCCGCCATGGGGTCCCTCCGCTCCGCAGTGGTTCTGCTGCTCGTGTGCCGGTCGGGCTCGTGCCGCGACCGATGTCCCAGCTTACGCCGTGGCCACCGGGGCGGGCGAGCGAATATGTCCTGCTCGACGCTCCCCCGGTTCTGGTCCCGGCCTGTCCTGTCTCGACGAACCCTGGATCGGCCAGTGGAGATCAGGTGGTGGGGATCAGAGGTAGTTGGCCGGGTTCACGGAGTTGCCATCCTCCTGGACCTCGAAGTGCAGATGGCAGCCGGTCGACGAGCCCGTGGTCCCCACATAGCCGACGGTGTCGCCGGCGGAGACCTCAGCACCCACCGGGGCCGCGTAGCCCTGGAGGTGATGGTAGGAGCTGGTGATGAGCTTCCCGTTCTGGATCCCGTGGCTGAGGATCAGCTTGTTGCCGGCACCGCTGTTGTACGTGTGCGCGAGGACGCGACCGGAGTGCGCGGCACCCACCGGGACTCCGCAGGCCACCGGGAAGTCGACCCCGGCATGCAGCTTGCGGGTGTGGTAGATCGGGTGGTACCGCCACCCGAAGTTGGAGTTCAGGCGGGCATTGACCGGATAGACCCATCCCCCGCTCGAGCTCGAGGATCCTCCTCCGCCGCCGCGGGGAGCCGGCGCCGGCGCCGCGGGCTTGTCCTTCTTGGCCTGCTCCGCCTCCTCGCGCTCACGTTCCTTCCGGGCGAGCTCCTGGATCTCCTCGTCGAGGGTCGAGCCGCGGGACTCGAGGTCCTCCTCGTCCTCCTCGTAGGTGGCCTTCTTGGACTCGAGGTCGTCCCGCTGAGTCTTCTGCGTGGCATAGAGATCGTCGAGATCCTGCTTCGCGGTCGCCGCGGCATCCTCCGCCGCCGCAGTGCGGTCCACGGCGTCCTCGGCATCGGACTTGAGGGCGTCGATCTCCTCCCGGACGGAGGTGAGCCTGTCCGCGGAGTTCTCGGTGACGGCCTGATCGGAGCGCAGGGTGTCCAGCCGGCTGCCCTGGGACTGGAGCGTGAGCTGGTAGTTCATGGACCGGTCCACGGTGTCCTGCGGGGTACCGCCGCCGATGTAGACGCTCGACGGGCTGGGCATCCCGCCGCCCTTATAGGCATCCAGCGCGATCTGCGACAGCTCTTCGTCGCTGCTGTCCACCTCGTCCTGGCCGCTCTCGACCTGGCCGGAGAGCTGCTTCTCCTCGTCCTGCGCAGCGGTGAGGCGCTCACCGATCTGCCGGTTGTTCTCCTGCGCGGCCTCGAGCTCGGCCTGGGCATCCTCGAGGTCCTGCTGGGCCTTCGGGATGAGGAGCTCGGTCTCGGCCAGTGCCATGTACGTGTCCGCGAGGTCATCGTTGACCCCGCCGAGGTCGATCCGGAGATCCTCGAGCTGCTGATCGATGTCGGCCCGCTCGGAGACCTTCTGATCCTTGTCGCCGTCGGCCGTCGCGGGCGACAGCGGCCCGGCCACCATTGTGGTCAGCACCAACATCGCCGTGGCGGCGACGGCCAGCGGCCGACTCAGGACGCTCGGAGACCTCAGAGACATGGTCACACCTTCAGGTAACGGTTCAGGGAGACCACCGAGGAGGCGATCGAGAGGAAGGCACCCAGGAGGATCAGCAGGGGCGCTGCCCAGAGGAGATCGGCGACTCCGACGGTGATCAACTGGCCGCCGAGGGTGGGGGCGAGCCATCCCTGCACAATGTAGTGCAACCCCATCCAGAGCATCCCCGAGGCGATCACGCCGCCGATGATCGCGGCGACCGCCCCCTCGAGCAGGAACGGCAGGCGGATGAAGAGGTTCGAGGCACCGACCAGTCGCATGATCGCGATCTCGCGACGACGGCCCGCCACGGACATCCGGATGGTGGTCGCCACCAGGAGCAGGGCGGCGATGAGCATCAGCGCGGCGAGCCCGAGAGCGAACAGCGTGGACTGATTGAGCACGTCGATGAACGGGGCGAAGGTGCTGAGCAGGTCGGAGACCTCGTCGACCCCTTCGCGACCTTGGAAGAACTCGACCACCGCGGCGGATTCATCGGCGTTCTTGAGCGTGATGTGGAAGGAGACAGGCATGTCCTGCGCGGTGAAGTTCGAAACGAACCCCTCGCCGGCGAACTGCTCCTGGTAGATCGCGAGCGCCTCGTCCTGGGTGCGCTCGTCGTACGAGGCGATGTACGGGGAGAGCACGTCGCCCTCGAGCGCCTGCTGCACCGAGTCGATCTGGGCGTCGGTCGCGGCTCCTCCTGCGCACGAGGCCGCCGTCGAGTGCGGGGAGCACAGGAAGAGCGTCACCTGTGACTGCTCGACCAGGGTGTCCTTCATGTCCATGATCTGCTTCTGCATCAGCAGACCGGTCCCCACGAACGTGAGGGACACCGCGGTGACGATGACGACCGAGATGACCATCGCGACGTTCCGCCACAGTCCGGTGAGGATCTCTCCGAGGATGTACCGCGCTCTCATCGCAGGTCCTCCTCGTCCTCGTCCTCCGTGAAGGCGTCCTCCTCCTGGGCGAGACGCGCATCCCGCTCGTCGATCAGCTCCTCCTCGAGGACATCCGATGCGGGCTCGTCGTCCCGGGCGGACGAGCCCTGTCCGGACGCGGCGCCGCCTGGGCCCTCGACATCGTCCAGCGGATGCTCCTCGCGGTGGGCCGAATCATCGGGCAGGTTCCCGGAGATGACGCTGAGCGCGTCCTCCGTCTCGTAGCGGCCGTCCTGTTCATCCCGGACCACCTTGCCGCCGACCATCTCGACGACGCGGCGACGCATCCTGTCCACCGCCGACTGATCGTGGGTGGCCATGACCACGGTCGTCCCACGTTCGTTGATCTCGGAGAGCAGCTCGAGGATCCCTTCGGCAGTGGACGGGTCGAGGTTTCCCGTCGGCTCGTCCGCCAGCAGGATCGTGGGCCGGTTGACGTAGGCGCGAGCGATGGCCACACGCTGCTGCTCACCGCCGGAGAGCTCATGAGGGAGTCGCTTGCCCTTGTCCTCGAGACCGACCATCTCGAGCATCTCGGGCACCAGGCGGCGCACCACCTTGCGGGGGGTGCCGATCACCGCCAGGGCGAACTCGATGTTCTGGTAGGCCGTCTTGGACGGCAGCAGACGGAAGTCCTGGAAGACCATGCCGATGTCGCGGCGCAGTGCGGGGACCCGCCAGGACGGGATGCGGGAGAGATCGCGGCCGGCGACGTACACGGTGCCGCGGGTGGGGGCGGTCTCCTTGAGCACCATGCGCATCATGGTGGACTTACCGGAACCGGAGGCCCCGACGAGGAACACGAACTCCCCGCGGGAGAACTCGATGTCGAGATTCTCCACGGCGGGGTGCTGGCCGCGCATGTACGTCTTGGTGACGTTGTCGAAACGGATCACGGGTGCCTGTTCACATCGGGGAAGTCGTGCGCTCCCAGCGTAGGGGCGACGCCGCACGATTCCCTGGAGGAGCACTCCCCGACCTGGTCAAAACCTGGTCAAGGCCGGGTGCCGATGCTCACGTCGACCGCGCCGTCCAGGCCCTGCTCGCCCGGGCCCTGCTGTCCTCGGGTCCTCGCGCCCAGCTCAGTCCTGCTGCTTGCTCTCCTCCGCGCGCCACCGGATCCCGGCGTCGATGAACTCGTCGATCTCGCCGTCGAACACGGAGGAGGGGTTGCCCTCCTGGTACTCGGTGCGCAGGTCCTTGACCATCTGGTACGGGTTCAGCACGTACGAGCGCATCTGGTCGCCCCAGCTGGCCTTGACGTCACCGGCGAGCTCCTTGCGCTCGGCGGCCTCCTCAGCCTTCTTCAGCAGCAGCAGACGGGACTGCATGACGCGCAGCGCCGCGGCACGGTTCTGGATCTGCGACTTCTCGTCCTGCATCGAGACGACGGTGCCGGTGGGGAGGTGCGTCATGCGCACGGCGGAGTCCGTGGTGTTCACGGACTGGCCACCGGGGCCCGAGGAACGGAACACGTCGACCTTGAGGTCGTTCTCGGGGATCTCGATCGCATCGGTGGACTCGATCAGCGGGATCACCTCGACCGCGGCGAAGGAGGTCTGGCGACGGCCCTGGTTGTCGAAGGGGCTGATGCGCACCAGGCGATGGGTGCCGCCCTCCACCGAGAGGGTGCCGTAGGCGTACGGGGCGGAGACCTCGAAGGTGACGGACTTCAGCCCGGCCTCCTCCGCATAGGAGGTGTCCATGACCTTGGTGGCGTAGCCGTGACGCTCGGCCCAGCGCAGGTACATGCGCAGGAGCATCTCGGAGAAGTCCGCGGCGTCGACGCCGCCTGCTCCGGCGCGGATCGTCACCACGGCGTCGCGCTCGTCGTACTCGCCGGCGAGCAGCGTGCGCACCTCGAGCTCGTCGAGGGTCCTGTGGATGGAGATGAGCTCGCGCTCGGCCTCGGCGAGCGTGTCCGCGTCGTTCTCCTCGGCGGCGAGCTCGACCATCACCTCGAGGTCCTCGATGCGAGAGGAGAGCTCGCTGATCCGCCGACGCTCGGACTGCGCATGCGACAGGGAGGAGGAGACCTTCTGCGCGTTCTCGACGTCGTCCCAGAGGTCCTGGGCCGACGCCTGCGCCTCGAGGTCGACGATCTTGGCGTCAAGCGCCTCGATGTCAGTCACCTGCTCGATGGACGACAGGGTGGAGCGCAGCTGGGGGATCTCTACGGAGAAGTCGGTGGAAGACACAAGGCCAGAGTCTACGGCAGGTCCTCTGGACGGGCCGACGGCTCCGGGGCGTCCGGCTCGTTCACGAGCCAGACCCCGAGGTCGCGCCCCACCTCGATCAACCAGGGCACGGTGTTCTCCATGGCGTCCTGCACGCTGCCTGCCCGCGAGGTGAGATCCCAGGCACGGACGATGCCCGCCGCGTGCAGCTCGTCACCGCCGAGGGTGATGGCACCGGCCACCGCTGCGACCGGGAGACCTCGTTCCCGGGCCCGACGGGCGATCTCGGCGGGGCCCTTGCCGTGCAGGGTCTGTTCGTCGAGCTTCCCCTCCCCGGTGATGACCACGTCCGCGCGGTCCAGGAGGGCGTCGACGTCGGCCAGCTCGAAGACGACGTCGGCGCCGGATCGCTGCTCGGCGCCGAGAAGGAAGAGGGCGAAGCCGGTACCTCCGGCTGCCCCTGCTCCCGGGGCGTCGCGGACGGTGACGTCGGGATCCAGGATCTCTGCGGCGGCCGCGAGCACGCCGTTCGCCTGGTCGATCTCTGTCGGGGTGATGCCCTTCTGCGGTCCGTACACCGCAGCGGCGCCGTCCCTGCCCACCAGGGGGTTGGTGACATCGCTGGCCGCGACGAGGGAGACGCCCTCGAGCGCGGCCAGTGCGGGCGAGAGGTCGGCGGAGACGAGGGCGGTGAGACCGTCCAGGCCGGGCGCGATATCCGCGCCGTCCGCGGCGCGCAGGCGGGCTCCGAGCCCCTGCAGGAGTCCGGCTCCGGCATCGGTGGAGGAGCTGCCGCCGAGTCCCACCACGACGGTGATCGCGCCAGTCTCGACGGCGGCCAGTATCAGCTCGCCGAGTCCCCGGGTGGAAGCGGCTCCCGGGGCCAGGGTCCCGTCAGGCAGTGCCCGCAGGCCGACGACCTCCGCGAGCTCGAGGATCGCAGTCCGGCCGGAGAGGGCCCAGCGTGCGGTACGTGGCTCTCCCGTCGGGCCGGTGACCATGCTCGAGCGCAGCTCGGCGCCCGCGGCGAGCGCGGCGTCGACCGTGCCGTCGCCGCCGTCGGCGATGGGGCAGGACAGCAGCTCGACCTGGGGTGCGCTCTCCCTGATGCCGCGGGCGAGGGCGTCGATCACCTCGGTTGCGCTGAGCGTCCCCTTGAACTTGTCCGGAGCGAGCAGGACGGTGGCCAGCGGGGTCCTCGGTGTCGTGGGCGCTCTCGGAGCAGGTGGGACGGTCGGGGTCATCGGGCTCGGGCCTCTCCGTAGACGGTCAGGGGGACCGACAGCCCGGTCCCCCGCGTGAACCACCCTGCCAGGGGTGGGTGGGTGCGCGCAGAGAGGACCACGCGCACGGTGCGGTCCCCATCGACCTCGACGGACTCGACGTGGAGGTTCTCGGTGCGGGTCGTGTCGAGCGGGTATCTGCGCAGGTGGTCCTCGGCCGCGCGGCGGGCGGATCCCTCGTGCAGGGCGTCTCCCCCGGCGGAGTCGTAGAGACGAGCAGGGTCCATGGCCTGCGACGCGGCCAGAGCGGCACTGTCTGCGGCGTGCTGCAGCTCCGTGCGCTCCAGGTGGACGCCCGTGATCGCGGTGCCCACGCCGATCACCATGAGGATCACGACGAGGACACCGGTGGTCAGGACGGTCATGGATCCACGCGGATCCCGAAGCCGAGCAAGGAGGCGCATCAGCCGGCCACTCGATACTGATCGACCTGGACGGCGTGCGCCGCTCCCACGGTGACCGGTCCGTTCTCGCCGAGGATCGGGCCCAGTCCCGGAACCGGAACGAGGATGCGCACTTCAGCGGTGACCATTCCTCCCGGGGTCGAGCAGGGCGTCTCGCTGCAGCTGATCTGGACGACGTCGGTTCCGGCGAGATGGAAGTCCTCGAGGATCATGGACGTGTGCTGCTGCGTCCGCTGCACCGCATCGGCCTGGTCCGGGGCGACGGCATGGATCCGGGCTGCGTCCCGGGCGATCGTGTCCGCAGCGAACACTGCGGCCTGCACGGACCCCAGGGTGAGCACCAGGTAGAGGGAGGGGATCAGCAGCGCTGCGGAGAGCACCACGAATTCCACGAGCGCGTTCCCGTCATCCCGACCCAGCCGCCCCGTCCTGCGCGTCGCCCAGCGGCAGTGGCGCGGCGAGACCGGTGGCCGGGACCGAAGTCGTGCTCGCCGGCGGCCGGTCATCGTGTGCACCGCACGGCGCGCCCGGGCCACCCCGGTCACCCCGGTCACCCCGGTCACCAGGACTCCTCATCCAGTGCGCGACCCTCGACGGTGATGCCTCCGGCGGGTCCGAAGAGGCCCACCAGCGGGAGTGTCGCGCTCACCTCGACCTCGATGGTGCCGTCCGCCCCCTGCGTCGCAGTGGCCTCGGCCTCGAAGGCGTCTCCGAACCGGCTCTCGATCAGCTGCTCGGCGCGGGAGGCTCCGTCCTGAGGCGTCGCCCCGACCAGGGATGCATGATGGGCGCCCTGCACCGCCGCGTCGATCAGTGTGTTGCGGGTATGGAGGATCAGGGCCGCCTGCACCACGGCGAGCGCGATCACGATGATCAGGACCGCGATCATCGGGAACTCCGCCACGGCGGAACCGTCGTCGCGACGCAGTGCTCCGGTGAGGCACCGTGCGCCGTGTGCCCGGCCTCGACGGCTGCCATGACAAGTGCGGGCGGGGGGCTGCGAGGGCGAGGTGCTGATCACGGAGGGGTTCTCGGAGCTCTCGCACTCAGAGGCTTCCGCCGAGGAACGGCGCCATCGCGTTCTCGAAGATCTGGACGATCTGGTCGGAGGCGACGGCCCAGAGCGCGACGACGATCCCGGCAGTCATCAATGTGATGAGCACCCACCCGGGAACATCGCCGCGGTCCGAGCCGAGGCGTGCCAGGAGGCGCGCCAGAGGACTCGGTTCAGGGGTTCCGGCGTGCTCGGCGACCCGGGTGGTGGGCCGCACGCGGCGGGATGAGCGGTGGAGTCGAGTGCGGTGAACGGTCATGTCGTGCTCCTTGTCGGTGGTGCGGTGGATTCATCGGGTCGTGTCGGATCTGGTGAGCGGGCGGTCGGGCGGTCGGGCGGTCGGGCGGTCGGGCGGATCGTGCGGTCGGCGGATCGTGCGGAACGTCAGGACGGAGGGTCAGACGGAGATCTGGAGGACGGCGAGCCCGGGGAAGATGGCGAAGACGATCACGAGCGGCATGACGAAGAAGACGACCGGCATGAGCATGTAGATCTCGCGTCGGCCTGCGGTTTCCATCAGGTCGCGCGTGGATGCCTCTCGAGCGTCCTGCGCCTGCGCACGGAGCACGTCCGCGAGAGGCGTTCCGCGTTCGATCGCGACGGAGACCCCCTCCCCGAAACGGCTCAGGGACTGCAGCGGAGTACGCATGCCCAAGGAAGCCAGCGCCTGAGCGACGCTGGTTCCGGAACGGATGTCCGCGACGGTCGCCGCGAACTCGTCAGGCAGGGCGCCGGTGGAGGTCCGGGCGACGCGCTCCATGGCCGCGATCGGGCTCTCCCCGGCTGCGACGGCGAGGGCGAGCAGATCGGCGACCGTCGGGAATTCCCGGGCCATCCTCGCGGCGCGACGTGTGATCTCGACGCCGAGCAGATAGTCCCTGAGCAGCACGCCCAGGACCACGCCCAGAGCCACGATGAGCAGGCCGAGCACGGGGCTCGCCCCGCGGGTGCTCATCGCGAGGAGGGCGACGACGACGCCGAGGACCAGGCCGAAGACCGCGAAGACGACCTGCTCGATTCGGAAGGAGTCCGTGGAGGAGCGCCGCCCCGCCAGCCGGAGTCGGCGCTCGAGCTGGTCCGCTCCGCCGGTGAGCCGTTCGAGGACTCCCAGGACGCGATGCGCAACAGGGCCCAGCAGGTTCTCCGCGACCAGCCGGGCTCGGCTCGTGGCCGCAGAAGGGCTGAACAGCGATGAGGCCCGCGAGCGCCGCAGGTACGGATCGATCCGGGCATCGAGGTCACGCGATCGGAGCCAGGGCAGATGACCGGCGATCAGGGCGAGACCGAGTCCGAGCACGAGGCCCAGGAGGGCACCGGTCAAGGTGGTGCCGGAGGCGGTCATCGCAGGACCCGCTCGTCCTGGGGCAGACGCGCGATCTGCAGCATGACCCGGTATGCGATCAGCGACACCACGGCCCCGATCAGGATCATCGCCATCCCCATCGGCGAGTCGTAGGCCTGCGCGGCCTGGGGGCGGGTCGACATCAGGGCCAGCACCAGCCAGGGTGCGACAAGGGCCAGTCGTGCCGCATTGACCGTCCAGGACTGTCGCGCCTCGAGCTCCGCTCGGGTTCGTGCGTCCTCGCGGAGAAAGGCAGCAAGCGTGCGCAGGAGACCTCCCAGATCGGTCCCTCCCACGTCCCGGGTGATCCGCAGCGCCTCGACGATCCGATCCCCGACAGGATCGGCGAGCCGCACCTTGAGCCGGTCGAGGCTGACGGCGAAGTCACCGCTGGCCTGATAGTCGAGCGAGAACTCGTGGAAGGCGGGGCGAAGGTCCTCAGGACCTTTCCTGCTGAGCTGCACCAGCGCTTCGGGAAGCGAGAGCCCGGCGCGGATCGCTGAATTGATGTGATCGACGGCTTCCGGCCAGACCTCGCGCATCGCGGTCGCGCGTCGCCGGGCCGCTGAGCGCAGGAATACGACCGGAAGGATCATCGACGCGACGCCGATGGCCAGGGAGGGGACGACTGCGCTCGAGACTGCCCAGAGGGCGGCGGAGACCACGAGGCCGAGGCCCGCGCTCAGCGCGGGAACGGCAGCGGGAGGGACAGATGTCAGGCCGACGGTGACCAGGTCGTCCCTCAGACGATCCATGACCCGAGCGATCTTCCCGCGTCGAGGGATCTCGCCCTCCTGCTCCCACGACGACCACCAGATGGACAGGAGACCGAGTCCGGCGATCAGCCCCAGGAACGCCCCGTCGCTCATGCCGCGTCCGCTCGGCCCAGCAGCGCACTCAGGTCATGCCCCGCACGGGCGAACCGCTCCGCATGCGGCGGGTGCCCGTCCCCACGCACGAGACGCTCCCCGCGCAGAACGAACAGCTCCGAGATCTCGATGACCTCGTCCTCCACGCGTCCACCGAGCCCGACGATCTCCCGCACCCGCCGTCGACCGTCGGCCAGCATGTCGAGGTGCACGACGAGGTCGATGGAGCTGGCGACGGTGGGGACGACGAATCGGCTGGAGATGTTCTCCCCGGCGAGCAGCGGCAAGGTGCAGAGCTTGGTGATCGCGTCGCGTGCGGAGTTCGCATGGATCGAGGCCATGCCGGGCAACCCGCTGTTCAGGGCGATCAGCATGTCCAGCGACTCCGCCTCCCGGACCTCCCCGACGATGACGCGGCTGGGCCTCATCCGCAGAGCTTCTTTCACCAGACGACGCATGGAGATCTCGCCGGTTCCCTCGAGATTCGCCTGCCGGGTCTGCATGGCCACCACATCCCGCAGTCCCAGGTCCAGCTCGAAGACCTCCTCGATCGTGACGACACGTTCTCGTGCGCCGATGGACTGGGCGAGGCAGCGCAGGAAGGTGGTCTTCCCGGCACCGGTAGCATATACGCTGGTGCCATGACATTAAAGGGCAAGCGGGCCGCGATCTACAGCCGCATCAGCAAGGACCGGGACGGGCGAGCACTCGGCGTCGGACGCCAGGAGGGGGCATGCCGCGAACTGGCGAGGAGCCTCGAGTACGAGGTCACCCACGCCCTGGTCGACAACGACATCAGCGCCTCATTCGCCACCAGCAAGCGCCGCCCCGGCTACGACGAGCTCGTCAGCCTGATCGAAGCGGGCGAGGTCGACGCCGTCATCGTCTGGGACACCGACCGGCTACACCGCCGCCCCCTCGAGCTCGAGCACTACATCGCCGCCTGCGGCGTCGACGGCGGCATCCCCACGCACACCGTCAACGCGGGAGACCTCGACCTCGCCACGTCATCCGGGCGGATGCTGGCCCGCATCAAGGGCAGCGTCGCCGCGGGCGAGTCGGAGAAGATGTCCGAGCGCATCCGAGCCCAGAAGCAAGACGCCCGCGTCAACGGCCGCGCCCTCGGCGGCCCGGTCCCCATCGGCTGGATCAAGGGCAGTAAGCCGGGCACGTTCAAGCCCGACCCCGAGGTCGCCCCCGTCCTCGCTGAGGCAACGGCGCGCATCGCCCGGGGCCAGTCCCTCACGTCGGTGTCTCAGTGGATCGCCGACCAGGGCGTGCGCGGCCGCCGCCGGAACTACTCGTCGCCGAAGGAGGGTCCGCAACGCGCCACGTGGGATGAGCTCGGGCCGATCATGTCCACCAGCACCGTGAAGGGCCTCCTGGTCCGGCCCGCGAACGTCGGCCTGCAAGAGCACAACGGCCGCGCCTACAAGGGCCGGTACCCGGCGATCGTGGACGCCGAGGACTACGCCACCGCCCGCGCGGCGCTGCAGACGAAGCGGGGCGGACCCGCGGGCAGCGGGCGGCGCAAGCACATGCTGTCCGGCGTCGCGTTCTGCTGGTGCGGTGAGGCGATGGTCGGGGTGAACCCGCAGCAGTACGCCTGCCGAGTGCAGCGGCGACAGGCGGGTCGAGTGCAGACCGGGCACGCCTACCGGCGGACGGCACCGCTGGACAAGTACGTGCGCACCGTCGTGGCCGAGTTCCTGGACCGCGCCGACGTCGACCAGCAGGTGACCGCCGAGGCCCGCAAGCGGACCACGAGGTCGGCCCGAGACAAGGCGCGGGAGCAGCTGGGCGAGCTCGAGGAGCGCAAGCGCACGCTGGTGCGCCTGTTCGCCGCGGGCACCATCGGCGAGGCGCAGCTGGTCGACGGGACGACGGACCTGGACCACCAGATCAGGGCCGCCGAGGTGACCCTGAGGGCCGCGGGCGGCAACCGTACGGTCTCCCGCATCATGAGGGCGAAGTCGCCCGGCCAGGCGTTCCTCGACGCCCCCGTGGACCAGCAGCGCACCGTTATCGGTGAGCTGTTCCGGGTCGACATCGAGCAGGGCGACGGCGTGGGCGGGCGACGGTTCCGCACCGAGCTGATCCACATCACCCCGAAGGGAGGCGAGGACCGATGAGCAGGCGACGACGAGATGACCGCACGGACCGCGAGCGGGAGAGCGATGCTCAGTGGCGCACGCTCAGGGTGCTGTGCAGCGGGCGCGGCACTCACGGGCACGAGGTCATGGCGCGGCTGCTGGTCCACGAGGACGACATCGGCAGCCTGACCTTGGCCGACCTCCCGAGCCTCACCGCGGGCGAGGTCGAGGCGATGGTCAGCGTGGACGAGGGCCGCGCGCCTGACCCCGTCCCCCACTACCGGGAGGACGGGACGCCGGGCGGCGTGCACTTCACGCGGACGTTCCGCTGCTCCAGGTGTGGCCGGACCGTGCCGCTGCGCGAGGAGAAGTTCACACGACGGGCGCTCGCGCTGATCGTCGCCGGGGCGCGCCACGTGGATATCTCCCGCCTCGACCGGGTACGCTTGACCTAATAGCGCAAGCCGGTTCTGCCTGGGCCGTTGACGTAAGGCGACAGACGACTCCCCACGGAGCGTGAGATTCTCATGCCCCCAGGAGTCCCAATGTCCACGTGGACACACCACCGCGCCAAGGTCGCGTCCCTCTCCCGCATCCGACCCGCCGACGACCCCGAGCTGGTCGAGGCCCGCCGCAGCCTCAAGGCCACCCGCCTCGAGGACGCCGCCCGGGAGGCCGCCGAGTCCCTGCCCCCGCTCACCGACGAGCAGGCCCGCCGCATCGCCGCGATCCTCTACCCGCAGGGGGTCGACGCCCGATGACCACCGCAACAGAAAGCCGCCCCGGTCAGGCAACCGGGACGGCCAGGATCGATCAGACACGCGCTGCTCAGACTACCGTCCCGATCCCGGTACCGGTAGACGTGACCACCCTCCCCCGGCCCGAGCTCGCCGTCGCCGGGGCGATGATCCACGCGGAGCCGCAGGAGGCCGTCAGAGCGTTCCGCAGGATCACCGCGGGCGACTTCACCAGCGCACCCCTGTGCGCCGCCGTACGGGCCGCCCACAGCGTCCTGATGGGCGGTGACCGGGTCGAGCCCATGACCCTCGGGCAGCACGCCCAGGACCGCGGCTTCATCCGACCCCAGGACCGGCACCGGTTCGACGCCCTGGTGATGGACCTCTACGGCATCGACGGCTCGCCGATGGGCGCAGGCGGCCTGTGCATGATCCCGGCCCTGATCGAGGCGACCGTCCGCCGTCGGGCACGCGAACGGGCGCAGCGGATCGAGCAGGCCGTCGATGAGCTCCCCGCGGCCGACCTCGCCGTGGTGCTGGTCGACCAAGGCCGCGCCCTCGAGGACGCCGCCGGGCGGCTCACCGGGCAGGAGGTGACCCCACGATGAGCAGCCACCTCTCCGACGAGGACCAGGCAGCCCTCGAGGCCGAGGTCGCCGCGTACGAGGCGGAGGTCGCGGCACGGTTCGACCGCGAGCACGCGGCCCCCGGGCACACCGCCCCCGCGCCCGCCTACCCGCCGACGCCCGCCGACTGGGCCGACAGCGGCCTCCGGTCCCACCAGCGGATCGCCAAGCGGTTCTCGACCTACGCCGAGGGCCACGCCCTGTACGTCAACGGCACCGGCTGGCACCACTGGGACGGCACCAGGTGGGCGCGAGACGTCCACGACGCCCGCACCCACGCGCTGCTCGAGCGCATGCTCAACGTCTCCTGGCAGGAGGCGATGACCGACCGGGACCTACAGGCCGACGTCCGCTCCAGCATGACCGGCAGCGGATCGAACGGCGTCCTCGACCTCGCCTCCCGCAAGATGTTCGCCGCCGAGACCGACGTGGACCCCTGGCTGCTCAACTGCGCGAACGGGACCCTCGACCTGCGCACCCTCGAGCTGCGAGCCGCGGACCCCGCCGACCTGATCACCAAGCGCACCGCCGCCGCCTACGAGCCCGGCACGCGCTCCGACCGGTGGGACGACTTCCTCATGACGTCCCTGCCCGACCCCGAGGTGCGCGGCTTCCTCCAGCGCTACGCCGGGGTCGGCCTGGTCGGCAGGGTCCTCGAGCACGTCCTCGTGGTCGCCACGGGGACCGGCCGCAACGGCAAGGGCGTGCTCGCCGAGGCACTCTCCAACGCGCTCGGCGACTACGCGATCGCCGCATCGAACGACCTCCTCGTCGCCTCCAGGCACGGCGGGAAGTCCGCCGGAGAGCTCGCCCAGATGATGCAGCTGCGCGGAGCCCGATGGGCCGTGATGAGCGAGCTGGAGCGGGGCGCGAAGCTCGCCGAGTCCACGATGAAGCAGCTCACGGGCGGCGACACGATCAACGCGAAGCACATGGGCCAGAACCCCATCAACTTCGCGCCGTCGCACAGCTTCTTCATGCTCACGAACGACCTGCCCGAGGTCGACCCCCGGGCGCAGGCGGTGTGGGCGCGCATGCGGGTCGTGCCGTTCGAGGTCTCCTTCGAGGGCCGCGAGGACACGCGGCTGCCGGAGGACCTGGAGGCGTGCCTCGAGGCGATCCTCGCGTGGGCCGTGGCCGGGCTGGAGCAGTACCAGGCCGAGGGTCGCCTGGTCGCCCCGGCGAAGGTCAGGGCGACCACGGACGGCTACCGGGCGCAGAGCGACAGCCTGGCGCAGTTCATCGCCGAGGAGTGCGTGCTGGAGGCCGGAGCGCGGGTCCAGGCGGCCGACTTCGCCGAGGCGTACACGAGGTGGCAGCTCGCGAACCGCAAGGAGTCGCTCACCCCGAACATGATCGGCCGCCGCCTCAACGCCCTGATCGCCGACCAGGCCGAGACCTACGTCTACATCGAGGGGAAGGCCAGCAACCGCGGCAAGGTCTGGCACGGAATACGGCTCGCAGAGCAGGGGGCGATGGAGGCATGAAATCGCCTCGAAGTGCTCTGACCTGCAGGAGTGGTGGAAGTGATGGATCTTCCCAGTGTTCTCGTAACGATCTTTCTCTAGGGAATCACTGGGGCAATCCGTCACTTCCGTCACCCGCCACCCGAACCGACCCCCAGGAGGCCGACCAGTGATCCCTTCCATCCGCGCCGGTTTCCAGCGCGTTGAAGTGCGCACGCCGCGGCGCACCTCACCAGCTCACCACCTGCCCACCGTGGGCAGCGACCCCGGCCCCGACCAGGACCCTCGCCGCCGTAGACCAGCAGCGCGTCGAAGCGCGCCGCAGTGCGCCGAGGTGCGCCCCCGCGCACCACCACCAGGTCCCGGCCACCAGCAGGACCAGTCACCATTCCCCGAAAGGACACGCACCATGATCAACACCAGCAAGTTCCAGGGCGCATTCCTCCAGTACCGCGCCGACCAGGTCGCCGCCGAGCAGCTGCGCGACCGCGACCTGACCCCCGAGGCGAACCGGACCCGGCAGGCCGAGGCCCGCGCCGCCGCCCGCGCCAAGCTGCGCCAGGCGATCCCGCAGCGGCCCGAGGGGCCGGACCCGCGCGACGCCGTCCTGGACGCCCTGGCCCCCACCACGGCGGACGGCATCGCCGTGCTGGCCCACCAGCGGGCCAAGGTCGACGCCCTGATGGACGCGGGCAGGAACATCCTCCAGGTGATCCAGCAGGCCGATGAGACCCGCCTCGCCGCGATCCTGGACGCCGCAGAGACCAGCGAGCGGGTCCTGTCGTCGTCCGACCCTGAGGGGGTGCAGGCCGAGCTGCGCGGGGCCGTGTTCGATCGCCTCGCTGACCTCGGGCACGAGGACGCTGTGAAGGCCGCCGAGGCTCACGCCGACCAGGAGGCCACCACGGCATGGGCCGACGCCCTCGAGGCCCTGGCGGGCGGCGACGAGCCGGGCGGGGCGGTTCAGTCCGCGATCTACCGGCACGACCCCACCGCGTACCGGGGCACGTTCGGGCTGGTGTCCTCGCCGGACGAGACTCGCACCCTCGCCGACGCGAAGAAGCTCGCCGCGCAGGACGGCATGCGCGAGCGGGCAGAGCAGCAGGCCGACCAGCGCCAGACCCTCACGGTGGCGGGACAGGCCGCGGGACCCACGGAGGCGGGACGATGAGGGCCTCGGCACGAGCGCAGCGCGAGGAGCGGGACGCCCGCATCATCAACGCCCTCGCCGCCGGGGCCACGGTCCGGCAGGCCGCCGACATGCACGGTGTCTCGAAGTCCACCGCGCACCGGGCACTCGACAACGCGAAGGGCGTCCTGCCGGAGGCGCAGCACGCCCGGGACCTGATGCTGGCGCGGTTCCAGATGTACCGCACCAAGCTGTTTCCGCTGCTCAGGACGGACCCCGTGAAGGCCGTCCCGCGGCTGCTCGAGGTCGACAACACCGAGGCCCGCATGCGCGGCTTCTTCGAGCCGGGGCAGCAGAACGGGACCGCCGAGGTGGCCGGGATGCTCGACATGCTGATCCACGGCATGGAAGCAGAGCACGGGGGGCAGCGATGAGCAAGCATCTGGCGGAACTGCGCGAGCAGTGGGCCACCGACATGGAGCGCATCGAGGACGGCTATGCCGACGCCCTGGAGTCGGGCGCGGCCCCCGTCGTCCTCGGTCGCATGGAAGGCATGATCGCCGCGTATCACCGGATCATCACCGACACGAAGCGCTGACGGGCGCAGGACGGCCCCCGATCCCGTCACCGGGACCGGGGGTCGGGGGTCGGGGGTCGGGGGTCGGGGGTCGGGGGTCGGGGGTCCATCGTACGATCAGGGAATGCGACGAATCGTGCTCCCTTTGGCCCTGTTGGTACTCGCTGGATGTGGAGGAAGCAGCGACCCGGTTGAACCTACGGAGACCACGCCTACGACTGAAACGAACACTGCTGTGCAGGAGCCTACGGAAGCGGCACCCGCGACGGAGCAAAGCACTGTCGCGGAGGAGCCGACCCCCGCGATTGAGACGTCCGGGAACTTCTCAGCCGATCTTGATCGGCTGACGGGAATCGAACCGGACGATGTGACCGAGTACCGGGCGTACATAGCCGAAGGTTTGTGTGAGTCAGATACTGACCCGTCCGCGATGGGACCGGAAGCGTTCAGCGTAATGGTGAAGCGGTACGGGGACGATGACCCGGCGTCGGGGACGCACCCTGATCTCGTGCGTCTAGTCGTGGCGTATGACTGCCCAGAGCGCGCCGATTTCGCGGAGCAGTACCTCGCTGAAGTCGAGCAGTGAGCTGACGGCCCCCGATCCCGTCACCGGGAACGGGGGCCGTCCCATGCCTAAGGGTCACTTACGAGAGTTCGTCTCGTGTACAGCAATATCGTTCACGGCTGACCTGAAGGCTCCTAGCGCCGCAAACTTTCCGTCGAGGCCAGAAGCCTCCTGCAATGCATCACGCGCTTTCAATGCCGCGGAGACCTTCCGCTGCATCGTCTGGTCACGTGTCAGTAGCAGAGCTCGTATCAGCCGATCACTGATACGGACCGCCATCTCTCGCGACTCCCGTGCTGAATCGGTGTCAACCCATTCCATGAGGTCCTCTCTTTCCATCTGGTCAACCAGTGGAATCGTCACGAGCTGTGCATTAGCCCACCGCTCGGTTACGACGGCTAGCTCGTGGATTATCCCCGCCAGCTCCTGAGCGTCAGCCCGCTCATATTCGAGCGCCCGCATTTCCTTGTCATGCTCGCGAGCCTCGATGGCCTGCTGTCGTGCGTGCCTGTTGCCGATGTGGACAATCGCGAAGCTGCTGAAGGCCGTGATGAGTGCCCCGAGCCCAGCGGAGGTGATGATCTGCCAAAAAGGTGACATGAGGCCAGATTAGGGCGGACACGGGTGCCTACGGATGCATGACGTACGAGTCGTCGCATCGCTCTCAAAGTTTGCGTCGCGCCGTGACCGCTTCGCCACGTATGCCTCAAGGCATACCCGCTGGTCAAACAGGGTTTCGACGTGCTGAGGCCTGCACACCAATATATTGGCTTGAGAACCTATGCCGTGGCTCCGCTCACCACGACATTGAGCCCCGAGTCGATCGCCGCATCGAGGAAGTCCGCCGCCTGGATCGTGAGCGACCCGAGGGCGACGAGCCCTCTGAGGTCGTACGCCTTCGCGACGAACTTGCGGATGTTGATCGCCCAATGGGCCCGGGTGACGCTGGGGATCACCACGTGCAGGCGCGAGCCGTCAGGTAGGAGGGAATCCACGAATGGCGTGCTCATGTCCAGCCGACGCCCGGAGCTCACCAGCATCCGTTCGACGATCCCGCGCACCTCGGTGTCCGACAGGATGATCGTGGTCAGCTCGCTGCGACCGTTGCGAGCGCAGAAGACCTGGCTCGGGGAGTTCAGCCAGATCTCCTCGACCGACGGATCATCCAGCATCTCCTGGAGCGGGCCGAAGCCGCCGATGCGGGCGGCGACCTCGGCCACGGTCGAATCGTCGTCGTGCAGGACCGGCACTTCGCCGGAGGAGGAGCGCCGGTCGTAGTCGGCGACGACTTCCCTGATCAGCGGCTCGAGCTGGTCCGCCTGTGCGTCGAGGCCTCGGCGCCGGATCAGCTCCCGTGATTCGGCCTCGATGACGGCGGCGGTGTCCATCCAGTCCCCTCCCGGCCTGACCGACCGGTCCTTTCCGATCGTGGAATACGCTTCACACGCACGTCGGTCACTGTAGATCGAACCGGAGCCCTTTTGCTGGCACTTGTCAGGAATTGTGGATAACTCTCCCAGCCCCGCCTCGTGGCAGGATGACAGCACCTGTCCTCGAGATCCTCCACACCCCAGGAGCCCACCTCATGGCCGACTCCCCCGATCCGTCGTCCCCCCGCCTCAGCCGGCCGACCTTGAAGTACATGGCCAAGCGCGTGCTGTCCGAGTTCACGCGCGACGGCGGCACCGACCAGGCCGCGAAGCTCACCTACTTCATGGTGCTCTCGATAGCACCGACGCTGCTGGCGCTGTTCTCCCTGGCCACCCTGCTGCTGGCCCCCATCAAGGATCAGATCGCCGACCTCATCACCCAGGCCATCTCCTCGGCGGCGAGCGGATCCGAGCTCGGCGCGAGCGAGGCCGTCAGCTCGACCATCACGTCACTCATGGGTTCGGCGACCGGTGGCACCATCGCGCTGATCATCGGTATCGCCACCGCCCTCTGGTCCGCCTCGGGCTACATCAAGGCGTTCGGCCGGGTCGCGAACCAGGTCTACGAGATCCCCGAGGGCCGCGGGCCGATCCGCCTGACCCTCTCGATGCTCGGCCTGACGATCGCGATGATCCTCGGCATCCTCCTGATCATGGTCTCGATCCTCCTGAACCAGTCGCTCGTGGACGGGATCCTGGGGCCGATCGCGTCCTCGATCGGAGCCGAGGGCGCGCTGAGCTTCCTGACCGGATCGTTCCTGCCGATCTGGACCTGGGTGAAGTGGCCCGTGATCCTGGTGCTCGCCTTCGCCCTGATCTCGCTGCTCTACTGGGGCGCCCCGAACATCGCCAAGCCGTTCCGTCTCATCTCCCCCGGCGGAGTGTTCGCGATCGTCGGCATCGCCGTCGCCGCGGTCGCCCTGTCGATCTACATGGGCACCGTCGCCGGCTACTCGAGCTACGGAGCCATCGGCGGCATCATGGCCGTGCTGTTCGCGCTGTGGATCATCAACATCGTGATCATCCTCGGCGCGGAGGTCGACGCCGAGTTCGAGAGGGCCCGCGAGCTCGAGTCCGGCAAGCCGGCCGAGGACACCCTCGACCTCCCGATGCGGGACTCCAAGGCCGCGGAGAAGGCGGAGTCGAAGCGGGAGGACATCATCGACGAAGGTCGCGACATCCGCCTGAAGAACCTGCACCGCGACTCCGAGGCCTACACCGGTGAGGACGCCCGCCTCACTCCTCGCCACGGCGTGCCGGCGGTGTCATCCGGCGCAGCCGACGGCTCCGATGCAGCAGGCACCGCCACATCCGGACTCTCCGACGGCGGCTCCTCGCCCAAGGACTCCTGACATGTGCGGCCGCTTCGCCTTCTTCCAGGAGATCGACCCGCTGGTCGACGACCTGGGCGCTGTCGACCTCACCGATCCGCATCTGCGCAGCCGCTGGAACATCCCGCCCACGGCGCCGATCCACGTGGTCACCGAATCGGTGGACACGGAGACCGGCGAGGTGGTCCGAGCCCTCCGGGTCGCCCGGTGGGGCCTGCTGCCACCGTTCGCGAAGGAGGCCTCGTTCTCCTCACGCACCTTCAACGCCCGACGGGAGACCCTCGGGGAGAAGCCGAGCTTCCGCGGGAGCCTCGGGCGGTATCGGGCGATCGTCCCGATGGACGGGTACTACGAGTGGGTGCGGGACGACAAGGGCACACGCAAGCAGCCGTACTTCATCGCCCCGGCCGACGGGACCCCGCTGTACATGGCGGCCCTGGTCTCCTGGTGGAAGGGTCCCGGGCAGCACGAAGGGCCCGCCGCCACGGAGGACGGCACCTACCTGCTCAGCGCCACGATCATCACCCGGGAAGCCACCGGTGATCTCGCCGAGCTCCACGACCGCACCCCGGTGATGCTGCGCCGCGGTGAGATCGATGCCTGGCTGGACACCGCCATGGACGATCGCCACGCGGCGCAGGAATGGATCCTGGACGACGCGCATCTGCTCGACGACTCGACGCTCGAGGTGCGCGAGGTGGATCCGGCTGTCGGCAGGGTGGGCAACGACGGCCCGGAGCTGCTCGAGCCGCCGCAGACCCTGCTCTGACCCGATCCGTCCCACGACGGACTGTCCGACTGCGGTCTGACGCGCGACGCATGCTCGTCCCCGTACGCTCGAACCCATGACGAACGGACCCGATGCGCGGACCGACGTGCCGGACGGGCGCGTCCGCCGCTCCGACCCCTTCCGCTGGATCATCGAGAACCCCGGCACCGTCGACCTGATCGCCTTCGGCGCCGCCGCCTTCCTGATTCTCGTCTCGGGCTTCTGGACAGGATCGTTCGGCTGGTGGACGGTCTTCTCCGTACCGATGATCCTGACCGGCGCCGTGTGCCGGACACGTCCTGCCCTCGGGGTCCTGGTCATCGGCGGCCTGGCGCTGCTCCATGTCCTCGTCGGCATCCCGGTCGTGATGGGCGATGCTCTCACGTTCTACGCGATGTTCTGCGCGGTCGCCTACGGCTCGCGCCTCGTGCACGGTCTCGGCGTCGGCGCCGGATTCCTCGGCGTCCTGGTCCAGGCGACCTCGTGGGCCGTGGGCGCCGTGCGCGACGAGTACGGCGGTCCGCTCGAGGCGGCGATCATGTTCAGCACCTTGATCCTCGTCGGCAGCATCACCATCGTCGCGGTCTGGGCCCTGGCGAGCCTCCAGCGCGCCCGGGTGCGGCAGCTCGCGCTCACCCGTGACCGGGCGGAGCAGGCCATCCGGGAGAGGGAGCAGCGCACCGCGCTGGCCGTCGCCGACGAGCGTGCGCGCATCGCCCGCGAGATGCACGATGTGGTCGCCCACTCGCTGTCCGTGATCATCGCGCAGGCGGACGGCGGCCGCTTCGTCGCCGCCCAGAAGCCGGAGAAGGCCGCCGAGGTCCTCTCCACCATCGGGGAGACCGGGCGGGCGGCGCTCGCCGACATGCGCTCCCTGCTGGGAGTTCTGCGCCAGGAGGACGAGACCAGCTTCGGCCCGCAGCCCGGACCGGAGATGCTCGAGGACCTGATCGCGCGGGTCCGGGCCACGGGCCTCGACGTGTCCCTCGACATCGAGGGCCGGATCGAGGACCTCCCTCAAGCCCTCGGGATGTCCGTGTTCCGGCTCATCCAGGAGTCCCTGACCAATGTGCTTAAGCACGCCGGGCGCGGAGCCTCCGCGAGGGTCCGGATCCACCGCACACCGCAGAGGCTGGAGATCGATGTCTTCGACGACGGACAGGGCACCGACCCGGAGTCCGACGGCGAGGGCCATGGGATCACCGGGATGCGCGAGAGGATGGCCGTGTTCGGCGGGGTCCTCCGGGCCGGGCCCCTCCAGGAACGCGGCTACCGGGTGCAGGCGACCATCCCGCTGGACGGAAGCGTTCTCACGGCGCCGCGGACCGCGGACCGACCCCGACACCAGCTCTCCCGGCCCGAACCGTCCGTCGACCCCATCCGGCCGGCGGCCACCCCGACACATACAGTCACACACACGGCCGGGCGCACCGCACCACAGCACACCGAACCATCCCACCACCCCGGAGGAGCTCCCCGATGACCACACCACTGGACCGCCCGCTGCGCATCGCCCTCGTCGACGATCAGCCTCTCGTGCGGGCCGGCTTCGCGATGGTGATCGACTCCCAGGACGACCTGGAGGTCGTGGCCCAGGCCTCCGACGGTGCGGCGGCCGTCGAGGAGCTGCGCGCCCGCACCGTCGACGTGGTGCTGATGGACGTCCGCATGCCTCGGATGGACGGCATCGAGGCCACCTCACGGATCCTGGCCCAGTCCCCCGAGGGTCGCGCCCCGAAGATCATCGTGCTGACCACGTTCGACCTCGACGAGTACGTGGTCTCCGCCATCCGCGCCGGCGCCAGCGGCTTCCTGCTCAAGGATGCGCAGCCCGAGGACCTGCTCGGCGCGATCCGCACGGTGCACAGCGGCGACGCGGTGATCGCCCCGTCGGCCACCCGCCGTCTGCTCGCCCGGGTGATCGCCGCTCCTGAGCCCCAGGAGAAGGACACGTCGGTGCTCGACGTGCTCACCGAGCGCGAGCGCGAGGTCCTCGCGCTCATGGGTCGTGGCTACTCCAACCAGGAGATCGGCGCCGAGCTGTTCGTGGCCGAGGCGACCGTCAAGACGCATGTGGGCCGCGTCCTCTCGAAGCTCGGCGCCCGGGACCGCGTGCAGGCCGTGATCGTCTCCTTCGAGACCGGTCTGGTCAGCCCCGGCGCCGACTGAGACCACGGACAGGCGCCGACCTGCGGACGGGGACGAGCCGAACGGAACGTGCTGAGCGCCTCGGGCCGAGCAGAGGGCCGGGCCGGCCACGCGCTCCGGGGAGTCCCACCCCGCCAGCCGCAAGGCAGCATCGGGATCTGCCCCCGCGCGTCATGCCCGGGTATGACACGACGGCGTCCTGAGGTCGGACATCGTCCCCCTGCACGGGACCACGGACTGACGACGCGGTGCAGATCGGTGCACGAGCATGGTCGATGACCGCCTACCCCGTCGTGAAGGATCCCGATGACTGCCCAGTCCCTCGCCTCTCAGCCCTCCCCCGGTGACCCCACCGGCGCGTCCACCGCCGCACCGGCCATCATCGCCCGCGGGGTCACCCGCACCTACGGCACCGGCGCCGGCATCGTCACCGCGCTGGACACGGTCGACCTCGATGTCGCCCGGGGCGCGTTCACCGCGATCATGGGCCCCTCCGGCTCGGGCAAGTCGACGCTCCTGCACACGCTGGCAGGGCTCGATGTCGTCGATGGCGGATCCATCAGCATCGACGGGACCGAGATCACCACACTGGGCGACGACGCCCTCACGAAGCTCCGACGCGAACGGATCGGCTTCGTGTTCCAGTCCTTCAACCTGCTGCCGATGCTCAGCGCCGAGCAGAACATCCTGCTGCCGCTCGAGCTCGCCGGAGCACGGGTGGACCGTGCCTGGCTGGACACCATCACCTCGGCGTTCGGGATCGGCGATCGTCTCTCCCATCTCCCCTCGCAGCTCTCCGGCGGGCAGGTGCAGCGCGTCGCAATCGCCCGCGCACTGGTCACCTCCCCGGCCGTGGTCTTCGCCGACGAGCCGACCGGGAACCTCGACTCGCGCACCACCGAGGAGGTCCTGAACTTCCTGCGTCTGTCGGTGGACGAGTTCGGCCAGACGGTCGTCATGGTCACCCATGAGAGGGAGGCCGCGGAGCGTGCTGACAGGATCATCACGCTCGCCGACGGTCGCATCGCCAGCGACGAGGACCTGCGGGGGCAGCGCTGATGGCCCGCCGCTCCCCCGTGAAGCTCACCCCGCTGCGGCGGCACCTCGCCGCCGTCGTCACCATCGCCCTGTCCTGCGCCTTCGTCGCCGTCATGGTGCTGGCCGGGAACCTCATGCAGGCGTCCCTGCGATCCCAGGCCTCCCAGCAGTACGAGGGAGCCGATCTCGCGATCGAGAGTCCCCTGGCCGACGAACAGTGGTCCTCGCAGGCCCCGCTCGACCCGCCCACGATCGACGGCGCCGAAGCCGTGTGGCCCCAGCTGATGGACTACGTCCAGCTCGACTCCGCCACCGGATCCAGCGTCTTCCTCTCAGCATCCATGCTTCCGCCGGGTTCTTCGGGACAGGACGGTCTCTCCGAGGGGACGGTTCCCACGTCCGCCTCCGAGGTGGTGCTCGATGCCACCGCCGCCGACGAGCTCGAGGTCTCGCTCGGCGACACCGTCGTGCTGCCCGCCGATCATTCGGCCAGCGGCGACGAACTCACCTTCACGGTCGTCGGCATCGCCCCGGCCCCCGAGGGTGCCGTCTTCGGGAGCACGCCCCGGGTCCTGGTCTCCGAGGCGAACGCCGAGGCGCTGCTCGGGCCGACGGCCGGGACCCTCACGGACCGTTGGCTCGCCAGCGTCCCCGAGGGTGCCGACCCCGCCGCCGTCGCCGCGGACGCCGCCACTGACGACCTCACGGTCCAGACTGTCGGCGAGGCCGAGGACGAGGCTGCCGGGGAGCTCATGCGGGGCTTCGGGGCCCTCGCGATGATGCTCGCCGTGTTCGTGGTGATCGCCCTGTTCACCAGCGCCGTCGTCATCGCGAACACCTTCGCCGTGACCGTCGCCCAGCGCACCCGCAGCCTTGCGCTGCTGCGCACCCTCGGGGCGACCCGATCACAGGTGCGCGGCGTGGTGCTGCGCGAGTCCCTGACCGTCGGGGTGATCGGTGCGCTCCTCGGCATGCTCGGCGGGCACGTCCTGACGCAGGTCGCGCTCGCCGCCGCCGCAGGGCTCGGCTGGTTGGACGGCGTCATGCTGGTCCCGCTCAGCGTCTGGTCCGTCGCGCTCCCGGTGCTCGCCGGCGTGGTGATCACGGTCGCGGCGAGCCTCGCACCGATGCGCTCCGCCACCCGTGTGGCACCGTTGCAGGCGCTGCGCCCGGCTCCGCCCGCGCAGCGTCGTGGGCTGGGAGTCCAGGGCGTGCTGGGCCTCGTCGCGGTGGCGGCCGGCATCGTCATCATGGCGGCGGGCACCGTCCTCGCCGTGAACCAGATCGCCTCGCTCGGCATCCTCCTCGCACTGGCCGGGGGCGTCATCAGCTTCACGGGCGTCCTGGCCACGCTGGTCATCGTCACCCGCCCGCTGTCGGCTCTCGTCGGCCGGATCATCGGCCGGATCGGCGGCCTCCCGGCGAGGATCGCGAGCGCGAACGTGGCCCGCAGCCCGCGACGCAGCGCCGCCACGATCGCGGCCCTGCTGATCGGCACCACCTTGATGACCATGATGGCCGTCGGAGCGCGGACTGCCGAGGAGACGCTCACCTCGGAGCTGGATTCCCGCCGCCCGATCGACGTGGTGGTCTCCGCGGCGGAGATGCCGGAGGACGCCGCCGAGCAGATCCAGGCGATCCGGGGCATGGACACCGCCGTCGCCTCCGCTCGCGGCGACATCGAGGTCGGGGCCACGGAGCCGATGACCCTCTACAGCGCCACCCCCGAGTCCGTGCGCGAGGTCTCTCACCGACCGGAGATGGCCGACGAGCTCGTCGACGGTGTGGTGCTCCTGGGCCAGGATCGAGCCGAGCGCTTCGGCGTCACCGACGGCCAGATGCTGTCCGTCGACGGCGCCGACGGTTCCCCGCACGAGCTGAGGGTGCAGATCGACGCGAACCTGCAGATGTCCCTCGTGTCGCCCGCGACCCTCGAGCAGCTGCGCGGGGACAAGACCTCTCCGGTGGTGCTCGCCGACTTCGCGGACCCGGGCACGCCGGCCCGCGAGGGCGTGGCGTCGCTGGACCTCATCGACGCCGTGAACGAGCAGATCAGCAGCCAGGGCTATTCGGAGGCGTCCGCGGACTTCGGCGGGACGGAGCGGGAGGCCTACGCGCAGATCCTCACGATCCTGCTCGGCATCACCATCGGCCTGCTCGCCGTCGCGGTGCTGGTCGCCCTGGTGGGCGTCGCCAACACGCTGAGCCTCGGCGTCATCGAACGCACCGGGGAGAACGCCCTCCTGCGGGCGCTGGGCACCACCCGCGGTCAGATGCGGGCGATGCTCGGCTGGGAGGGCATGCTGCTCGCGCTGGTCGGAGCGGTGCTCGGCATCGTCCTCGGCAGCGCCTACGGGGTGCTCGGCATCGAGGCGCTGCTGGGCTCGACCTACCCGGTCTCGATCACGATCCCGTGGATGCAGGTGGGTCTGGTGCTGCTGCTGGCCGTTCTCGCGGGAGGGGTGGCCTCCGTGCTGCCGGGACGCACCGCAGCCCGGACGGCTCCGGCCGCGGCGCTGGCGGCGAACGAATGACGAGCTGACCCTCCGTCCCGCACAGCGGGAACTGCGCCCGGGACACCGGAGCCCTCAGAGCGGATCAGACCCGCAGTGCGCAGACAGAAGGCCCTGTCCCGGAGAGATCCGGAGCAGGGCCTTCTGCCTGGTAGGAGGCCGCCGCGTCGTCGCGACCGCGGCACGCTCGAGACGATCAGCTCCGGCGCACGCTCTCGGGCAGCGGCGTGGAGCGCACCAGGCGCAGGAGGAGCAGGAACAGGACGACGGCGAGGACGAGCGCGAGCCCGCCCTGCCAGTACAGCGACCCGCGCAGCATGTTCACACCCACGAGCGCCTGGAACAGCTGCCACGTGATCCCGTATCCCAGACCGAAACGGCCCTTCACCAGGATCGACCGCGCCGCCAGGGCAGCTCCCAGAGCGAAGACGAGCAGGAAGATGCCCAAGCCGGTCAGGAGCTTGGTGGGGATCTCCCCTGCCGGGACGATCAGGAAGCAGTAGGTGGCAGCAGCAGCCAGCATGAGGGCTTCGACGCCGAGCAGCGCGGCGACCGTCGGCCGGGTGCGCGGGCTGGGATCGTCGGCGTCGGCCGGACGCTCATCGACGCGTCGGGACGCGTCGGATCCAGGGGTCTGGGAATCGATGGGCATGGACGAACTGTATCCGGGCTGGCCCTCGGAACCGGGCCTCGAGGCACGCGCGACGCACACCCGAAGCACTCCACGAGCGCTTTCGCAACGCCTGAGTGCGGGGCATCACGCTCCCGCTCACCCGTGTGGGAAGTGCCACCCAGGTCGGGGACGCAAGCCCTTGTCGAGTCCGCGACCGCCCCAGAGAATGGAAGTCGGCTCGTCCACGACGCCGCGCTCCGCAGCAGCAACTGCCGCACACGGAGCCGCATCCCAGAGCCGGAGACCCGAGAACGCCCCACCCGGAGCGACCCTCGCCGCGTCGCGCCCCGAGGGGTGAGGCGTGGCGTTCTGGAAAGAGAGAGTGACGATGGACTGGCGCCACCGTGCCGAGTGCCTCAACCATGACCCCGAGCTGTTCTTCCCGATTGGGAACACCGGCCCGGCGATCACCCAGATCCAGGAGGCGAAGGCGGTCTGCCAGCGGTGCGACGTCATGACCGCCTGTCTGAAGTTCGCTCTCGAGTCCGGTCAGGACTCCGGCGTCTGGGGAGGCCTGTCCGAGGACGAGCGCCGCTCCCTCAAGCGCCGTAACGCCCGCGCCCGCCGCGCGAGCTGACTACTTCGTCCTGCGGCGCGGCCTCACCGGTCCCGGCGCCGCAGGACATTCCGGTGGGAGCCCCGACGAGGGCCCTCTCCGTGGCGGGCCCGTTCAGAGGCTGAGCGGGTCCAGGTACACGTCGACGACTGCGCACGTCCCTCCCCCCGGGCGGTCCTGCCAGGTCAACGTCCCACCCAGCTGACCCTGCACGAGGGTGATCGCGATGTTCGTGCCGAGCCCCGTGGGCTTGGCCGATCCCATCCCATCACCGTCGTCCTCGATGTTGATCACGAGATGGGACCCCACGCGCTCACTGCGCACCGTGAGCGTTCCGCCGGTCTCCGAGAGACCGTGTTCGACGGCATTCGTGGCCAGCTCCGTGACCACCAGGGCCAACGGCGTCGCCTCCTCCGCACGGATCGACCCGACCCGTCCGATCTTCTCGGTGTGTACCTCTACCTGGGTCTCCGTGAGTCGGGGAGCTCCCGCCCTGTGCACCGTGGCACTGGCGGCATCGACGGCGAGCCGCAGGCAGCGGTCGATCACCTCGTCGAAGTGGACCGCCTCCTCCGATCCCTGCAGCAGGGACTCGTGCACCAGGGCGATGGTCGAGACCCGGCGCATCGCTTCGCTGAGCGCCTCGCGCGCCTCGTCGGACTTCATCCGACGGGACTGCATGCGCAGCAGGGCGGCGACCGTCTGCAGGTTGTTCTTCACCCGATGATGGACCTCGCGGATGGTCACGTCCTTGGTGATCAGCTCCCGTTCACGACGGCGCAGCTCCGTCACGTCGCGCACGAGGATCACGGCGCCGGTGCGCTGACCGCGCTCGGTGAGAGGGACGGCGCGCAGCGACAGCGTCCCTCCTCGAGCCTGCATGTCCGAACGCCAGGCGGCGCGCCCCATCAGCACCAGCGGCAGCGACTCGTCCACCGGTGATCTGGACTGCAGCACGTCCGTGGACAGCTCGGCAAGGGTGATCCCCTCCATCGCGCCGTCGATGCCGAAACGGTGGAAGGCGGAGAGCGCATTGGGAGACGCCCAGCGGACCACGCCGTTGGCGTCCAGCTGCACGACGCCGTCGCCGACGCGCGGCGCACCTCGTCGGGGCGGGATCGGGGCCCCCTCGATGGGGAACGCCCCGGATTCGAGCATCCGCAGCAGGCGGCGGCCGAGCTCATGCTGGTGCACCTCGTTCGCCGAGCGGGACCCATCGCTGATCGGGCTCTCCGCAGCGAGGACCGCCAGCGTCCGCCCCTCCTTGCGGACCGGCACCAGCAGGCCGGTGGCCTCACGGCCTTCGCGTTCGATGGGCTCGGGCTCCCGGGTGGGCTCGGCACCGGCGAGGAGGGAGGGGATCGAGGAGCCCTCCGCGTCCGTGAGCACGATTCCCACGGGGTCCTCGTAGTACACGGTCGATCCGGTCGCAGGCCGGCAATGGGCCACGGCGTGGGCCCCCTCCTCGCCCTGGATCCAGAGCACAAGGTCGGAGCGGAGCAGATCGGAGACCAGGTTCCAGTCCCCGACGAGATGCTGCAACCAGTCGGCCTCCTTCTCGGAGAGTCCACGGTTGTCGGAGAGGAACTTGGACAGGCTCGGCATGGGATCAGGATAGTAGTCAGAACGGAGGACGGGCACGTCGTGCCCACCGGCGCTCCTGACATAGGCTGGGATGGACCGATCCCCCGGGGAGGACGAGGAATGAAGCTTCGCGAGACGTTGAACCTGCCGCTGTCCGCGCGCACTGCTGCGACGATGTACGCCGACGAGGAGTACACCGCGATCCGTCAGGAGACGCTCGGAGCGAAGAGCGCCGTCGCCTCGGTCGAGGGTGACCCCGCCGGGGCCTTCTCGGTGCGCACCGAGCTCGAGATGCCGACGGACAGAGTTCCGGACATCGTGCGTCCGTTCGTCGGGTCCTCGGTGACGATCCGTGAGGAGCAGTCCTGGTCCGCGCCGGAGCCCGACGGCAGCCGCACGGGCACCATGAAGCTCGAGGTGGTCGGCACCCCTGCAGGGATGAAGGCTTCGCTGCGACTCGCTCCGACCGGGCAGCTGACCAGCCGCGTAGATATCGACGGCGATCTCGTGGCCAAGATCCCGCTGCTCGGCTCCAAGCTCGAGAAGGCGGCTCTCCCCTATGTCTCCAAGGTGCTGCGCGCCGAGGAGAAGTCCGCGACGACGTACAAGGATCGCGCCGAGGGCTGATCCGGGCACGCCTCCTGTCGGGCGCCGCGCTCAGCCCGTTTCCGACCTACGTTTGGGGCCGCGTGCGGGCCGCGTGCGCCGGATCGTCGCAGAGCGCTCTCTCCCGGTCTCAGGCCGACGTGGCCGGCGGGGTCGGCTCGCTCTCGGCGGCGCCGTCGAGATATGCGAACGCGTCGGTGACCTCGGAGGCGTCGAACCAGAGCAGGGCAGGATCGGTGTCATCCTGCTGTGCGGCAGCGGCATCGAGCTCGCTCACATGGAAGCTGGCGATACGCGCCCGCGCCGTCTCGCGCAGCTCGACACCGAATGCACCTCCTCTCTCCTCAGCAGCGGCCACCGACCCCTCAGGGACATCGACGGCGATCACGAGAGCTCGAGACGTCGCATCGGCGGAGAGCAGGGCGACGTGCATGGCGTCCTGCATGGCTTCGTACTCGAGATCCTCGTCGTCGTGATCCGGGTTGTCCGCGCTCGCGGGCCCGGTGACGCCCCAGGCTGCTCGCCCCGCGTGCAGCTCGAGGCCTGAAGGGGAGTTCTCCAGGATGGTCCGGTCCTCGGCGCTCATTGGCAGGTAGATCCTCATGGCCACCATCTTCTCACTTCGGCACCCGTCCCACCTCGGCGTCCTCAGGAACCGGAGGCGACGTCCGCTGCGTCCGGGACGGTCTCCCTCGCTCCGAGGACCACGTCGGAGGCGGCAATGTCGCGCAGAGCCTTTCGCAGGGCGGAGCGGGACGCGGACTCCGAGAGCAGAGCGCCGTCCCATGCCGCGGTCCGACAGGCGATGGGGTCATCCGGCAGCAGGTGCACCGAGGCCACCTTCATCCGGGAGGTGATCAGTTCCCGCACCCGATCCCCGGGGATGGGCGACCCGACCCTGTTGACGATCACATGGAGCTCCTCGACACCGAGCTCGTCGAGCCGGGAGTGGTCCCGCAGGAGGCGGGTGATGCTGACCGGATCGGCGGCGACCACAGCGATCACGGCGTCGGCGCTCTCGAGAGCGCTGATCGTGGCGGCATTGCGCTGCGGAGCCGCGGTGTCGTAGCTGAGCTCCTCGTCCTCCTCCAGCACCGGTCCGACATCGGCGATGACGAGGTCGCCACGACGCGCCAGGGCCTGCCAGAGGCCATCCATCGAGGTGCGTCGCACCTCTGACCAGCGGGCGGGGACGCCGATCCCGCTGAGCAGCCGAAGCCGTGGCTGAGCACTCGGGAGGAGGGCCTCGAGCGATTCTGCATCGAGCGTGTCCCGGTCATGCGCCCGACAGGCGGCCACCAGCCCGGGGGTCTCATCCAGCACCCCGAGCATCTGGCTCTGCGCAGGACCATAGGTATCGGCGTCCACGAGGACTGTCTGCTCTCCGGCGAGCGCGGCCTCGGCCGCAAGATTCACCGCGATGGTCGAACGCCCGGGTGCTCCTCCTGGCCCCCAGATGACGACGAGACGGCCTGCTTCCTCCGCCTCGTCGATCACGGGCTCCTGCACCCAGGTCTCCTCGCGCCCCTGGGGCGCGGCCGCAGCATCGAGCATCGCGATGATCTCGCCGATCGGCGCGGACGACGGGAGCAGGTGACGCAGACCCAGGGACGTCTGCTCCGGGGCTTCCTCGGAGCGCAGCCCCACCACGGCCGCCCCACGCATCAGCGTCGCCAGAGAATCTCGCCCCAGACCACGGACCGAGACATCGATCAGGACGACGTCCCCGATCCCAGCGGCCACCACCGCCATCGTCTCGGCAAGATCCGCGCATCGACGCACCACTCGGGCCGCACGGCTCTTCTCCTGCGCCAGATCATGGACGATGCGCACCTCGTCGCTCCCGGAGGCGCACAGGACGACATCGATCACGGGGCGACCCCGTGCGCTCCGGGCACACCGATCACGTCCAGGCGCTCATCACGGGAGAGGACCTTCAGCACCGCAGGCAGGTCCCCCTGGGGGACCAGCACCTCGACAGCCATCGAGCGCATTCCCAACGAGCTGCCTTCGTCGATGTTCCGGACGATGCCCGCGGACACCAGCAGCTCGGCATCCGCGCTGGTGCCGTCGTCCGCCTTCGGGCTGGTGTGCCAGAGCTCGACCGTCGCACCGGGAGCCACGGATTCGGCGACGGTCGCGTCCACGGGAATCACGATCGGCCGCAAGGGGACATCACCGGACTGACCGACGGCCGAGAGCGGGATCAGCTCCCCCGCCTGGACGGTTCGAGTGGCAACGGCTCCTGACGGGATCGCGTCGACGCTCCCGACATAGAGGCCGTCCTGCTCCCCCAGCCGCATCTCGACCGTTGCGAGATTGTCCGGGCCGATCACGTCGCCGGGGACGATCGGCGAGCGCGCCACCAGGACCGACGTGGTCTCAGCCAGGCGCGAGACCAGGAGCGCCCCCATCAGGACGCTCGCCACGACGAGCACGATGCCCACGATCAGTCGAGGATCCTTCCACCGCGGTCGGCGCAGTCTCATCACCGGTGCAGCACCCGCCACGTCGTCCTCCAGATCCCTGCCCGATCCCCGTGACCGAGTTCTGCCAGAGGCTACGGGACGCGGGGCCGTGAGGGGCGCACACTGGGACAATTGTGGAAAACTTGGGGGAAGATGCCGAGGAGACCGGGCTGTCCACATCGCGCCCCCAGCTGGGCACGGAAGGGTATGAGAACATCCGTGTCAGAAGGTTTCCTCCCCGACCGGAAGGTACGTCGATGGCGCCGCGATTCGTCCCGTTGTCCGATGTCGCCGAGATGCTCTCCATCTCCGCATCGCAGGCATACGCCCTGGTCCGTTCCGGGGAACTGCGCGCCATCAAGGTCGGCGGACGCGGTCAGTGGCGGGTCGAGGTCACGGAGATCGAGTCCTACATCGAGCGCAGCTATGCCGCGACCGCGTCGATCCTCGCCACTGAGCGTGAGCTCGAACGCCAGAAGCACGACGAGAAGCACTGACCCCACCTCGGCGAGTTGCAAACCGCCGGGACAGGTCGACGCACGACCACTGCCGCGGCCTCTGCTGCCGCCGTCGTCGTCGAGGCTCAGCGGCGACACCCGCCATCGCACCGCCGCAGGCCTGTTCAGCGCACAGTGATTGCCAGCACTGATGCGGTTGCCACGGTGACGCGTGATGAACCGGGGACCGTTCCTCGTTCACCGGTGGGCAGGGACTGCACGTCCATCGCATCCGCTCCGACCGCCGCGATACGGCCGGTGATACCGCCCGCCAGGGTCTCCAGCCGCACCACGCTGCGATCCCTGGCGATCTCGCGGAGCACGGATCCCAGCCCGAGGGGCGACCTCAAGGACTCCTCCGCCGGCCGCGCCCGGGCGGGCAGCCCCTGGACGAGGGCGATCGCCGACAGGGGAACGATGGCTCGCTGACGGGCCCCTTCCTCGCGCAGCGCGAGCCACCCCTCCCCGACCTCGTCGACCGTCCCCTCGAGTCGCAGGACGATGCCCAGATGGAGCGTGAGCGCGTGAGCGCCTGCGCCACGCAGGCGATCCGCGAGCGAGAGCTGTGCACGTTCAGCTCGCGCCAGGTCCTCGGAGACCGCGCGCATCTCCTCCCTCTCCTGATGGGCGAAACGACCTTCGAGGTCGTCGAAGATCCGCTCGAATCGCATGCCGACACCCTAGACCGCCCAAGCCTGCTGCCGGTGGTCCATGGGAAGTCTCGTGCACTCAGGCATCGTCGGCCAGCTGCCTGCGAACAGGAGCAGCTGCCTGCAAACGGGAGCAGCCGCCTGCGAACGGGAGCAGCCGCCTTCAAGCGGACGTACGCGCGCATACCGGTCAGAGGGCACCTGCACAGACCCTTCCTCCCCAGACCCGTGCCATCCACACGATGACCAGCGAGCCTTGCACTGTGCCTCAGGACACACTACTTTGGCGCCACGACGAACTAAGCACACCAAACTGCATCAAACGACATGATCTGCAGCAGCGGGAGTGCCTCACCAGGAGGAACCCATGGGGGACGACGCACCCTTGCCGGCACGGCCCGCGACTGCTCTGGCTGGTGCGCTGCTCTCCGGGGCGGCCGCCTTGGCGATGGGGGGCGCTGCGCACGCGCTGCGTCCGTCCTCGGCCGGAGTGCTCGGCGACGATGCGCTGATCGCCTGGGTGCTCGTCGGCATCGCGGGTCTCGGCGTCCTGTTCTGCGTGTACCTGACAGTGATCTGGGGGCTTGCTGCAGTGGTGATGGCCGCAGGTCCGGCCAGTCGCCTCGGAGCCGCGCTGTTCATCGCGCTGCGAGCCCTCGCACCTCAGGTCGCGCGGCGCGTCGTTTTCAGCACGGCGCTTGCCGCGACGGCGACCGGGCTCGCCCTGGCCCCCGCCACCGCAGCGGATCACTCCCCCGACGACGGTGCGGGGGTCTCGACCTCCGTGGCTGTGTCCTCCGAACTCACCCCGTCGGACCTCTCCGATCCTGACATGGAGCCCGATACCGATCCCGCTGCCAAACCCGTTGCCGAGCTCGGTGATCCTGCGTCGACACCGGCACCGGGCGACCAGGGGACGGAGCCGGATCCACTGCCTGCTCTGGGCTGGGGTGAGGAGCAGGGCGCGGCGCCCTCTGACTCGGACGGCGCCGACTCAGAGGGCCCAGCACCCTCCCGACCCAAGGAGTCTGCAGCCCCCACGGGGGACGACCTTGATCCAGAGCCCGAGACTTCGCAGGGCACCGACGCCCGCGACCTCGATGAGCCCGGCATGCCCCCGGAACCCGACCATTCGGGTCAGGACCAGAGCACCGAGAGCACCACGGACACGGAGAGCACCACGGACACAGCGGATACCGCGGATACCGCGGATACCGCGGATACCGACGGCACCAGGGGCACCGGCGATGACCGACCCTCGCCCTCGACCGACGCCGCCACTGGGGCGCCCGCGCGGCCCTCCTCCCCCGGGCAGGAATCCCGACCTGATTCCGCACAGCCCTCGCCGGCCTCGAGCACCGTGGTGGTGAAGTCCGGAGACTCTCTCTGGAGCATCACGGACGAGCTTCTCGGCCCCGCCGCGGACACACCGTCCGAGATCGCCGCAGCGTGGCCCCTCCTCCACGACGTCAACCGCGACGTGATCGGCACGGACCCAGATCTTCTCGAACCCGGGCAGGAGCTTCTCGTGCCCACACCCCTTTCCTCCCAGGAGCAGTGATGACCACGACCGACCAGCACCCGAACGCAACCCCCGACACCTCGGAACGGCTCGATCTGAGTGATCCCCGAGTGGTCGAGCGGATGGTCGAACCAGTAGCCCGTCGGGCCGTGGAGATCGTGCGCGACATGCGTCCGGAGAACGCCCTGACCCGAATCGTGACACCCGAGGTGGAGAAGCTGCTGTCCCGGCGGGCAGCGCTGACACGTCGGCTCCGGGCCGCCACCGGCTACGCGCCGCCGAAGCGGCTCGAGGTCAGCGGAGTGCGCACGTGCATCGTGAACGACCACACCGTCGAAGCGAGCTGCGTGCTGCGCGAGCCGGAGCGGGCGCGGTTCCTCGCGATGCGATGGGAGCTGCGGCATTCGGGGTGGCGGGTCACCGTCCTCGAGATGGGCTGACCCCACAGCGCGCCGTGGGGCACCGTGCCGCACCGGGGTCCCCACTCGCCTCTCCTTCCCCTCCTCCCACGCCGCCGCCTGTGCCTCTCCCGGGCACGGCGAAGGGCCGATCCGTGTCCTGCACGCTCATCGCGGCAGGAGCCGGATCGGCCCTTCGACGTCAGGATCTCGGCGGTCGAGCCGCCTCACCCCTCAGATCATCGTCTCAGCCCTTGCGTCGCCTGCCCCGCCGAGGGCCGCGGTTCTCCGCCACCGGCGCACCCTCGGGCTTGTCGGAGGTCTTGTCCGCAGCAGCGGAGTCGACACGGGCGTTCTGCTTCGCACGACGGCGGCGCTGGGCACGGGAGAGCGTCGAATCGTCCTGGACTCCGTTGCCCTCGGCGGAGGAGTAGCGCAGCTGCCGCGAATTCGGGCCATCATCGAGGCCCTTGGCGGTCAGCACCACGTTCCTCTCGTCCTCGAGCTGGTCCGAGGACGAGCCTTCCTCGGAGTCCGTGACGGAGTCCCCCGCGGAGCCCTTCGCCACCTCCTCGGCGTCTGTCGAGGGTTCGGCGTCCGTCGAGGGTGTTGCCGAGGTCGTCGCCGAGGTGTCCGACGCGTCGTCCGCCGGGCTCTTCGCCGCGGTCTTCGACTCCGAGCCTGCCGTTGCAGACTGCGAGGTCCCCTCGCCGGAGGTGGCCTGGGCGAGAGCGGTGGCGAGCTTGTTCTTCCCCGCGCCGGACTTCCCCGCGCCGGCCTGCAGCAGATCGCTGACGGCCTTGGGCACGACGGGCTCGGCCTTCTGCACCTGGACCTCGAGGTTGAAGATGTAGCCGACCACATCCTCCTTGATGCCCGCGATCATGTCGTTGAACATCAGGTGACCCTCACGCTCGTACTCGATGAGCGGGTCGCGCTGGGCCATCGCCCGCAGGCCGATGCCCTCCTTGAGATAGTCCATCTCATAGAGGTGCTCACGCCACCGGCGATCCATGACCGAGAGCAGGACACGGCGCTGCAGCTGGCGCAGTCCGTCCTCACCGAGCTCCTCGACGCGCGACTCGTACGCAACTCGCGCATCACCCAGGATCTCCTCCTTGAGCAGATCCGCGCCGAGGTTCTCCTTGCCGCCGACCTCGGCGATGAGCTCATCGGCAGTGATCGAGACCGGGTACGCGGGGCGCAGCGCACCCCACAGCTCCTCGAGGTCGAAGTCCTCGGGGTTCTTGCCCTTGGTGTGCGACTCGACGGTGCCGCCGATGACCTCGTCGATGAAGCGCTCGACGTGCTCGTCGAGCTCCTCGCCCTCCAGGATCCGCCCGCGCTCCTCGTAGAGCTTCTTGCGCTGCTTGGTGAGAACGTCGTCGTACTTCAGCACGTTCTTGCGGATCTCGGCGTTACGGGACTCGATCGAGTTCTGCGCACGCTGGATGGCTCCGGAGACCATCCGACCGGTCAGCGGCACCGATTCATCGACCCCGCCGCGGGCCAGCAGCGACTCCGCCGCGCCCGAGTTGAACAGACGCATCAGGTCGTCCTGCAGGGAAAGGTAGAAACGGGACTCGCCCGGGTCGCCCTGTCGGCCGGAACGGCCTCGCAGCTGATTGTCGATGCGACGGGACTCGTGACGCTCGGTGCCGAGCACGTAGAGACCGCCGAGCTCCACGACCTCGTCGTGCTGCTCGGCGACGGCCTGCTTGGCCTTGGCCAGCTGCTCGTCCCACGCGGCCTCGTAGGCCTCGGGGTCCTCCTCGGCGTCCAGGCCCCGCTCCTCGAGCGCAGCGTGCGCCATGAACTCGACGTTGCCGCCGAGCATGATGTCCGTGCCTCGCCCTGCCATGTTCGTGGCCACGGTGACTGCGCCCTTGGCGCCGGCCATCGCGATGATCGCGGCCTCACCGGCGTGGTTCTTGGCGTTGAGCACCTCGTGCTTCACACCCTGCGCGCTGAGGAGCTTGGCGAGGTACTCCGACTTCTCCACGCTGGTGGTGCCCACCAGGACGGGCTGGCCGCGATCGTGACGCTCGACGATGTCCTCGACGACCGCCTCGAACTTCGCCTTCTCGGTGCGGTAGATCCGATCCGGCTCGTCGTCGCGCTGCATCTCGCGGTGCGTGGGGATCGGCACCACCCCGAGCTTGTAGGTGTTCATGAACTCGGCGGCCTCGGTCTCGGCCGTGCCGGTCATGCCCGACAGCTTCTCGTAGAGCTTGAAGTAGTTCTGGAGGGTGATCGTGGCGAGGGTCTGGTTCTCCGCCTTGATCTTCACGCCCTCCTTGGCCTCGATGGCCTGGTGCATGCCCTCGTTGTAGCGGCGCCCGGCGAGGATGCGACCGGTGTGCTCATCGACGATCATGACCTCGCCGTTGATGATCACGTAGTCCTTGTCGCGCTTGAAGAGCTCCTTCGCCTTGATGGCGTTGTTGAGGAAGCCGATCAGCGGGGTGTTCAGGGACTCGTAGAGGTTGTCGATGCCCAGGTGGTCCTCGACCGTGTCGATCCCGGACTCGAGCACACCCACGGTGCGCTTCTTCTCGTCGACCTCGTAGTCGCGGTCACGACGCAGCAGCTTCACGACCTTGGCGAACTCGCTGAACCACTTGTTGGCATCACCGGAGCCGGGGCCGGAGATGATCAGCGGCGTCCGGGCCTCGTCGATGAGGATCGAGTCGACCTCGTCGACGATCACGAAGTTGTGGCCGCGCTGCACCCGGTCCTCGGGCGAGAGGGACATGTTGTCGCGCAGGTAGTCGAAGCCGAACTCGTTGTTCGTGCCGTAGGTGATGTCCGCGGCGTACTGCTCGCGGCGCTCAGCCGGGGTCGTCCCCGACTTGATGACGCCGGTGGTCAGGCCGAGGCTGCGGAACACGCGGCCCATGATGTCGCTCTGGTAGCCGGCGAGGTAGTCGTTGACGGTGACCACGTGGACACCCTTGCCGGAGAGCGCGTTGAGGTACGCGGGCAGGGTGGCGACCAGGGTCTTGCCCTCACCCGTCTTCATCTCGGCGATACGGCCTCGATGCAGGGCGGCGCCGCCCATGATCTGCACGTCGTAGGGGCGCTGACCGAGCGTGCGTTGTGCGGCCTCGCGCACCGCGGCGAAGGCCTCGATCATCACGTCGTCGAGGGTCTCGCCGTCCTCCAGCCGTTCCTTGAAACGGTCGGTCTCCTCGCGCAGCTCGTCGTCGCTGAGGTCGGTGAAGACGTCCTCAACCGCCGCTACCTTCTTGGCGATGGACTCGAGCCGACGCAGCTCGCGGCCTTCGCCGGCGCGCAGGATCTTGTCGAAGAGGTTGACCACTCGTGCTCCCGAAGTTCTTTGGATTCGTCCTCGCGGACAGCTGATGCCTGACCCATCGTAAGGGTCACCGCCTGGAGAGGTGACTCCCTGCGCGCATCTTCACGTCCCCGGCGACTTCCGGGAGGGGCGAGGAACCGGGCCGACGTCGACTCCTCGCCGCGCGCACACGGCGGCCAGCTCCGAGGAGAGAGCTCCGGTGCCCGGGCCGGTATCCACCTCGATCCGGTCCAGACCCTGCCAGATCGCGGCACGTTCGAGCTCCGCGATCAGCGCCTCGACCACCGCACTGTCCGCAGGACGCTGCCGGGGCGGCACATGGGGAAGCTCCTCACGGAAGGTCCCGCGCACTTCGAGCACCCCGCGCGCACGGTCGGCCTTGAGATCGACGCGGGCGGGGAAGACGTCGCCGAGCAGGAACAGCAGAGCGTAGTAGCCGGTCGCTCGCTGGGCGGCCGGCGTGTAGATGCCGATGCGGTAGTCGACGTCGAAGAGACGGGAGAGCCGAGGACGGTGGAACACGATCGGGTCGAACGGGCTGACCAGGGCGGCGGTGCGCAGCGGGGACGACGAGGGCGCGTCCCGGTGCAGCATCATCTCCCGCGGTCCTGCCGGGTGGTCCACCAGGACCGAGGTGATGACACCCGTCGCCAGGAGGTGGTCGGCGGCGGTCCGGGCGTCGCGAACGGCGACGCGGAAGTAGTCGGCGAGCGAGCTGACCTCGGCGATTCCCAGAGCCTTCGCCGCCAGACCCATCAATGCGGTGATCGAGGCGTCTCGGTCGTGGGTGTCGGCAGATCTGTCGGGCGATCGGGGGACGCCGTCGGACAGCTCGAGTTCCTCGTCGGACAGGTCGAGTGCCTCGTCGGCCAGGTCGAGCCGGCCACCGTCCGGACCGATGCCTCTGCCTGCCAGCCACGGACCGGGCTCCTCCGCGGGGACGTAGAGCCTCTCGAACTGGGTGCTGCGGCCCACACAGTCCACGCCGCCTGCACGGAACAGGTACTCCACCGCCCATTGGCTGGACGTGCGGCGCCACCCCCAGCCCTCGCCCCGCTCGGTATCGCCCAGGTGCCGGGAGATCGCGGAGGCGCTCGATGGGCCGAGCTCCTCGAGCGCGGCGAAGATCCGGGAGAACAGCTGGGGTGTGGAGGTCGCGGCTTCACGGACCGCTCCCCAGTCCTTCGTGGCGGCGGCCCGACGGCGGAAGTCGAGCAGGGAGTGCACCTCATGGCTGGCGAAGGTGGCTTCGTGGGCCAGTGCCTCCCGGACCAGCCGGGAGGGTCCAGGCCTCGAGAGACGGTCCAGCACCGTCGTGTCCCAGCTCCCCGATCGGGTGAAGACAGGCAGGTGGTGGGCGCGCTCGAAGATGTTCACCGAGTCGATCTGGAGCAGATGGGTGCGTTCCACCGTGGCGCGCAGAGATCGCGTGCTCGCCGCACGGGACGGGATCTCGGTGCGACGTGAGCGCCCCATCCCCTGTGCGCGCAGCGCGATGCGCCGCGCCGCGGTCCAGCTCACTGCAGTGCTCATCAGCGGGTCTTTCCACGGCGGGGTCGGGCGACAGAACGGATCCGGGTGGCTCCACGCCTCGGCGTGCACCCACCCGGATCCCTCGGAAATGTCAGGACGTCGGAAGCTCGGCGTCGAGCTCGATCACTCCGTAGTTCCACCCCTTGCGGCGGTAGACCACTTTGGGATGTCCGGACTCGGCGTCGACGAAGAGGAAGAAGTCATGTCCGACGAGCTCCATCTGATAGAGAGCGTCGTCGATGGCCATGGGCTTCGCGGAGTGCTTCTTCTCGCGGATCACGACGGGACTGCCGGCCAGGGCGAGATCCTGCTCGGTCACCTCCGGCTCCTCGGAGGTCTCCGCGGTACGAGAGTTCTGGGAGGTCTGCGCATCGTCGGTCTCCGACGGGGTCTCCGGGAGCGTGGAGAGCAGTTCTTGGTCGGCGGGCAGGGTGCGCACGCTGTCACCGGATGCCTGATGAGATCGCCCGCGGCCGCGATGGCGGTCCTTGCGGCGGTCGCGTGCACGACGCAGACGCTCGAGCAGCTTCCCGTAGGCGATGTCCAAGGCGCCGTAGAGGTCATCCGCACGGGCTTCCGAACGGATGATGGACCCGTTGTCGTGCACAGTGAGCTCCACGCGATCGCTGAGCTCCGCCTGCCTGGGATTCTTCTCCTGCGAGATCTCCACATCCACCCGCAGCGCCGCGGGTGCGAGCTGGGTGACCTTGTCGAGCTTGTCCTCGAGGTGACGACGGAATCGGTCCGGGACGTCCATATGACGTCCGACGACATTGATCTCCATGAGGTGTTCTCCTCCTATCCGGGTGCGGCCGCTCTGAGCCCGGCCGCAGTGGCTCGTCGACTGGAGTACGCACCTCCTGATCAGAGGAAGACTCGGCGGAGTGTGCCGAGTCACATCAGCATGCCATGTTTTGCTCCACGTTTCCTGGCCGTCCGGCCCTCGGATCACAAGAATCCTCCTGGGTCCGGTACCGGCAGGCGTGCAGAGGCGACGACGGCGGCGCCCAGCACGGACATCCCTGCCCCGGTGAGCGCCTCATACATCCCGCGCAGCGTCGACCCTGTGGTGACGACGTCGTCGACGATGACCACGGCGATCTGCTCCCGTCCGGCTCGTCGCGCGGCGCGTCCCGTCAGGCGGATCTGCCGGGTCCGACGCTGCCGGGACCCTTGCCCCTCCTGCGCCGTGGTCGGGGTGGAGCGCAGCAGCAGGGACCGTCCGGCACCGGTGCGCGCGATCTCCCGCACCAGCTCGGCGGTGTGGTCCTCCCCTCGACGGAGCCTGGCGCCGAGGCGGGAGGGCACCGGGACCAGTGCCGGCTCGGCCACGCCTGCCTCGTCGGCGAGGCGGGCGACCGAGGGCCCCAGAGCTCTCGCCAGGGGAGCCCCGAGATGCAGCATGCCGCCGTTCTTCCAGGCGAGGACGAGCCGCTGCAGCGGCCCGGAGTACTCCCCCAGCGCCAGCACCGGGAGCATCGGCGTGTGGTCCACCCCGGCGGGAAGGAGCACGCCGCCATGCTGTTCCTCATGCACCCGCGCCGCGGTGAGATGCTGCAGCGCATCGCAGCAGGACTCGACGCGGATCCCGGGTGCGTCGAGCAGCCCGGCGCAGCGACGGCAGAGCCACGAGCCCTCCTGCCCGCAAGGACAGTGGCGCGGAGCCACCAGCGAGCAGGTCTGCGCGGCGATCTCCCGGATCGTGGGCAGAAGGCTGACATGGTCCATGGGCTGAGTCCAGCATCGCCGCGTGCCGTCGGGGGACCGTGGCGCCCCGTTGTGGACCCACGGAGGATGTGGAGGAACCGTCTGCCCCCGGGACGTCGCAGAGGCATCCGGGCGACGGAGCTCAGCCGCTCAGCGGCCTGGACCACAGCGGCCCGTGGCCCTCCGGCCCAGCAGCACAGCAGCAGAAGTACGCGGTGGTTCTCAGTAGAACCAGGGGTCGTGCGCGTCGAGATCGACCGTGACCCAGCCGTTGCCATCGCTGTGCTGGACAGATCCGTCGGCCGTCCCGATCCAGATCGTCTCGCCGATGACCGTCCCGGCGATGCGGTCCGTATCCGCGCGCAGCGTCGGCAACGGATCTCGACCGGTCGCGAAGTCGACCAGCTGTCCGCGGAGCTCATCGGTCCCGGGGTCCGAGCCGAGCATGATCACCGCGGTCTCGTCGTACCAGCTGGCCTGCGTCTCCTCCGACAGGAAGGTCCGCACCTGGAGGGGTTCGGTGAGAGATTTCGGAGCCCCGTTCTCGTCCCGCACCACTGCGCACAGGTCGAGCCGCGCCCCGGCGGCATCGGCGGACAGCACGAGCATGCGGGTGGCATCGGCCGCGATGTCCAGCGCACGGACCTCCCGACCGGCCAGCCAGGGAGCATCGACCTTGGCGTCGTGCGCCGGTCCCTGTCCCGCGAGAGCGAGCAGCACGCCGGCGCTGCGTGCGGTCGAGGTCCAGACGTACCCTGCATCGTCGACCCGAGGCGGCACGAAGACCCCGCCCGTGGCGGCCTCACGCAGGGGGACGGACCCGTCGGTCGACGCGATCAGCACCCTCGAGGCACCGTCGACGAGAGCGGCGGCGAGCACCCCGTCCTGCGCGATCGCCGGGGACGTGAGCGCGAGGTCTGCGAGATCCGGGACCAGCTGCTCCGCCGGCGCGTCCGTCGTGGGATCAGCGAGCAGGATCACGCCGGTGGGGCCGGCGGCGATGGCCCGATGTCCAGGCAGAGCCCGTTCGATCGAGTCCTCGTCCACCGGCGTGTACTCCTGGCCGCCCCGCACCAGGCGGAGCCCCGAGAACGTGCGCATCGATCGCAGGGAGGACTCCAGCTGGGCGAGAGCTGCGGCCCGAGGTGCAGCGGCGAGCGCGAGGATCGCTTCGGGCACCGTGACCTCCGGGGTTCCATCCGCCCCGCTGGTGACCTCGGCCTCCACCACGCCCAGCACATCGGGCACCTCGTTGTGGACTGCACCGCGGAGAAAAGCCGCCGGCCCGGCGACGAGCGACTCGAGCACTGCGGAGGCGCCGCGCTGCAAGGAGAACCAGCGATGGTCCGGGACGAGGTGCCGGGTGCGCGCATCGAGGAAGTAGAGCCGTGCCGGCGAGTAGAGCGTCTCGAACGCGGCCTCGGACAGGAAGATCCCGTCGGGCACCTCGCTGATCCTCCATTGCCCGTCCACCTGCGTCATCGTGAGCTCGACGTCCCGTGCGACCGGGCCAGACAGCAGGCTGCGCGAGCCACCGCCATCGACGAGCGCGAGGACCTGGAGGACCAGGACCATCGCCGACTTCCCGGCGTCCTTCACCTGCAGCTCCTGGCTGCTCGAGTAGATCGTGATCCCGGCGGCCGGGTTCCACGCCCCGCTCATCTCCTCCGTGAGATAGGAGCGCGCCACGGAGAAATCGTCCTCGGAACCGACGCCGGCCTGCACGAACCCGGAGACGACCTGTTCCGCGGTGGCATCGTCCGGAGGCGGGAGAGCCTGCACGTAGGGCGCGCCGGGCTGCGCTCGGCCGGACAGTGGGCGGCTGTCGACGGGGGACGTGGTGGGGATGCGAGCGCACGCGGCACCGACGCCGAGCACGGTGGCTGCCCCGGCGGCGCGCAGCACCGTTCGACGGGCGGGGATCATCGGCCGCCTCCGCTCATCGGCGGCTCCTGATCGAGGGCAGAGGGGGAACCAGGATCGGTGCCACGGTCTGAGCCCGTGCCGAGCTCCGCACCGGGGTCGGAAATCTTCTCGGCGTCGAGATCCGCACCGGCGTCGGAATATGCTTCGGCATCGGAATTCACCTCCGGGTCGGCCGACGGGCTGGAGAGATCCGGAAGCAGACCCGGCGCGATCGGGATCTCCCCGGTGGGCGTCACGGAACACGTGCCGACGGCGTCACGGTCGAAGCTCCGCTCCAGGCGCAGCGGCGAACGCAGGAAGGTCCCGCCCGGACGGCGCGGCACGGTCAGCCGGAACACCGCCCCGCGGCCCTCCTGGCCCCAGGCCTGCAGCCATCCGCTGTGCAGCCGTGCGTCCTCGGCGGAGATCGACAGGCCCAGTCCGGTGCCGCCGAGGGTGCGGGCGCGCGAAGGATCCGCCCGCCAGAAGCGGTCGAAGACGCGCCCCGCGGCATCCGGGGATATCCCGTGGCCCCAGTCCTGCACCACCACGGCGAGCGCATCGTCGTTCGAGGCGGTCTGCACCAGCACGGGTCCGTTGGCGCCGTGCTCGATCGCATTGGTCAGGAGGTTGCGCAGGATCCGATCGATACGCCGCGCGTCGACCACGGCGTGCATCCCGCGGCCCGACAGGTGCACGTCCAGCAGGCAGCCGCGCACCCCGGCCAGCGGGCGCACGTCATCGAGGGCCCGCATCACGAGGGCATCGAGGTCCTCGCGGTTCGCCTCGAGCTCGACGGCACCGGCGTCGTACCGCGAGATCTCCAGCAGGTCCGTCAGCAGCACCTCGAAGCGCTGCACCTGGGCGGAGAGCAGCTCGGAGGTGCGCTGCAGCTCCCCGGGCAGCTCATCGCGTCGTCCATCGAGCACGGAGGACGCCATCCGGATGGTCGTCAGCGGCGTGCGGAGCTCGTGGGAGACGTCGGAGACGAAGCGCTGCTGGACGCGCGAGAGCTCCGTGAGGTCGTCGACCTTCTGGGCCAGGCTGCGGGCCATGTCGTTGAAGGATTCGCCGACCCGTGCGAGCTCGTCCGCCCCGGAGACCTCGACACGGCTGTCGAGATCCCCGCCGGCGATGCGCTCCGCGGCGTGCGCGGCGTGCTTGAGCGGGGTCGTCACCAGGCGGGCGACCACGATCGCGATACCCACGATCAGTGCCAGGAGCACGCCGCCTCCGCCGAGGATCACCTGCTGCACGAACGCGAGCGTCTGCTGCTCCTCCTGGAGCGAGTAGACGAGATAGAGGTTGTAGGACCCGACGCCGGGCACCATCACCCGGGTGCCGACGAGGAGGGCGGGCACCGTGTTCCCGTCGGAGTCCTCGCGACCGATCGATTGCCAGGAGACCGAGTCCGGGCTGTTCGCCACGGCGGCCGCGAGCTCGTCGTCGACCTCGTCGAACAGCGTGCGATCCGAGGAGGCCACCGGGAACACCGTCCCGGAGGTCTCCACCGGCACCAGCGCGACCTCCCGGCTGTCCCCGTCGCCCTGGCCGCCCGCGGACTGCACGAAGGCGTTGACGGCGTCCTGGCGCTGGGTCGTGGTCGCGCCGGACAGCTGGGTGAGGTTCTCGGAGAGATCCCGGCGCACCTCCACGGTCTCCTCGAGCACGCGGTCACGTCGCTGCTCATAGAGACCATCGGCGATCACGGAGGACAGGTAGGCGCCCACGGCGAGCATCGCGACGATCGAGAGCAGGGTCGTGACCAGCACGACCCTCAGGGCGAGGGGCCAGTTGCGGGGGTCGACGGTGCGGGCCCTCCGCGCGGAACCGGTCTCCGGCGTCGCGCCTCCCGTCGGGCTGCTCGCCGGACTGCTCATGGCCGGTCCGTCCTTGTCAGGACGCGCCCCCGGCGCGATAGCCGACGCCCCGGACCGTCACCACGATGCTGGGGTTCTCGGGATCATGCTCGATCTTCGAGCGCAGACGCTGGACATGGACGTTGACCAGACGGGTGTCGGCGCTGTGCCGGTACCCCCAGACATCGCGCAGCAGCACGTCACGGGTGAAGACCTGCCAGGGCTTCCGGGCGAGCTGCGTGAGCAGATCGAACTCGAGCGGGGTCAGGGAGATCAGTTCGCCGTCGCGGCTCACCTCGTGGCCGTCGACGTCGATGACCAGGTCACCGATCGCCAGCTGCTCAGTGGTGGGGGGATCGACCCGGCGCACACGGGCCTTGATCCGGGCGACCAGCTCCTCGGGCTCGAAGGGCTTGGTGAGATAGTCGTCGGCCCCGGCCTCGAGTCCCTCCACCACGTCGGCGGTGTCGGTGCGGGCCGTGAGCATGATGATGGGCACGCCGGACTCCCGGCGCAGCCGACGGCATACTTCGATGCCGTCCATGCCGGGGAGCATGAGGTCGAGGAGCACCAGGTCCGGTCGCAGTCGAGGGAACGTCTCCAGAGCGGAGGCGCCGTCGGGCGAGGTAGCCACCTCATAGCCCTTGCCGCGCAGGACTATCCCGACCATCTCGGCGATCGCCTGGTCATCATCAACCACGAGAATCCGTGAAGGCGTCGTCATGGAGGTCATTGTGCCACCGCTGGGCGCCGCTTCCTCGCATCCGCTCCCTGCGGGGGTGTCCGGAAGATGCACGGTCATCGACGTTCGTCGGATCGGTGAACGCGCTCCGGGTCCGTAAGTTGTTCTCCACGACATCGAATCGCCCTCGCCGACCCCGTCGGACCGCGGGCTGGACGAGATGCACGATGACACGCAGAACGTTGACACGCAGGAGGACCGATGAGCACCGGCTGGATCGCACCCGGGTCGACCGAGAGCACCGACCTGCCTCCCACAGGCCCCTCGGACGGCGACCCCTGGGGGAACGGCGGCTCGGGGAACGGTGGCCCCTCTGCCCCTGCCGGGCCTCGCCGGGAGCTGGTGCAGGATCTTCCGCTGTTCCCGCTGCGTCCGTTGGGACTCGGGGAGGTGCTCGGCGCCGCAGTGCGCATCTACCGCCTGAGGGCACGGACCGTGCTGGGCCTGGCGGCGATCGTCTACGGCATCGCCTTCGCGATCATGATGGTCACGACGGGGGCCGGGATGATCCCCTTCATCGGCGACATGCAGGCGATCATGGACGATCCCGAAGCGCCCACGTCCGCCTCGCTCTTCTCCGGTTCGGACATCCTGCTGACCGTCGGGTCCTCCGCGATCACCGGGGTCATCACGATGGTCGCCGCCTCGCTGGTCACGGTCGCCCTGACGGCGGTCGCGATGGGCGAGGCCACCGGGCGCAGCGTCTCCACCTCGCAGATGTGGGCCCTGGCGCGGCGGCTGGCAGTGCCCGCGATCTGCGTGAGCATCCTGATCGGGCTGCTGGAGCTCCTCGTCCTCGCCGTCCCCACGGCGCTCGGCGTCCTGCCCATCGTCCTCCTCCAGGAACCGAGCGTCCTCACCATCGGGGCGATCGTCGTCGGCCTGGTGATCGGGGTGCTCGCCGCGATCTGGATCTGGGCGCGCATGCTGCTCGCGATCCCCGCCCTCGTGGTCGAGGGCACCGGGATCCTCGGCGCGATCCGACGCTCCTTCCAGATGACCCGCGGTCGCAAGCTGTGGCGCGTGCTCGGCGTGGGGCTGCTCCTGTACGTGCTCTACGCCGTCGCCGTCCAGGTGGTCTCCGGAGTCTTCGGCATGGTCGCCACCGTGGCGTACCTGGCGATCCTGCTGGCCACAGCCGGGCAGGCCCTCGTCGTCGGCATGATCGTGCTGACGGTCCTCTCCCTGCTCGGCAGCTTCGTCGCGTACGTGCTGCTGTCCCCGTTCCTCTGCGCCGGGTTCGCCGCCCTCTACGCGGACAACCGCATGCGCCACGAGGCCTGGGACATCGAGCTGACGCGTCAGGCCCGGGAGAACTGGTCCACGGACGGCGCGCGATGAGTCCCGCCGGCCCTCCTCCCCTGGATCCCGACGAGGCGCGCTCGCGCATCCTCGACGAGCTGTCCAAAGCGGAGTACGACGACTCCCCCGGCTTCGTGGACTGGCTGCTCGGGGTGATCGAACGGTGGTACATGAACCTTGTGGACGGGATCGACGGCTCCTCGGCCGCTCAGGCCGGGATCGCCGTGCTCCTGCTCCTCGCACTGCTGGCGGTCGCGTTCCTGGTGCTGCGCCGTACCGGCATGATCCGTCGCAGCCATTCCCTCGCCGTCGCCCCCGAGCTCGACGCCGATCCCGTGCTGACCGCCGCCGAGCTGCGCGACGGGTCCCGCAGCGCCATCGCGGCGGGACGTTTCGACGACGGCGCGGTGCTCGCCCTGCGCTCCCTCGTGCGCGACCTCGACCAACGCACCCTGCTGGACGTCTCGGCCGGCCTGACCGCCCATGAGGCCGCCGAGCGGGCCGCCCTCTCCTACCCGGACCTGCGCGGCCGCCTCCAACGTGGGGCCACGGCCTTCGACACCGCCGCCTACTCCCCCCGGCACGCCACGGAGAAGCAGGCGGACGACCTGCTGCGACTCGCGCAGTACATCGCCGAATCCGCCCCGGATCTCACCGCCGCCGACACAGCCGTCGACACCGCCGGATCCCGGTCCGGGACCAGCAGATGAGCGCCGCGACGACGTCAGGCCCCGCTCCGACACCACCGTCGTCCCCGCCGGAGGGACGGCGGGCACCCGGGCGGCCTGCTGCGGATCCCGCGGCCACGGGCCGGCGCCCCTGGTTGACCGTCCTCGTCGTGATCGCCGTGCTCGCCGCGGTCCTCGCCTCCGTCGCCCGTGGCTTCTACCGTGACGGCCCCCTCGAGCCCGACGCCCCGACCGGGCAGGGCTCCAAGGCCACGGTCGAGGTGCTCACGGATCTCGGGGTGGACGTGCAGGTCGGTCGCCACACCGACGATGCCGTCGAGGCGCTGCACGCCGGCCGGACCGTGCTGGTGACGGCTCCGAGCGATCTCTCGGGCACGCAGCTCACCGCTCTCGCCGAGGCGCAGGAGGCCGACGGCGGGCAGCTCGTGCTCGTCCAGCCCGACTTCGTCACGCTGTCGTACTTCACCACCGCGATCAGCCCCACCGGAGCAGTCCGCTCGACGACGGATCTGCCCGCGGGTCCCGGGTGCGGGGACCTCGCCCACGGCGCACGGCAGGTGCACGTGCCCGGATCAGGCGGCCTGCGCGGACCCTCGAGCCTCTACCGCACCTCCGACGAGGCCGACGGATGCTTCGACGCCGGCGACGGAGCACTGGTGGCCGCCGAGGATGGGGTCATCGTGCTGGGCAGCGCCGACCTGCTGACCAACGAGGGGATCGGCGAGGCCGACAACTCCGCGCTCGTGCTGAACGTGCTGGGCGAGTCCGGCGAGCTGACCTGGTACGTCCCCTCCGCCGGGGATCCGATGGGCTCGAGCAGCATGTCCCTCGTGAGCTACCTCCCGGACTGGGCGGGCCCGGTCACGCTGTGGATCCTCACCGTGGGCCTGATCGCCGTGGTGGCGCTCGGACGGCGCTTCGGTCCGGTGGTCGTCGAGCCGCTGCCCGTCACCGTGCGGCCCCAGGAGCTCGTGCTGGGTCGGGCCCGTCTGCTCCAGCGGTCCGATGCCCGGGACGCGGCCGCGACCTCTCTGCGATCCGCCACGTCGACACGGCTCGCCGACCGGCTCGGGCTGCGCCATGAATCCGCCCTCGACGGTCTGCTGGCGGCCCTCGCGCCGCACACGGACCGTTCCCCCGAGCAGCTGCGCACGCTGCTCGGCCCCACCCCCGTCACCACCGACGAGGACCTCGTGCGACTCGCACAGGACCTCGACCGCCTCGAGAAGGAGATCGACCGATGACCGACACCACCCCCGGTGCCGCCCCGGACGCCATGCCCGGAAGCACCCCCGGCAGCGCCCCCAGTGGTGCCACGACCACGCCGCAGGACGCGGTCGACCAGGACACCCGGACCCATCTGCAGGGGCTCTCCACGGAGATCCACAAGGGAGTCGTCGGCCAGGATGCCGCGGTGACGAGCCTCGTCGTGGCGCTGCTGTGCCGCGGGCACGTGCTCCTCGAGGGCGTCCCGGGCGTGGCCAAGACGCTGCTGGTGCGGTCCCTGGCCGCCGCGCTCGACGTGCGGATGCGCCGCGTGCAGTTCACGCCGGACATGATGCCCGGCGACATCACCGGCTCCCTGATCTACGACAACACCACCAGCGATCTCGTGTTCCGCGAGGGTCCGGTGTTCACCAACCTGCTGCTGGCCGACGAGATCAACCGGACCCCGCCGAAGACCCAGTCGGCCCTCCTGGAGGCGATGGAGGAGCGGCAGGTGACGGTCGACGGTGCGAGCCGCCCTCTGCCCGATCCGTTCCTCGTGATCGCCACCCAGAACCCGATCGAGTTCGACGGCACCTACACCCTGCCCGAGGCGCAGCTGGATCGGTTCCTGCTCAAGGCCGTCATGCCCTTGCCGGACCGCGACGTGGAGATCGACGTGCTGCGCCGTCACGCGGACGGCTTCGACACGTCCGACCTCGCCGCGATGGGTCTGGGACCGGTCGTCGACGTCCCCTCGCTGCACCGCGCCCAGCAGGACGTCTCCCAGGTCATGGCCGAGGATCCCGTCGTGCAGTACATCGTGGACGTGTGCCGGGCCACCCGCAGCTCCCCCAGCCTGTCGCTCGGCGTCTCGCCCCGTGGTGCGATCGCGCTGCTGCGCACCTCCCGGGCCTGGGCCTACCTGACAGGTCGCGACTTCATCACCCCGGACGACGTGAAGACCATGGCACCGTCCACCCTGTCGCACCGGGTGCGCCTGACCACCGAGTCGGAGCTCGAGGGCACCCAGGTCGAGTCCGTGCTCGCGGCGACGCTCGCCTCCGTGCCGGTGCCGCGCTGAGGCGCCGTGCCATGAGGATCTCCCTGACCCCGCGCGCGGCCCTGGCCGCGCTGATCCCCCTGCCCGTTGTCGTGCTCTGGCCGAGCTGGTGGATGCTGCTGGTCCTGTTCGCGCTCTGGGCACTGGTGGTCCTCGCCGACGCCTTCGCGGCGCCCGCCCCGACCGCGATCCGGGTGCGTCGCGAGGCGCCTGTCCAGGTGCGACTGGGCAACGAGGTCACCGGACGGGTGCTGCTGACCAACACCACCGCCCGCACCGCGCGCCTCGAGGTGCGCGACGCCTGGAACCCCACTGCCGGTCTCGCCGCACAGCGCTCCACGATCCGGGTCCCCGCCCACGAGCGTCGGGCGATCGGCCAGCACTTCACGCCCACTCGACGCGGCGAGCACAGCTCACGGGCGCTCCTGGTCGCCTCGTGCGGCCCGTGGGGCCTGGCACGGCGCACGACGTCGGCCGACGCCCCCGGACGCCTGCTCGCCCTGCACCCCTTCGGATCGCGTCGCCACCTCCCCTCCCGCGTGCAGCGGCTGCGGGAGATCGAGGGCCTGGCGGCGATCCACCAGCGCGGCCAGGGCACCGAGTTCGACTCGCTGCGGGACTTCGTGGACGGCGACGACGTGCGCTCGATCGACTGGCGTGCCACCGCCCGCCGCCGCAGCGTCGTGGTGCGCACGTGGAGGCCCGAGCGGGATCGGCACGTGCTGATCGTCGTGGACACCTCCCGCACCTCGGCGAGCCGACTCGGCGACGCCACCCGCCTGGACTCCGCCTTCGATGCCGCGCTGCTGCTGACGGCGCTCGCCGGGCAGGCCGGGGACCGCGTGGATCTGCTGTGCATCGACCGCATCCCGCACGTCTCCGTGCTCGGCTCGACCCGGACGAAGGTGCTCCACGACATGGTCACCGCGACCGCCGCGGTGCACCCTGCGCTCGTCGAGACCGACTGGGACCTCGCGGCGGGGGTCATCGCCGACCGTGCCCGGCGCGGTTCCCTCGTGGTGCTCGTGACCCCGGTGGACGCGTCGGTCGTGCATACGGGACTGCTCCCGGTCGCCGCGCGCCTGGCCAAGGACCATCCGCTCGTGGTCGCCTCGGTCGCAGATCCTGCCCTCGAGGAGCTCGCCGCGGATCGCAGCGATGTCGAGGACGTCTACCGTGCGGCCGCCGCGGAGAAGGCTCGCGCCGAGCGGGCCGGGGTCTCCCGGACCCTCGAACGGGTGGGCGCCCATGTCGTCGACGCCCCGCCGGACAGCGCCCCGCAGGCCCTCGCCGATGCGTACCTCGCCCTGAAGGCCGCCGGCAGGCTCTGAGCTCTCCGCTCTCCGCACTCCGCTCTCCAGTGCTGCTCAGGCCAGCGACCCGTGCTCGCGCTTCCGTGCGAGTACCTGATAGGTGTGCCAGTGCTTCGGGCCCTGGAGAGAAGCACCATCGCGCTCCCCCTCCTGCAGGGAGAGCGCCTCGACGTCCTCGAGCAGCGTCTCGACGTCTGCGCGGGCCAGGAACGTGCCGTCGATGCCGGCCCAGTCGTCACGGTCGCCGAAGAGATCCACGGCGAGGATCCCTCCCGGCCGCAGCGCGTCACGCATGGCCTGCCACAGACGATTGAAGCTCGCCCGCGGTACGAAGGGCAGGGTGGCGCAGGCCAGGATCAGATCCGCCGACGGCAGCACGGTGATCTCCGCCAGATCCACGGTCGTGTGCTTCACGGGGAGATCCGCGGCCAGCGCGTCCATCTCCGGCACCACGCTGAGATCCATGTCGTAGGCATGAACCGTGTACCCGCTCTCCGCGAGATAGCGGGTCTCGATTCCTCGGCCGCACCCGAGCTCGATGGCCACGCGCCGTGCCCCCACCGCGTCCGTGGATCTCGCCCCGGTCGGCCGCGGGACATCCGTCGGCCCTGGCACGCTCTTCGGCGTCGCATCGCCCGTGGGCCGGGCCGCGGCGACGGCGGCGCGGGCCAGAGGGCGCACGTCCCTGCCCTCCTGCGCGGCGTTGTACTGGGTGAAGTTCCGGTCGGAGCTGCTGGCCTTCATCCCTGCAGGGTACGGCGCTGGCTGCGAGGACAACGTACTGCTCGGCCGACTGCCCGACCCGCCCGACCCGCCCCTCAGCCGGCGGCGGCCACGCGATCGCCCACGAGCTCATCGGAGAGGTCGCCGGTGATCCCGAGGCGATGCACCTGACGCCCGCGCACGAGGAAGAAGACCATGAAGGCCGCCCAGGCGATGACGCCGAGGCCGATCCTCACCGCCGGGGGAAGCCCGCTCGGAGTCACGAAGGCCTCGAGGAAGCCGGAGATCAGCAGCACCGGCACAAGACCGATCGCCACCGTGACCAGGGACCGGGCCGCCCGGGACAGCGCCCAGAGCCGAGGGAGCGGGCCGGGCCGCACCCAGGCCCAGAACGTGCGCAGCCCGGCGCCGGCACCGACCAGCACCGCGGTGATCTCCAGCAGACCGTGGGGCAGCAGGTAGACGAAGTAGGTGTCCAGCCCGCCGTAGGCGCCCATCACGCCACCGGAGAGCCCGACGTTCAACCCGTTCTGCACGAGCATGATCAGCGGCCAGATCCCTGTCGCGCCGAACACGACGGCCTGCACCGTGATCCACGCGTTGTTCGTCCAGACCTGGGCGGCGAAGCCGGTGGCCTCGCCCTCGAAGTAGTAGGAGACGAAGTCCCGCTGTGCGAGGGAGCGCTGGGCCGCCTCAGGGAGCACCAGGCCGCGGGCCACCGGATCCGTCCCGAAGTACACCCCGGTGACGATCGCCGAGGCCAGGAAGATCGCGGCGGAGAGCGCCACCGGCCAGCGTGCCTCGTACAGGGCGGCGGGAAGGTCCTCCCACAAGAAGGTGCGCGCGTTCTTCCACAGCGGGATGCGCGCCCCGGTGATCCGCAGGCGCGCCCGATGCACCAGCAGCGAGAGCCTCGCCGTGAGCGCCGGATCCGGGTTGGTGGAGCGCACGGTCGACAGGTGGGTGGACGTCTCCTGGTAGAGAGCCAGCAGCTCGTCGATCCCCTGCGCGTCGAGGGTGCGCGTCCGGGTCAGTTCCGCGAGCCGCTCCCACTGGGGGCGGTGCACGGCGATGAATGCGTCGGTGTCCACGAACCCAGCGTAGGGTCCCGCCCGCCATCGCACCGCCGACGAAAGTCGGAGCCCGCCGCGCCGGAAGCCGACGCTCGGCGCTGACCGCGGACGGCGGAGGCTGACAGGATGGGGCCATGGCAACGATGGGCACCGCTGCGCCGGTCTCGGCGCGCACCGACCGTGACGCGCTGATCACCGGGGATGCTGTCCTCCTGGAGCTGCGTCCGGCCTCCTTCGCGGCCCGCATGCTCTCCGCGGCGATCGACGGCGTGCTGCAGCTGGGCATCCTCATCACCTGCACCGTCGCGGTGGCGTGGACGGCGGCGCGCGCGGATCTCGACGAGGGGCTGATCGCCGCCGCGATCGTGGCCGTGTCCGTGGCCGCCTACGTCGGGTACCCGGTGCTGTGCGAGATGCTCCTGCACGGTCGATCGGTGGGTCGGTTCGTGATCGGCACGCGGGTGGTGCGGGACGACGGCGGCCCCGTCCACGGGCGCCAGAGCCTGATCCGCGCCGTGATGGCGATGCTGGAGATCTGGTCCACCGCCGGAGCCGTCGCGCTGACCTGCGCGGTGATCGACCGCAAGTCACGACGGCTGGGAGATCTGCTGGCCGGGACCCTCGTGATCCAGGAACGCATGGCGGCGATCGAGCCGAGGCGGACAGAGGTCCCTGCGAGCCTGCGGGACTGGGCGGCCGCCGCCGACGTGGGCCGGCTCCCGCTCACCCTCATGCAGGACATCCGCTCGTTCCTGCCGCGGGCCGCCAGCATCAATCCGGAGTCGCGCCGTCAGCTCTCCCGGGACCTGCTGCGCCGCACGCTCCCCCACGTCGCGCCTGCTCCGCCGCCCGGAACGGTGCCCGAGGAGTTCCTGGCCGCGGTGATCGCCGAGCGATCCCGCCGTGACGAGGATCGGCTGCGCCGAGCGCAGGACCGCCAGGAGGATCTCGCCGCCGAAGTGCGCGCGGTGCGCTTCTCCGCCTGATCCGCTCCGGACAGCGGCTCTCAGCGGCACAGCATCCCCGGGCCGTCAGTGCAGCCGACACCGCCAGCAGGAGTTCGGACGCCTCGTCTCAGGCTGTCGGCACGTCGTGCCGCCCGGCGATCAGCACCGGGATCCCGCCCTCGACCGGGTGCCGACGGGCACAGTCCGTGCACTGAAGAGCCGCCTCGACGTCCCGCAGCTCTCCCCCGCAGTCAGGGCAGCACAGGCGAGAACGCACCCAGCTGGGGACGTCGGCGCCGCTGGCACCGGCAGGCAGCTCGACGGCTTCTGCCCCCGATTCCGCCTGCTCGACCTCCGAAGCCGCCAACTCGACCTCCGCCTGCTCGGCGGCGTGCTCATCCCGCGCGATGGCGAGGATCTCGTCCCGGATGCGGGCCATGGTGGTCCTCTGTTCTGCTTCGACGTTCAGCCGCAGCAGCGGCTCGGTGTTCGAGGAGCGCAGCGAGAACCACCAGCGACCCTCCGGGGCGAGGTCCTCGTCCCAGTGCACGACGGTCAGCCCGTCCAGCTCGTCGATCCGCGCGGCGGGCAGCGACGTCACATGATCGCGGACCCGGCCCCGCGCCGACTCGGCATCGTGCACCGGGGAGTTGATCTCCCCGCTGGAGGGATACGGATCATGCTCCGCGACGAGCGCGGACAGCGACCCGTCGGTCTCGGCGAGCGCCGCGAGCACATGGAGCGCCGCAAGCATCCCGGAGTCCGCGGAGAAGAAGTCCCGGAAGTAGTAGTGCGCGGAGTGCTCACCGCCGAAGACGGCGTCGTTCTCGGTCATGATCGCCTTGATCAGCGAGTGGCCCACGGGCGCGCGCACCACGTCACCCCCGGCCTCGAGCACCGTCTCGGCGACATGGCGGGAGGAGACCAGGTTCGCGACCACGACGGGCCGCTCCTGGCCGGCGGCACGCGCCCGTGCGATCTCGCGGCGCGCGATGAGCGCGGTCACCGCGGAGGGCGGGACCGGGGTGCCGGTCTCGTCGACCGTCACGCAGCGGTCGGCGTCACCATCGAAGGCGAGACCGAGGTCCGCCCCCTCACGGACGACCGCCTCCTGCAGATCACGAAGGGTATCGCGATCCAGCGGGTCGGCACGATGGTTGGGGAAGGTGCCGTCGAGGTCGAAGTGGAGCGGGATCAGCTCGAGCTGCTCCAGGGACCCGAGCACGGCGGGGGCGGTGAGCCCGGCCATCGCGTTGGCCGCGTCCACGACGACCCGCAGCGGCCGGCGGGTCGGGATCTCGACCAGCTCATGGAGGGTCCGGGCGTAATCCGGGAGGGTGTCCAGCGGCTCCGCGCGCCCTTGCCCGCTCTCCGGGATCTCCCCGGCTGCGAGATAGGCCTCGGCACTGCGACGGATCTCGTCCAGGCCCGTGCCGCGGCTGATCGGTCGGGCGCCCGGCAGGCACAGCTTGAGGCCGTTGTCGGAGGCGGGGTTGTGCGAGGCGGTGATCATCACCCCTGCCGCACGGTGCAGCCCGGCGGCGCAGTACAGCTGGTCGGTGGAGGAGAGCCCGGCATCGGCCACGATCGCCCCGCGGCGCACCGCGCCCTCGATGACGGCACGTGAGAGCTCCGGGGAGCTGACGCGCATGTCATGGGCCACGATCAGCTCCTGGGACTCCAGGAAGTCCGCAAAAGCCGCTCCGAGGGCGCGGGCGACGTCGACGCTCAGCTGCGTCCCGGCTTCGCCGCGCACGTCGTAGGCCTTCACGATCGCGGAGAGGGAGCCGTCACCGGCCGCAGCCGGAGCAGCGCCCACAGGGGATGGCGCGGGGTCAGTCATTCGTGCTCCTGAGAACATGGAGGTGGCGGCCGGGCTCGGAGTCGTCGGGCCGACGGTGCGGGGCACGAGGAGCGGACGAGCCCGGGCTCCGTCCGGTCTCGTCCGTCGGAGCCGGTCGGGGCCGTACGGCATCGGCGAGAGCGACCAGGTCGTCGCTGGCCTCCTCGCCTCCGGCGACGCGCAGCAGCTCCCAGCCCCGAGGGGCGGTCATGCGGCTGGCATGGTCGCGGCAGAGATCATAGGCATGGGGCTCGCTGTCCCGCGAGAGGGGGCCCAGCACCGCGGTGGAATCCGCGTAGACGAAGGTCAACGAACTCACAGCCGGTCGCGAGCAGGCGGTTCTGGAGCATTCACGAGCTGGCACGTCATGCAGTGTACGCAGTCCTACCGACGATGGGTCGACGCCGCGCCCTGACCGGCGTGGACGGGGGCACAGAACGCTACTGTGGGTGCATGGATGTCGAGCCGTCGTCTCTCCCCGGCACCCCCGGGCCCCGCCCGGGACCCCGACGCCGCGATCGTCGCGGACGCGGCCGTCGCTGGGACCTGATCCCCCCGCATCTCCCGGGATATCGCACACGTCGGGAGCAGTTCGACGACACCGTCGCCGATGCCGGTGCCGCCCTCGCCGAACGCTTCCCGCGTCGCCTCGCCCACCTGCAGGTTCTCGTCGAGGAGGTCCCGCCCTCGGATCCGGCTCCCTGGGAGGACGCGACGGTGCTGCTGGGCCGGGTCCTGCCGCCGTCCCGGGACCATCCGGCACGGGTGATCGTCTACCGTCGGCCGATCCAGACCCGGTGCGAGGGCGAGCAGGACACCGAGATGCTGGTGCGTCAGGTGCTGGCCGAGCAGATCGGCTCCCTGCTGAGCATCGATCCCGAGGACGTGGATCCGGAGGCGTGGGAGGACTGACCCGAGCGGCCGGCCCGAGCTCCACGTCCTTCGGACCGGCGCTGTCAGTCCTGCACCCTGATGGTGAGCGGATCGGTGGTCTGCTGGGCTGTGGTGACCGGGAGCGCCGAGAGCAGGAGGCCGCCGGCGCCGTCGCCCTCCCGTTGCATCCATCCGGCGTGCACCGCACCCGGCACGTCCGGGACCACGGAGAGCGCGCTCGGGCGGGCGCCGTCGATCCTCAGCGAGCTGTCCGGGACCGTGACCGAAGCCCCCTTCGCGACCTCCACCTCGAGCGGCTTCCCCGCGCTGCCATCGGCGGCGAAGGGCACGATGGTCACTCCACTCGCCTCCGCGGCCGTCAGGGTCAGGCTCCCGGCACCTCCCTCGGCCGGAAGCGCCAGGACTCCGGCGCTGACCAGGGCGGACGCCGGGGAGACGATCGTGAAGTCGACCGGCGCCCCGAGGGTGTCGCCGGGCAGGTCCGCCCCGGTGGCCGAGCTGCGCGTCACGGCATGCACCGGGTCCGCGGACCGCACCGTGACCGAATAGGAGCCGTCCGCGAGTCCCTCCAGCGGCAGCGGGACCACCGCGCCGGCGGCGATCTCGACGTCCTCGAGGGAGGCCGCATCGAGGACCCCGTCGGGTCCGGAGACCTCGACCGACGCGGTGGTGTCCGTCCCCTGCGGGTTCGCCAGCACCAGCTGGGGGGCCGTCCCGGCGACGTCCACCCCGGGCATGGTCTGCTCGACGGCCGCCGCGGGGAGCGGCGTGAGCATCTCCGCCCCACCGGGGGTGAGGCCGTCGCGCTCGGTGGTCTGGATGTGCATCGACAACGGCGCGCCGAGCACCGATGCCCGCACCCCCACGGCGTCGTGACCACCGACGACGGACTCGAGCAGGACCTGCTCCTCGGCGCCCGGGGCGACGACGATCTGGCTGCGGCCCTTCATCGCGGCCGGCCCGTCCTCGGTCCAGACCTGCACCGACGCGGTCGCAGGACGCGTGGTCGGATTGCGCAGCACGAGCGTGGAGCTGTCCCCGGTGGCCGTGGAGATCCCCAGGAACGTGGCATCCGTCTGGGGAGCGCCGCAGCGGGTCAGTGCGAGCGACCGGTAGTCACCGCTGGTGGTGGCGGTGGACTGCACGGAGTCCGTGACCGGCCTTCCTCCCTCGGAGGTCGCGGCCCGGACCACGGAGGCGCCGTCGACCTCGGGAATGATCTGGATCCCCACACCGAGGTCCGCAGAGGCGGTGTCCTCGCTCAGCGCGGAGCCGTCGGCCGCCTCCGTGGCGAGGGACGGGGCGCGCACCTCGCCGTTCTCGTCCTGCAGGGTCTCGGAGCCGCTGACCCGCCCGAAGAGCACCGACGAGTCCTGCTCGAGGGCGACGCTGGACAGACCCACCGTGGCGCTCGGCGGGGTGACGGACAGATCCTGATCTGCCGTCTCGACGAGCAGCTGATCGGGGACCTCGAGCGGTCCCGGGCACTGCAGCGTGCTCGCCCCGGGCTGCGACTGGCTCTGGGCGTGGGTGACCTGCGTCGGCTCGGGGGTCGGCGCGGTCACGATGACGCCGATCGCGGCCGCGAGCGGCAGCAGGGCCGCCAGGGCCAGCACCGGACGCACGGGCCCGTGGCGCTCGCGGCGGGACAGGGGCGGGTGCTCCTGCCCCTGCTCGTCGGGCCCGCCGCCCGAGGTGCCGCCGCTCGAGGTGCCGCCGCTCGAGGTGCCGCCGCTCATGGGGCCGCCTTCGGGAGCCGGTGGGTGCTGGGAATCGTGGTCGCGCCGCGGATCGTGGTCAGCCATACATCTCCTCCGCGTCCCGGGTGCGCAGGCGCCAGGGGATCGAGATCACGATGGTCAGAGCGAGAACCGCGTGCAGCAGGATCTGCCAGACCAGCCGGGCAGGCTGCTCGCGGTGGATGTCGATCTCGCCGTCGGCTCCGGACGGCACGACGAAGCCCTGCGCCCAGTCGCCGACGACGACAGGTTCGAGCTCGGTCCCGTCCAGGGTCGCTCGCCACTGGCTGTCGGCGCGCTCGGAGAGCACCACGGTGCGCTCGCTGCTGTCCGCGGGGATCCGACCGGTCGCGTCGATGACGCCGCTGGCCAGCGCCACCGGTTTCGAGCCGCCGACGACCACGGCGCGAGGTGACGTGCCGAGCACGCGCCACATGCCGCCCCGAGCACCCTCGGTGACCTTCTCCAGGGTCGAGGAGGAATCGAGCGCGTCCACGAGATCCGACTGGTCGGAGGGGTCGCCCTCCACGACGACGTAGGCGATCGCGAGGGAGGCCGCCGCCTGGTCCGCCTCACCGGCGTCGGATCCCTCCGCCCCGCTGGACAGCATCGTGGCGACCGACGTGCGCAGGGCGCTCCGGGCGGGGTCCTCGCCGATGCTCTCGCCGGAGCGGACCGTGTCCACGGCGCGCGCATCCGTGATCGTGGCGTGCTGGATGACGGTGTCCCCGCCGTGGACGACGAGGCTCGCCTCGATCGTGCCGTCATCCTGCTGCGCGAGCACGAGCACCCGCGCCCGCGCATCGGTGCGTCCCTGGTCCGCTGCGGCGGCCGGGACCTCACCGCCCTCGACGCGGTCCAGACGGAGCTGACCGGGCAGTGCCAGGGTCCAGCCGGCGACCGTCGCGAGGCAGACAACGGCGACGAGGGCGCCGATCACGGTCGTACCGGCGCGCCGCAGGCCGCCGTCCTCCTCCTCGCGTCGGGCCAGGGCGTCGAAGCTCGCGGCGGCGCCGACCGAGAGGGCCAGCAGGATCGCGCTCTGCAGCGCGTTCCAGGGTGCCGGCACCAGCTGGTCGCCGGCGACGGCGAGCGCGGTGGAGCGGGTCAGCAGCAGGGTCATGAGGCCGACGGCGGCCACCAGGATGCTGAACCGTCCCGCCCGGCCGGCGTTCCCCGCGAGCAGCGGGGAGATGACGGCGGCGACCACCACGGGTGCCACCGGCAGCATCGGCACCAGCAGAGCACCGGTGGTGCCCACCAGCGGGACGAGCAGCTCCTGCAGCCCGGGGGCGACCGGCCACAGGGAGAGCAGGTCGAGCGTGTCGGCGCTCGCGGCCCGGGGCGGGACCCCGCTGACGGCCAGCAGCGTCTCGGGATGGCCGAGGTAGACGGGGAGGTAGGGGACGTGCAGCGCGAGCGAGGGCAGCAGCACCCACAGCAGGCGGAGGCGCCGGCCGGGCACGGCGACCGCGAGGAGCGCGATCCCCAGCGCCGTCAGCAGCACCAGCACCGGGCTCACGGCTCCGATGATCAGGAGCAGCAGACCTCCGGCCGCCGCCGCGGACACGCTGGCCTGGGAGACCTTGTGGGGCAGACCGATCGCGCGGCCTATGCACAGGGCGAGCAGCGGCAGCAGGGCGTGGACCACGAGCAGCGGCCACGCGCCGATCGCGAGGGCGGAGACGAGGGGCGGCGCCAGTGCCCAGAGGGTGGCGAGGGTCAGCCGGGCGCCGACGGCGCGGGTGATCGCGCCAGCTGCCCACCAGGCGGCGAGCGCGCTGGCCGGCACGGCGGCGAACACGACGACCTCGACGAGGGAGCTGCCGCCGATCGGGAGGTGCCCCAGCAGGCGGATCAGCGGATCTGCCGGGCCCCGCTCCCCGAGGCCGCCGGGGATCCAGCTGGACCACGCGGCCGCCCAGGACGCCGCCCAGCTCTCGGGCAGAGCACGCAGACCGGGGCCGGTGAGCTCGCCGCGGCCGAAGAGTCCTCTCAGCGCGAACAGCCCCAGGACGGTCGAGGCCAGCGCCACGACGACCGTCCAGAGCACGTGACGGCCGTAGTCGGCATCCTCCACACCGTGGTGAGTGCCCGAGATGCCCCAGGTGGTGCGACGGATCCGACGTCGATGATCGTCGTCGGCGAACAGCCGCGTCCAGGTGTCCTCGAGCCAGCGCCGCATGCTGTCGCCGCGCGGCAGATACAGCGGGGCGAGCCGACCGCTCGGCACGCGCGCCCGGCGGCGCGCCGCTCGGCTCCGGGAGAGCACCCGGCCCACCCGGGGCATCGCGGCGGCCCAGGCCCGCAGCTCCATGGCGGCACGCCGCGGCTGCGACGCCGCCACGGAGCCTGCCATGCGCAGCAGCGTCGTCAGGGGCAGGAGGATGAGCATGGCGAGCGCCATGAGCAGGGAGCGGTGCTTCAGCAGCACGAGGATCTGGCCTGTGCGCTGCTCCTGCAGGCGCTCCAGCAGCGGACGCGTCGGATGGGGGGACACCACGCGGGCCGCCGACTGGACCGCGACCCGTTCCCCGGATCGCCAGACCCGCCGGCACAGGTCGATCTCCGCCCAGGGTTCGGGGAGGTCAGGATCCAGCCCGCCCACGTCACGCAGTGTCTGCTCACGGATCAGCATGCCGGGCAGGGCGACCGCGAGGACGTCCTCACGCCAGTCGGCCTGCCCCTGGTCGATCTCCCCGGGAGCGACCCCGGTGATGATGCGCCCGCCGTGCGTCAGGGTGAGGCCGACGTCGACCAGGGCGTCCGCGCTCTCCGCCGTCAGCGGGGCCGCGTCGCCGGGCTCGTCATGGGAGTTTCCGGCCTCGTCATGGGAGTTCCCGGCCTCGTCCTCCGCCCGCACCCCGCCCAGCGGCATGCCCTCCGGAGCAGGACGGTTCCTGGGACGGACTCGCTTGGCGCCGACCACGCCCGTGTTCGGGGAGTTCGCCGCCATCTCGAGCTCCCGCTCCAGGGCATCCCGGCCGGGGGTCCCGGCGTCGGTGACGAACCACAGCCAGCTCTCCTCCGCCGCACCAGCTGTGCGGCCGATGCGGCGACCGGAACGCTGGCGCTCCGTGCGCAGCCGTTCGGGGACCAGGGCCAGGTCCTCGGCCTGCTGGGTGCGGCGTCGCTCTTCCGCCACCGTGTCGATGGCGCGTGCACGCCGCCCGGGAGGGGCCGACGTCTCGGCAGGCTCCGTGGTCGACAGGGACGGGGCGGAGGCTCCGTGGCCAGAGGCACTGTGCGCAGAGGGACCGTGCTCGGAGGGCCCCTCCGCGAGGGCCTCGTCATCGGCCGGCCCGACGTCGTCGAGGAGGTCCAGGGCCTCGTACATCGCCCCGGCACGTCCGACGGTGGACGACATTGTCCTGACGTCGTCGACGAGGCCGTCGCCGAGCAGCTGATCGAGTCGGGTACGGGACTCGTCAGGAAGATCCGCCCCGGCGACCACCACCAGGCGGTCGGCGGGTCGGGATTGTGCGAGGACTGCATCGAACGTCGCGTTGCGGGAACGCTCAGGGGTCGACCCGCTCAGCAGGACGACAGCAGTGACATGACGTTCGCTCACCGGGGAAGGATGTCAGACCACCCGGCGCTTGAGCTTGCGGCGCTCGCGCTCCGACAGCCCGCCCCAGATCCCGAAGCGCTCATCGTTCTCGAGGGCGTACTCGAGACATTCGGCCCGCACATCGCAGGAGACGCAGACCTTCTTCGCCTCGCGGGTCGAGCCGCCCTTCTCCGGGAAGAATGCCTCCGGATCGGTCTGCGCGCACAGTGCGCGCTCCTGCCATGACATCTCGGCATCGTCGGAGTCCTGCCCGGCGAAGTCGAGCAGGGACAGCTCTGCACGCGCGTCGTCGTTGACTGATTCCTCGTCCATAGCCACCTCTCCTTCCACTGCTGAGTGGCCACCGAAGGCCCGTTACCGCCCTAAAATACACGCATGTAGTTATGGGCCGTCAAGCGGGCCCGGCGCGTCGCACCTGCTGAACGCCCCGAATCACAGACCCGGGAGGATCACGTGACCACGTCACCGCATCGACAGGCCACCGCAGCGGAGGGCGAACGGTCGACCGTACAGGCCGCGACCTCGCCGCGGTCCGGGGCGTATCCGGGTCAGGTGAGCATCCTCCCCGTGCAGGGGATCGGCGAGATCCATGCCGGGGATGACCTCGCCGGCGTGCTGCTCCCCGCTCTGGAGGCGATGGGCGTCCAGGACGGCGACGTGCTGTGCGTCTCGACCAAGATCGTCTCCAAGGCGCTGGGTCTCCGGGTCGAGCCCGAGCACCGCGACGCCGCTGTGGAAGCGGCCGCCGTGCGCACCGTCGCGCGGCGGCGACACACCCGCGTCGTCACCTCGGTGGTGCAGATCGCCTCGGGGCCCGTGATGGCGGCCGCCGGGGTGGATACCTCCAATGCCCCCGACGGACCGCTGCTGCTCCCCGAGGACCCTGATGCCTGTGCGCGTGACCTGCATCGATCCCTGTCCGACGCGCTCGGAGCGCGGGTCGGGGTGCTCCTGACGGACACCTCCTCGAGGATCTGGCGGGTCGGCGTGGGTGACATCGCCCTGGGGGCTGCCGGTGTCGCCTCCCTGCAGGACCTGCGCGGCGGGGTCGACGCGGACGGCAGGCCGCTGACCGTCACCGTGCGCAACCTCGCCGACGAGCTCGCCGCCGCGGCCGATCTCGTCAAGGGCAAGGCGAGCGGGGTGCCCGCCGCCCTGGTGCGCGGCGTGCTCGGCGCCACGGACGACGCAGTGCCCGCCCGAGACCTCTCGCGCACCGGTGAGGACGACTGGTTCCGCCGTCCGAGCCTGGAATCCGTCTGGGTGGCGCTCGGCCTGGAGCCGTACCAGGAGCCGATCGCCAGGATGTCCCCCGAGCCCGTCGCCGAACGGATCGAACGCGCCCTCACGGTCGCCGCGATCCCCCGGTCCGACGACCCCGGCCCCCGCGCCGTGGCGCGACTCGTGCCCGCTCCAGGCACGGGCGTCTCCGGTCCCGACCGATCGGACGGTCCGGACGGTTCGACCCTCCCCGAGCCGTCGGACGACCACGATGGAGGGGTCGGCTCCGCCGCGCCGGTCGCCCTCGCCGCAGGCGCACGTATCGAGGTCATCCCGGCCGGCCCGGATCCCCAGGACTGGGTCGCGGCCGGATCTCTCGCCGAGAGGATCCGCGTCGCTCTGGGCGCGGAGTCCCTCGGCGCACCCCTGCCGACCCTGGCGATCGACATCGCACGGCCCGAGACCCCGGAGGATCACCGATGAGCACCGACCTGAACGTCCAGCTGCTGACAGCCCTCGAGCGCAGCGGACCGAACCCGGCGCTCGCCTGGTACGGGGAGGCGGCCCGTATCGAGCTGTCCGGGCATGTGCTCGCCAACTGGGTGATCAAGACGATCGGGCACCTCCATGACGAAGTCGCCCTCGACCCCGGGGACCAGGTGGTGCTCGACCTCCCGGCCCACTGGAAGCGTCTGGTGCTCGCGCTCGCCGCCTGGTCGCTCGGCGCCGAGGTCACGATGCTCGATGAGCAGGGCGCTGCGAACTCTCCGGATGCTGCGATCTCGACGGGCGCTGTGCTCCCCGAGGGTGCCGACCTCTCGGCGGCGCGACCCGCAGGAGCCCCGGCGGACGTGCCGTCGGCACCACGCGTGGTGGCCACCGACCGTCCGGAGTCTGCCCTGGCAGAGTCCGCCGATGAACTCCTCGTGCTCGAAGCCGTCTCTCTGGCACCGCGCTATAGCGGGCAGCTGCCACCGCTGGCCCACGACTGGGTGAGCGAGGTGCGTGCTCATCCGGATCAGCTCGGCGTGAACCTGCCTGCGTGGAGCGGCCCGCTCCCCGGGCAGTCAGGGTCGGCCGCTTCGACGCCTCCGCGCCTGCTGGTCCCGGGGGACGGCTGCGGCGCGATGCCCGCCGTGCTGCGTGCCCTGCTCGCCGGTGGCGGGATCGTCGGCCCGGCCGAGGTGGTCACCGAGCGTCAGGCGGCCGACGAGGTGGTGACGGGGACCGCCTGAGCACGGGACAGGGGGCACGGGCAGGGCGGTCAGCTGGCGGGCGGGGAGGTCAGCTGGCGCGCAGGGTCGCGACGGCCTCGGTCGGATCCCCGTCGTAGACGACGGTGCCCTTGCGCAGCACCACGATGCGGGTGCAGAGCTTCTCGAGCATCTCGAGCTCGTGGGAGACCACCACCATGGTGCGGCCCGCCGCCTGCAGTTCTCGGATCCGCTCGAGGCACTTGCGCTGGAACGGCTCGTCGCCGACCGAGAGGATCTCGTCGACCAGGAAGATGTCCGGCTCGGTGTGCACGGCGACGGAGAAGGCCAGGCGCAGGAACATGCCCGAGCTGTAGTACTTCACGTCGGTGTCGATGAACTCCTCGATCTCGCTGAAGGCGACGATCTCGTCGAACTTCGCATCGATCTGCTCCCGGCTCATCCCGAGGATCGCCCCGTTGAGATAGACGTTCTCGCGGCCCGAGAGATCGGGATGGAAGCCTGCCCCCACCTCGATCAGACCGGCGACCCTGCCCCGCAGGATCACCCGGCCCGCGTCGGGGAAGAGCACCCCGGAGATCGTCTTGAGCAGGGTGGACTTGCCGGATCCGTTGAAGCCGATCAGGCCCACAGTCTCCCCGGCGTGGACGGTGAGGTCCACATCGTCCAGCGCGAGGAAGGTGTCGGCGAGCTTCTTCTTCTGCAGGGCGGAGAACACCAGCTCCTTGAGCGAGTGGTCGTGACGCAGGGAGAACTCCTTGGTCACGTGCTGGATGCGCACCATCTCGCGGTCCGTGGGGACCGCTGCGGAGTCGGGGACGTCCTCGATGTTCGGACTCATCGCTCTGCTCCCCTCACAGTTCCTGGGCGAAGCGCCGCTTGGAGCGCTCGAACACGACGGTGCCGATGGCGAAGGTGACCACGGCGATCAGCAGGCCGGCCCACCACAGGCCGAACGGCTCCCCTGGTGTGGCCAGGGTCGGATCCATCGGCAGCTTCTCGACCACAGGACCGGAGTACCGCCAGAAGGCGACGTGGAAGAGCTCGACCACGATCGTCAGGGGGTTCAGCTGATAGAGCCACCACCAGATCGTGCCGCCGATCGACTCCTCCACCATGGAGATGCGGTAGAGCACCGGCGAGAGCCAGGTCGCGACCATGACGATGAGGTCCACGAAGTTCTCGACGTCCCGGAACGCGGCATTCAGCGCGGCGGCGAGCATCCCCAGCCCCATCGTGAACACCAGCAGGATCACCATGCCCAGACCGAAGGCGACCATCGAGGTCGCAGACGGCAGCCATCCGGACAGCAGCGCCCCCACCACGAGCACCAGCAGCTGCGGCAGGAAGTGCACGAGCGCCACGATCATGCTCGACCACGGGAACAGCTGGCTGGGCAGATAGATCTTCGACACCAGCGCGCCGTTGCCCGTGATGGACCTCGTCGCGTTGCCGAACACCTCGCCGAAGAGGTTGATCACGACGATGCCGCTGAAGAGGTAGACGGCGTAGCCGGGAGTCCCCTTGGACAGCTGCAGGAACACCCCGAGCGCGATGTAGAAGACGATGAACTGCACCGCGGGCTTCACATAGCTCCACAGCATGCCGAGCATGCTGCCGCGGTAGCGCACGCGCAGCTCCTTGCGCACGAGAAGGCGCAGCAGGAACCGTTCCCGGATCGGGTTCAGCCAGCCCGCGTCCTGTCCGGGGGCCCGCCATCCCTGTGCCTGCTCGGCGCGGGTGGGGACCTGGGGCAGGGACGTGCGGGGCTCGTCGGCCTCCCCGGTCACGCCGGGGCGCTTCCTGTCGAGGAGGCGGTCTCGGGCCCGAGGTCCTGGGCGGCTCGGTCCCGCTCGCGCACCGGCGCCGGGTTCGCGGCGAAGGTCTTCTCCCACTCCGCGAAGGACGTGATGTGCTGGGCGGCCCGCTGGTAGGAGCGCTGCAGCTCGGGCCACCGACGGTGGAGCTCCAGGTGCGTCCCCACGGCTTCGCCGAGCATCGACCGCACCTGGCGCGGATCGCGCTTGTACCAGGAGACCTGGGTTCCCTCCGCGTTCGAGACCAGCGCGCTGTCATAGGCGGACAGCCGCCACCACTTCGCATCGAGGTGCGCGACCGCAGCCTGCGGGTTCTCCTGTGCTCGGGAGGTCGGCGCCTTCAGCAGCTGCTTGGCCAGGACCTTCACCGTCCATGCCGGCAGCTTCACGGGGGCGGGCTCGGTGAACGGCTTCCCCTTGCGCGGAGGCTTGTCCTGGTGGACCGACGGGAAGTGGTCCTGGTCCTTCTTCGACGTCGCGTCGTCGAACTGCGCGGCCATCGCCCGGATCTCGGGGAGCTTGGTGCCGATGGACGGGTGCAGCGCCTCCGGCCCGTCGAGGACGTCCCGCTGCGCCAGCAGACGCCCGGCCTCGGTGAAGTACTGCATCGAGATCAGGTGCTTGATATCCAGGAACTGCGATTCCTTGATCACCCGGCCGCCCCGCGAGTACGGCGAGTGCAGCAGAGCGGTGATGATCCGGTTGCGCTCGTGGAAATAGGCCTGCCAGCCCACGAGGTCGTCCTTGTCGACCCAGCTCATGTGCCAGACCCCGGCGCCGGGCAGCGACACCGTGGGATAGCCGGCCTTCTTCGCGCGCAGGCCGTACTCGGCGTCGTCCCACTTGATGAACACCGGCAGGCTCAGGCCGATCGCCCGCACCGTCTCGGTGGGGATCAGGCAGCTCCACCAGCCGTTGTAGTCGACGTCGGCCCGGCGGTGCAGCCAGGGCGTGGACCGCAGGGGCTCCTGGGCGAAGTCATGCCCCATGGCGGCGCCCGGATTCGCCAGCGACGGCTGGATCCTCCAGGGATCGACGACCTCGCCGAAGGTGTGCAGCACGCTGCGGTTGTTGAGATCGAACATATGGGCGCCGACGATGGTCGGCTTCGTGGCGAAGTCCGCGAAGGTCGTCATCCGGATCAGGGACTCCGACTCCAGCACGATGTCGTCGTCGCAGTTGACCACATAGGTCGAGGTGCCCGAGGTGGCCGCCTCGTACATACCGCGGGAGAACCCGCCGGACCCGCCGATGTTGCCCTGCTCGATGATCTGCAGCTGGTCGCCGAGGAGCTCCTGCAGCGGTGCGAGCTGCTCGGGGTGATCGCGCAGTCGATCCGATCCCTGGTCCACGACGTACATCACGTCCAGCAGCTCACGCAGGTTCGGATCCTCCGCGACCGTCCGGATGTTGTCGAGGCAGTACGGGACCTTGTTCATCGTCGTCATCCCGATGGAGAAGGTGCCGTCGGTGCGGGCGAGGTCGGCGTCCGCCGTCCACTCCGCACCGAGGATGGTGAGGTCCTGCCCCCCGGCGAAGGCATCGAACCAGTACCAGCCACCATCGCCGAAAGCTGTCAGCGGCAGCTCGAAGACCTGCTCGGAGCGGCCTGCCGTGACCGTGCGCGACTCCTGGCGCTGAAGGGTCCCGCGGGCGGTGGATCGCATGATGATGAGGTGTCCGCGGCCCGCGGTCCGGATGGTGAGGCGGACCGAGCGGACGGGGGTCCAGCGTCGCCAGTAGCTGGCCGGGAAGGCGTTGAAGTACGTCCCGAAGGACCGCATCGAGTGTGCCGGGATCCGCACCGAGTGCCGGTCGCTGAGCTCGCTGACGTCGACCGGGGCCTGCACCGCCCCGCGCGCCGCGGCGCCGGGATCCACGGTGGCCGCACTCGTCGGGGCGTCACCCAGGCCGAAGGCACCTCCGGTGGCGCCCGAGCGGGCGTCCTCCGCCTCGATGTACAGCGGGACGATGTCCGGGGACGCCTCGTAGGGCAGGATCAGCCGCTGCAGCAGCCGCTGCGGGGCGCCCTCGAGGGCCGTGTCCGGGTCGGTCGAGTCCTGGGGGCTCGAGCCCCGGGAGTTCGCGTCCTGGTCGGACGGGGTGAGGGTGGGTGCGTTGGCGTTCATGATGCTCCTCGTCGGCGATCGTCATGGGCCCCACGGTGCAGGCCGTGGGTCCCGCAGGTCACGCGCGCAGCAGGTCGGGCAGCTTGTTGTCGGCCATGGACAGGGCCGCGCCGATGGCCATGTGCATATCCAGGTACTGGTAGGTGCCCAGGCGCCCGCCGAACAGTGTGCGGGGCTCGGCGTCGGCGAGCTCGCGGTAGGCCAGGAGCCGCTCGCGGTCATCGCCGGAGTTGATCGGGTAGTACGGCTCGTCGCCGGTCTCCGCGAAGCGCGAGTACTCGCGCTGGATCACGGTGCGGTCCGAGGGGTAGTGGCTGCGCTCGGGGTGGAAGTGGCGCGGCTCGATGATCCGCGTATAGGGGACCTCGGCATCCGCGTAGTTCATCACCGACGTGCCCTGGAAGTCGCCCACATCGAGGTGCTCGGTCTCCAGGTCGATGGTGCGCCATCCGAGCTCGCCGAGCTCGAAGTCGAAGTATCGGTCCACGGGGCCGGTGTAGACGACGGGGATGTTCCCGCGGGTGGCGTCCTTGTTGAGCGGCTGCGTGGTGTCGAAGAAGTCGGTGTCCAGCTGCACCTCGATGTTCGGATGGTCGGCCATCCGCTCGAGCCACGCGGTGTACCCCTGGGTGGGGAGCCCCTCGTGGGTGTCGTTGAAGTACCGGTTGTTGTACGTGTAGCGCACCGGGAGCCGGGAGATGATCGAGGCGGGCAGATCCTTGGGGTCGGTCTGCCACTGCTTGCCGGTGTAGTTCTTGATGAACGCCTCGTACAGCGGGCGACCGATGAGCGAGACGCCCTTCTCGTCGAGGTTCTCGGGGTCCGTGCCCGCGAGCTCGCCGGCCTGCTCGGCGATCAGCGCGCGCGCCTCGTCGGGCGTGTAGGCGGCCCCGAAGAACTGGTTGATCGTGCCGAGGTTGATCGGCAGCGGATACACCACGCCCTTGTGGGTGGTGTGGACCGTGTGCCGGTAGCCGGTGAAGGTGGTGAACCGGTTGACGTACTCCCAGACCTTCTCGTTCGAGGTGTGGAAGAGGTGGGCACCGTACTTGTGGACCTCGATACCGGTCTGCTCGTCGGTCTCGGAGTACGCGTTGCCGCCGACGTGCGGGCGACGATCGATGATCATCACCTTGGCGCCGTGCTCGACGGCCGCCCGCTCGGCGATGGTCAGACCGAACAGGCCGGAACCCACGATCAGGAGGTCAGGAGTCGACACAGGAAGTCCTTTCGAAGCAGGCGACGGTCCGCTGGGGACCCGTTCACAGTAGCGGAGCGCCGGACCGCATCCCTCCGGTCCGACGAGTCCTCGGCGGGCCCGCCGAGGACGTCACATTCAGGCCGAACTCTCGATGAACTTTCGGTAACCGATTCGTCGCAGCTGCCCGGGGATGAAGCGGTAGACGCCACGCAGCACCAGGTTCTGCAGGAACTGGCAGGGCGTCGTGACGCGGTCGATCACGAAGCGGCGCTGCAGGCGCAGATCGCTCGAGTACAGCCGCCATCCGCCGCGCCGCGCGAACAGATCCTCATCGACGCGATAGTCGACGACGACCTCCTCGATGTTGCCCATGCGAGCGCCGCCGAGCATCATCCGCTCCCAGAGCCAGTAGTCCTCCAGCAGCGGGAGGACCCGGTACCCGCCCACGGCGAGCGCGACGGACCGCCGCATCACCACGGTGGGGTGGTGGAACGGACTGTGGTGCGGGAGGTACTCGACGATCTGGTCGTGCTCCAGCGGGCGGGAGCGCAGCGGGCCGTCGCCCGGAGCGATCCGGTCGTTGAACTCGCGCATCGAGCCGCCGAGCAGGTCCAGGGGGGCGAGCCCCCCGGCATCACCCCGCATGCGCGGGATCTGCAGGGCGAAGCGTTCCGGCCGGCAGATGTCATCGGCGTCGGCTCGCGCCACCAGCTCGTAGGGCGATGCCTCGAGCCCGTCCTGCAGCGCCGCGGCCACACCGCGATGTGCGTCATGACGAAGAACCTCCGCCGGGCCGAACTCGCCGTCGACGACGCGGGCGACGAGGCCCTCCAGAGCTGCGGGGAGGGGTCCGTCGACCGTGAGGAGGAGGAGATCGGGGCGCAGGTGCTGGTCGACGGTCGCCGAGGAGATGGCGAGCTCGACCCGATCAGGGACGTCCCGCCCCCACAGCGGCATGAGCACCACGAAGGGCGGCGTGCTCCGGTCCGATGCCGGCGTGCCGCGCTGGGCGGTCACCGCCCGGCCGCCCGCTCGATGGCTCGCACGTCCGCCGCGGCCTCGCCGTCCGCCTGCAGCACCTGGACCGACGGGCGGGGCCCGCGACGCAGTGCGTCCATCAGCCCCCGCGCCCCCACGCCGAGCAGGTCGCCACGGTGCCGCAGCAGCTGACCGGCCCAGCCGAGCAGCGTACGGCCGCCATGGAGCACCTTCTCGCCCGGGCTAAACGAGGTGGTGCGCAGCAGCGCCCACAGCCGATTGCGCACGTCGTAGTAGAAACGCGATCCCGGGTTCGCCTGGGCATTGCTGAAGAGAACGGTGCGGTGCTCCACGACCGAGGAGGGGACCTGGAGACCACGACCGTGCCGGAGCAGCCGCCCCGTGTGCTCGAAATCGTCGGACCAGATGAAGTAGTCGGCATAGGGCAGGCCCAGCCGGCGCACGTCCTGCCCGTTGAGCAGAGCCGAGACATAGCTCGCGGTGCGGATCGGACGCCCCCCGGCCCGGGCGGCGTCCGCCTTCTCCTGCGCGCTCGCTCCCAGCCGGGTGCGCTGGGTGTTCATGGGATGGTCGCGTCCGTCGGTCCACACCGCGCGGGAGCTGAGGACGCTCAGACGCACGGGCGAGGCCTCCAGGGAACGCACCAGGGCGGCCAGGGCACCGGGACGCGGGACGGTGTCGTCGTCCATCACCCAGACCCAGTCCGCCTCGTGCCGCACCAGGGCGCGCGCGATCCCGGCGGCGAAGCCCCCCGCCCCACCCACGTTGCGGCCGAGATGGACGACGTCCGCACCGATCCGGTGCTCGTCGGCCACCGTGCCGCTCGCGTCGCTGGACGCGTTGTCGATGACCACGACGGCATCCGGACGCCGCTCCTGGGCATCGAGCGCGTCGAGGCATTCGCCGAGCAGCTGAGCTCGGTTGTACGTGACGACCACGGCGACGATCCGTGCGGTCGTCGCGTCGGGGTGAGCGGTCCCTGGATGCGGCGTCGGGCCGCCTGCGGGTGCGGAATGGGTCACAGCGCCTCCTGCGGGTGGTCGTTGGCCGCGGAACGGCACGTGACCCAGTGTACGGAGACCGCAGAATATCGAGGACACCTGGGGATGACGGCGCTGTGAAGGTTCCTAGGAGGTTCTGCTCATGCTGGACATTCCGGCCGCGCCGAGCTCCGTCGTGGCCCCGCGGACCGCTACTCTGGCGAGCGCCGTGCACATCGGAGGCGGCTTCGGACGCCCCCGATCATCGACACCCGCCGTGCACCCCGCACGGTCGGCGCCCCCAGATCATCCGCACCCAGATCATCCCGGCCGGGAAGGAGACAGCTGTGAGCGATCACCAGCCCCCGCGCTCCCCGCGGCCAGGAGGGCCACGCCGTCCCGCCGGGCACAGGGCCCGCGCCGGAGGCAGCGCTCGCCAGGTGCCGCGCTCTCCCCGCCCGGACTCCCCCGACCGGCCCTCGGGCCCCACGCCCACCCGCGCGCTCCCGATCGCCGAGGATCCCGCCGTCGGGTTCCGCAGCGACTCGTCCCCCTGGGAGGAGGCCGGGCACGACCCGGTCGCTCCCCCGCCCCCGGGGCACGGTCGCAGCGCCCGCCGCCGGTCCCGGTTCCCCCGGCCCCTGCGGCTCGGCGCGACGTTGCTCGTCCTGGTCCTCGTCGTCGTGGTGGGCTGGGGTGCCGGGCTGGTGCTGTGGGCCGACAGCCGCATCGAGCACGTCGATGCCCTCTCCGGGGTCGAGAACACCGAGGGGACCACGTATCTCATCGCGGGCTCCGATCGGCGCGGCGGCGACGCCGTGAACGACGACGGGACCGAGGGCGCCCGAACCGACACGATCATGCTCCTGCACAAGGCCCGCAACGGGAACAGCTACCTGATCTCCCTTCCGCGCGACACCCTCGTGGACATTCCCGGCTATGGCGGCTACAAGCTCAACGCCGCCTACTCCTTCGGCGGCGCCCCGCTCCTCGTCGAGACCGTCGAGGACTTCACCGGGCTCACCATCGACCACTACGTGGAGATCGGTTTCGACGGCGTATCGGGCATGGTCGACGCCGTGGGCCATGTGAACCTGTGCATCGACCGGGACGTGGACGACAAGAAGTCCGGCCTGTCCATGACCGAGGGCTGCCACGACGTGGGCGGCGAACAGGCGCTGGCCTTCGTGCGTGCTCGCTACTTCGACCCGACCGCGGACATCGGGCGGCAGCAGCGCCAGCAGCAGTTCGTCGGCGCGCTCATGAACCGTGTCTCCTCACCGGCCGTCCTGCTGAATCCGTTCAGCCAGGTCAAGCTCGCCGGGGCAGGCTCGGACTCCCTCGTCACGAGTGAGGGCACCGGCATCTTCACCGTGGGCCGGATGGCTCTGACCGCCCGGAGCGCCATGAGCGCGGGGACCCTGACGATGCCCATCGACGATCCGGAATACCAGACCCGGAACTCCGGGGTCGCGATCCTTACCGACGACGCGGACATCGCCGCCTTCTTCGAGTCCGTCAAGGACGGGTCGGCCAAGGCCACTCCCGCGGACGGTGGCTGACCGGTCCCAGCCCGGGATCGCGCACCCGACGGACAACGGGCGCTTCGACGCCTAGGATGGGCCGAGGCGACCCGGTGACGCCTCCCGCCCACGGGAAGGGCCCAGCCCGCACCGGGTACGAGCTCGAGGACGTCCGTCTCCCCTCCTGCCCGACCCAGTGGGCACCGGGCCCGGAGCGGAGGCCGACATGCCCCAGCTGGACCTGCCCGACCATCCTGATCTCTCCCACCTGCGCCGTCAGGCGAAAGCCCTGCGCGACCGGGTGCGACACGGCGACGCCGAGGCGATCGCCCAGGTGCGGGACCACCATCCCGATCCCCGCCGTGCTGGCCCTGGCGACGCCGATCTCGTGGACCCCGCGGACCCGGTCGGCGCGGAGCCCCCGCACCGTCCCTTCGCGCTGACCGACGCCCAGCTGACCATCGCCCGGACGTACGGCTTCGGCTCGTGGCCGGCGCTGCGGCGACATATCGACGAGGTGCACCGTCTGACCCGTCGGCCCCACCTCGCACCGTCCGGCACCGGAGCGGACGCGCTGCTCCGGCTGGCCTGTCTGGACTACGGGTCGGCGACCCGGGGCGACCACGCAGAAGCAGCACGGCTCCTCGCCGCCGACCCCTCCCTCTCCCGCGCGACCCTGGCCACGGCCGCCGCGGCCGGCGACCTGGCCGCGGCCCGCGAGATCCTGGTCGCCGATCCCGCCGCCGTCGACCGCGAGGACGGACCCTTCGGCTGGACGCCCCTGCTGTACCTGACCTATTCCCGGCTCGGGAGTCCGCCCGGATCGTCCGCTGCGGAGCAGATCGACCACCTCGGCGTGGCCCGCCTCCTCCTCGCAGCCGGCGCCGATCCGAACTCCGGCTTCCTCTGGGACGGCCTGCCCTCACCTTTCACGGCCCTGACCGGCGCGTTCGGGGGCGGCGAGCAGGGCGCTCCCCCGCATCCCCAGGAGCTGGAGCTGGCCGGGCTGCTGCTCGAGGCGGGAGCATCGGCGAACGACAGCCAGACGATCTACAACCGTGGCGCGGGATCCGCCCATGCCGAGGACGACGTCGACTTCCTCGAGCCGCTGCTGCGGGCGGGCCTGGGACGCGGTGACGGCGGCCCCTGGCACCGGCTGCTCGGTCCGCGGCATCCAGCACCCCGTCAGCTCCTCACCGAGGCGCTCCAGCACGCCGCTCACGCGGGGCTCCCCCGCCGGGCCCGGCTGCTCCTGGACCACGGCGCGGTCCCCGACCTGCGCAGCACCCATCCGGTGTACGTCGGCCGCACCCCGTACGAAGAGGCGGTGCTCCACGGGAACCCGGAGGTGGCCGACCTGCTCGAGCGAGTCGGCGCCGCGACGTCATCGATCAGCGACCAGGAGCGACTGGTCGGGAAGCTCCTGGCGACCTCGGGGTTCGGCGGTGGCTCGGCCGGTGGAACGGACCGTGGACCAGACAGCAGGACGACCGACGGATCGACCAGCTCAGAGGCCCCGCCCGCGCTGCTGTGCGCGGTGCAGGAGCATCACCCCGACCTCGTGGCGCGCGCCGCGGCGGCAGATCGGACCGACGCGATCACGCGCTGCCTCGACCACGGCTTCGGGATCGATGCACGAACCCCGGCCGGGCTCACGGCCCTGCACGAGGCCGCCGTACGGGGATGCACCGGTGCGGTCGAGCTGCTGCTCTCCCGGGGCGCCGACCCCGCACTGCGCGACCCCCAGCACGGAGCGACCCCGGAGGGATGGGCCGCGCACGGCGGATACGAGGAGCTCGCAGCGCTCCTGCACTCCGCCGCTCAGGACCGCTGAGCTCCGTCGACGACCGTCGCCGGCCCGTAGGGCTCAGCGGGCTCAGCGGAAGAGCATGTCGATGACGATGTTCACCGAGTTCAGCATCGACTGGCCCTTCGAGCGGGAATAGTCGGTGTACAGGATGTGTACCGGATGCTCCCGCACGGTGAACTTATGGCGACCGATCTCCTCGACGATCTCCGAGGCGTGCGCCATGCGGTTCTGCTCGATCGCGATCTTCTCGCAGGCCTCACGGCCGATCACCCGCAGTCCGTTGTGCGCGTCGGTGAGCTTCACGCCGCTGGTGAGGTTCGTGTACCAGACCGCGCCCCGCAGGACGATGCGCTTGAGCAGGCCGGGCTTGGTCCGGGAATCCAGGAACCGGGACCCCAGCACGATGTCCACCCGCTCCGCGTCCCTCATCGCGATCATCGCGGCGGCGTCGTCGACCTGATGCTGTCCATCCGAGTCGAAGGTCACGATCTGCCGCATCTGGGGGTCACGCAGTGCGTAGTCGATGCCGGTCTTCAAGGCGGCGCCCTGGCCCATGTTGAAAGGGTGGCGCACGACGGCGGCACCGGCGCGGGCGGCGATGGCCGCCGAGTCGTCCTGGCTGCCGTCGTCGACCGCGACGACGAGCGGGTACCGGGTGCGCAGGTCACGGATGACATCCCCCACGACCTGCCCCTCGTTGAACAGGGGGACGACGAACCAGGTGGTGTCCGCTCCCGGGGGCGTCTTCTCGACGACTGCTTCGCGCGGGGGCTCGGGGGTGCTCACGGGCTCTCCTTCTGGCTGGCGACCGGGGCAGGGCACGGTGTCGGGGCGTCGCAGCACGACGCTCCGGAACGGTCGATGACGATACTCTGTCACGGTGGACCGCTGATGACGGTCACCGTCGTGCATGCGACACCGCGCCCGGTGTCGGACTAGGAGGAACCCCGCCGTGAAAACTGCTGTCGTCGCTCTGGGAAAGATCGGACTGCCGCTCGCGGTGCAGTTCGCCGATGCCGGTCATGAGGTGATCGGTGTCGACACCAATCCTCGCCAGGTGGAGCTGATCAACCAGGCCGTCGAGCCGTTCCCCGGGGAGGCTCATCTCCAGGAGAAGCTCTCCGAGCTGGTCCCGGCCGGGAAGCTGACCGCGACCACTGACTACGCCGAGGCGATCCCCGGCGCGGATGCGGTCGTGATCGTGGTGCCGCTGTTCGTGAACGATGCGACGTGGGAGCCGGACTTCGGCTGGATGGACGCCGCGACGAAGTCGCTGGCGGAGCACCTCACCCCCGGCACCCTGGTGTCGTATGAGACGACTCTGCCGGTGGGGACGCTGCGCACCCGGTTCGTGCCGATGATCGAGGAGATCTCCGGGCTGAAGGAGTCGAGTGACTTCTTCGCCGTGTTCTCGCCCGAGCGGGTCCTGACAGGTCGCGTGTTCGAGGATCTGCGGAAGTACCCCAAGCTGATCGGTGCGCTGACCGAGGCGGGCACGCAGCGGGCCCGCGAGTTCTACGAGTCCGCGCTCGAGTTCGACGAGCGCCCGGACCTGGCTCGCCCCAACGGGGTGTGGGATCTGGGGTCGCCGGAGGCGTCGGAGCTGGCGAAGCTCGCCGAGACCACGTACCGCGATGTGAACATCGGTCTGGCGAACGAGTTCGCGCTGTTCGCGCAGGACAACGGCATCGACGTGTACAAGGTCATCGAGGCGTCGAACTCGCAGCCGTACTCGCATATCCACCAGCCCGGTATCGCGGTGGGCGGGCACTGCATCCCTGTCTACCCGCGTCTGTACCTGTCGACCGATCCGCATGCGGAGACGGTCCGTACGGCTCGGACGTTGAACGCGTCGGTCCCGGCGAAGCTGGTCGAGCGGGCCTCGGGCCTGCTGGGTGATCTGTCGGGGCTCAAGGCCGTGGTGCTCGGTGCGTCGTACCGCACCGGGGTGAAGGAGACCGCGTTCTCCGGGGTGTTCCCCGTGGTGGAGGCGCTGCGTGAGCATGGCGCCGAGGTCGCGGTCCATGACACCTATTACGACGATGCCGAGCTCGAGGGCTTCGGCTGGGCGCCGTATCACGTGGGTGAGGCCGCGGATCTGGTGATCGTGCAGACCAACCACGCCGAGTACAAGGACCTCACCGCCGCGGACGTGCCCGGGGTGAAGCTCCTGATCGACGGTCGCAACATCACCACCGCCGAGAACTGGACGGGCATCCCCCGCCTCGTCCTCGGCGACGGCTCCGCCTCCACCCACCAGCAGGCCGAGGAGGCCTGACCTGTGAGTGGGAACGAGCTGATCCTCGCCCTGGTTCCCGCACTCGACGTCGGCAGCCGCACCTTCATCATCCAGCTCCTGCTGGTGGTGGGAATCGTGGCGATCATCGCGTGGCTGTTCGCCAAGCGCGGTGCGAAGCAGCTGGCGGTGCGCCGACTGCTGGTCATCGCCTTCGCGGCGTTCGCCGTGCTGACGGTGCTGTTCCCGGGAATGCTGAGCCGGGTGGCGAACCTGGTCGGGGTGGGCCGCGGCGCCGACCTGCTGCTGTACGCGACCGTGCTCGTCCTGCTGGGCTTCCTCGCCCTGCAGGAGGCCCGCACCAAGGCCGCGGAGAAACGCACCACGTACCTGGCACGTCGGCTCGCGCTCGACGAGGCAGTGCCTCCGTCGCAGTATCGCGACGAGGCGCTGCCCTCCGACGATAGGTGACCCCTCTGCTCTCCCTGCTCCTGACCATTCTGGTCGTCCTCGCCGCGGCGTACCTCCCGGGGTACGCCGCGGTCCGGGCGCTGGGTGGGTCGCGCCTGCTCGCCCTGGCTCTGGCCCCGGCGCTGGCAGCGGCGATCGCCGGGATCAGCGCAGTGGCCGCGTCCGTCCTGGGGCTGCGCTGGTCGATGCTGCCGTTCCTGCTCGGCGCGGCCCTCCTCGTCGGGGTGGCCTTCGGGCTGCGCCGGCTCGGCGTCCGCCTGCCCTCCACGGTCCTGGACGGCGCCCTGGCCCCACGCCGAGCAGTCCCGGGCGGAGCCTTCTGGATGATCGGAGCTCTCGCCGTCTCGCTCCTGCCGATCGCGTTCCGGGCCGGCCGGCCCGACGCGATCCTCGAGCGCTGGGACACCCTGTTCCACCTCTCGGCCCTGGAACGGATCCGGGAGACGGGTGACGCCTCCTCCCTGCACGTGGGCTCCGTCTCGAACTCCGCGGGCGATCCCTCCTTCTACCCGGCGGCCTTCCACGCCCTCGCCACGGTGGTCCCCGGGGTCACCACGCCCACCCTGCTCAACGGGACGGTCCTGGCGCTGGCGGTCATTCCCTGGATCCTGGGCATCGCGCTGCTGGCCCGCGCGCTGTTCCCCACCACCGGATGGGCGTCGTTCGCCGCCGCGATCACCGCCGCGCTGATCCCCGCCAGTCCCGTGGACCTGTGGATCCACCTCTCCCCCATCCCGAACCTGTCCGGTTTCGCGGCGCTGCCCGGGGTGATCGCCGCGGCGGTCGCCCTCTGGGGCGCCCTGCTCCCCCGGTTCGCACCGCGGCCGCTCCTGGCGACGCTTCTCGTGCTGGGTCTCGCCGGAGCCGGCCTGGGCCTGCTGCATCCGAACGTCGCGGTCACCGCCCTGATCCTGCTCGCCGTGCTCACCGCGGTGACCGGTGCCTCCTCCTGGCGGCGACGTCCCTGGCTGGTCGTGGTGCCGGTCCTCACCCTGCTGCCCGTGATCCTGCTCTCGTACACCCCGCTGGGTTCGCAGGTGACCGGGTTCAACGGCGGACTGGTGGTGCAGTGGTGGCTCGCCCTCGGCGAGGTCGGGCTCGGCCTGCTGACGGTCTGGCCGATGGCCCTCGGCGTGGTCCTGGCGGTGCTCTGGTGGCCGGGCCTGGTCACCGCGTTCCGCACGGCCCCCTGGCGCTGGCTCGCCGTCGCCTGGGTGGCGATCGCGGTGATCTACCTCGATGCGGCGCTCGACTCCCCGCTGAACCTGTCGACCCTGTACTACCGCGGCCAGGACCGGGTCTCGATGCCGCTCGCGATGCTGTCCGCCGTGCTCGTGGTGCCCGGCCTCCAGGCCTGGTCGCGGCTGCTGGTCCGCTCGCAGGACGGCGCCCGCACTCCAGGCACCGCCCACGCTCCAGGCACTACCCACGCTGCGAGCGCCGCCCGCCACGGACTCCGTCCGGCCCGGACGGTGACGGTGACGGTGACGGTGACGGTGATCCTCGTGATCGCCGCGGTCATCGCGGCACTCTCGTCCCTCCCCACCCGCTCCGACGACGCCGCCAAGAACCTCGCCGCCGACTACCCCGGCCGAGGCCGATTCCTCCAGGCCGATGAGCGTGCGCTGTTCGAGCAGCACGTCCCGCAGATGGATCAGGACGGTACCGTGCTCGCCAGTCCGTTCTCCGGCGCCGCTCACCTCTATGCGATGTTCGGCCAGGACGTGCGCCTGCCCGTGGCCGGGATGGCGTACACGGACCTGGACCGGCAGCTCCTCTATGCGACCGAGGACGCCGCGAGCGATCCGGCCTCGTGCCGGGTCCTGGAGGAGAACGGGATCCACTACGTGTACCAGGAACGGATGCCGTACAGCCGTCACTCGACGTCCGACTCCGTGAACTTCGCCGGACCCGATCTGGGCATCGTGCTCTTCGAGACGGACCATTCGCGAATGATCCAGATCGACTGTGATCCCGGCGACGGGAGCTATGACCCTGCCTGAGGGAGACGCTCGGCAGGGAGGATGCGCTGCTGCCCACCGATCTGGCGCCGACGGTGATGCTGCTGGCCATGGCCCTCGTCGCCGGAGTGATGGCGCCGGGCGGGGGCTGGGCCGTCTCCGCCCGCACGGAGTCGATCCTGCGCACGATCCTGTGAGCGAGGATCCTGCCGCTGATCACCCGTCCGAGGAGCGGCGTTCCTCGAGGCTCGCGAGCACCTGCTGCGCGCCCTGCGTCGCGCATCCTGCGAGCGAGGCGTTCTCGAGCGTCCAGCGCCGCAGATGCTCCGGATCCACGGCGGGCTGGTCCGTGTCGACGCCCTCGAGCGCGGCACGCATCGCCGCGGCGACGTGCTCGGCATCGTGGTCGCAGGCCCAGCCCAGGGCGTTGTCCCGGATCCGGTCGTGGGCGGCGCCCTCGCCGGCGTGGATCACGGGGGTCCCGGTCGACGTCGCGGCATAGATCTTGGTGGGCAGGGCGAACTCGTAGCCCTGACCGGGGGTGATCGAGGACAGTCCGGCGACGGCCCCGCGCAGGTGCGCGGCGACCTGGGCGGGCGGGATCTTGTCGCGGAACTCGATCCCCTCGATGCCCTCCGCGCGCACCCGGGCTTCGAGCGCATCGCGGCCGGAGCCCTCGGAGAAGAACAGCAACCGCGCTGCGTGGTGGGTGGCGCGCACGCGGGCGAAGGCGTCGACGAAGACGCCCGCGCCCTGCCATTCGGAGACGGTCCCGGCATAGACGAAGTACGGGCCCTGCTCGCCGCCGGTCCCGCCCTGATCGCTGAACGTGTCGGTGTCGATGCCGTTGCCGACCATCACCAGGCTCGGTCGCGAGCCGATGAGCTCCTCGAGCCGGTGCTGGACCCCCGGGGAGATCGTCAGCACGCGCGCCGCCCGCTTCCACACCGTCTTCTCGGCCCAGCGCACGGCGGTGCGCACGAGCGTCGGCACGCCGTCGACGCTGTCGGTCGCATCGGACCAGACGTCGGCCGCATAGAAGGTGTAGGGGATCCGGCGGATCGCCGCTGCGACCATCCCGACCATGCCCGTGGTGGGTGGCGGCTCGAGCACGAGCGCATCCATCGGGCGCTGCAGCAGCAGGCGCAGGGCGAGCGGGAGGTCAAAGCTCAGGTACGAGACATAGCCGCGCACCTGGCCCTGCGAGTCCCGCTTGACGGGCCAGCGGGACACCTTCCGGGCTCGTGAGCGGACGCTCCCGGCGCCGGCCGCGGTGGTGGTCAGCACCGTGACCTCCGCGCCGGCCCGCTCGAGTGCGAGCACGAGCGCCTCCTGTCGGAACGCGGCCGCGACCGGCTCCGGCGTGTACACGCGGGTCGCGACGACGACGTGCGGGGGCCTCGTGCGGCCGCGCTGAGGGGCGGTGCGCGAGCGGGTCATCAGGCGCGCTCGCGCAGGGCGTCGATGCTGCGCAGGGAGGCTTCGCCGTCGCCGTAGTGGGCGGGGCGGTCCGCGGTGGGGCGGGGGCGCATGACGGCGGCGGTGAGGTCGGCGGGTTCGGGCACGAGGCGGTTCCAGTCGTTCTCGAGGGTCTCGACCCACTCGGTCTCGGTGCGGATCGTCGAGCCGGGCGTGCCCAGCAGGTACGCCTCCTTCTGGAGGCCGCCCGAGTCGGTGACCACGGCGCGTGCATGCTGCACAGCGTTGATCAGGTCGGGATAGGCGACGGGGGCACCGACGTGGACGGCTCCGCCGACGAGCTCGATGCCGGCATCCTTCGCCTTGGCGACGAGGCGGGGGTGGGCGAACAGAGCCAGGGGCATGTCGAGTGCCTGGAGGGACTCGATGATGCCGCGCAGCCGCTGCGGGTCGTCGGTGTTGTCGGCGCGGTGGATGGTCGCGACGGCGTACTCACCAGCGGGGTCGATGCCCTCGGGCAGCGAGACCGGGGTGTTCTGGACGGAGGCGGCGACGCGAAGGCACACGTCGGTCATGACGTCGCCGGTGACGAGGGTGCGCTCGGCGAGGCCCTCGGCGGCGAGGTGCGCTCGGGCGACCTCGGTGGGGGCCAGGAGCAGGTCCGCGGCGTGGTCGGTGATGACGCGGTTGTGCTCTTCGGGCATGCGGCGGTTGAAGGAGCGCAGGCCGGCTTCGAGGTGGGCGACCTTGAGGTGCATCTTCACCGCGGACAGGGTGCCGGCGAGGGTGGAGTTGGTGTCTCCGTAGACGAGGGTCCAGTCGGGCTGGTGCTCCTCGAGGACCTCGTCCATGCCGGCGAGCATGGCGCCGGTCTGGCGGCCGTGGGAGCCGGAGCCGATGGCGAGGTTGACGTCGGGGGCGGGGATCCTCAGGTCGGCGAAGAACACGTCGCTCATGGCGGCGTCGTAGTGCTGTCCGGTGTGGACGATGATGTGCTCGACGTCGTCGCGCTGGGCGGCGGCGTCCGCGATCGCGGCGAGCTTGACGAACTGCGGGCGGGCGCCCACGACGGACAGGATCTTCATGAATCAATCTCCTCATTAGTTGACATCGCCACCGAAAGCACCGGGACCATTAGACCTGCGATCCATCTCCGGCGGAATTTCCTGCGCGTCCGGTTGCGCCACCGTCACGTTGCGCCAGTCGAAGAACCGCGTCATGCCATGGCGCTGACGACCTCTCGCTGCTGAGCACTTCCGCCGCGACATCAGCAGCAGACTTATATTCGTCGACTGCCTCGACGGTCAGGGATTCCAACGCGGCAGCGAGATCCTCGACGTCGAATCCGCGAGCGACGACTCCCAGAGAGTTCTCTTCGATACAACGAGCCATGTCCACGCTCGGCCCGCTGACGATCGCGAGTCTCGCCTGGACGAACTCGAACAACTTATTCGGAAGCGCGCGCTCCTGGTTGAAGTTCGAGGGCGGACAGGCGTAGAACCCGACATCGAATTCGGCCATGGCCGGAACGAGCTCTCTGAAGGAGACCGGCTCGCGCAGCCTCACGGCACCGCCCGGCGCCGCCGTCGCCCGTTCCTCAAGCAGCAGCCGATACTTTGCATCCCCGGGCATCAGGAACATGTCGAGAACCACGCTTCCCGGAGCGCGTCGTTCCACGAGTGCGACAGCATCGATCATCCTCTCCAGCTTTCTGCTCGGCGCCATCGCACCGGAGTACACCAGCCGCAATGGCTGTCCGGGAACTGTCGGGTGCGTCGAAATATCGGGCCGATAAGGAGCGGCATTGGGGACGATCCGGGCATCTATGCCGAATTCTTCTCGGTACGCTTCCGCGAGCCCCTGGGAGACTGTGGTCGCACTATCAGCGCGAGTCACATAATTGCGCACCATCCAACGGTTGATCGGCCTCGTGAAGCGCCGCCAGGTGCGACTGTCCTCGCCCTGACGGGTGGCGTATTCATGGAGATCAGAATGCCATCCGAGCCGAGGCTGCAAGGAAAGCGCCACGGGAGCAACGTTCGCGTCGTTGGCAACGATGATGTCGTACTCACCGGGAGCAATGTTCGCCAGCAGAAATTTCACCCATGGCGCACCGAAATACAACTGATGCAGTCGACGGCTGAGCACAAGTGCGTAGTAGAGACGGTAGTTATGACGCCAGGCACCGAGAGAGTCGGGGATCTGCAGATGCGAGGCGACGCCATCAGGGGCCGCTCCGTATCCGGCTGTGTGCACCTCGCCGAGGCCCTTCAGAAGCGCGATCTGGCGCAGCACGCGCGGGTCGCGCTCGATCGGGGACAGGGAGAGAACCAGGATTGAGGGGCTCACTGGGCTCGTCCTCGGCATCGGAGTTCACGTATCACGGAGTGATCCTCGCATGTCAGAGCACCAGACACGAGGGATCGCGCAGGCTCAGGCGTGTCCATTCTGTGACCTTTCACCGACGCTCCGAGGGGTCCGAGGCAGCAGAGGATTCCGACCCGACGAGGGCACTGATGGCCTCGCGCCATGGCTCGGAGGTGACCTCTGCGCTCAGTGACTGCGCGTGGGCGTCGGCAGCGGCCTTCCACTGCGCGATCTGATCCGGATCGAGGGCGAGCAGCGCGGCACGGATGCGCTCGGCGGTCGCCTCCTCGACGGCGGTGCCGATGCCGTGCTCCTGGACGATCTCGCGCATGTCGATCCCGGGGCCGACGATCACGCCGAGCCGTGCCTGGACGTACTCGAACAGCTTGTTCGGCAGCGCATGGACGATGTTGAAGTTCGTCGGCGGGTAGATGATCAGGCCCAGGTCGTAGCCCGCCAAGGTGGGGACGATCTCCGCGAAGGGGACGGGATCGCAGATCCGCACGCCCGCGTCGGGATGCGCCGCGACGAGCTCGCCGAGCTCCCGGTGGTAGGACGCATCGCCGCCCTTGAGGTACAGGTCCAGCGTGAGACGGCCGGGGGCTGTGGCTGCGGCCTCGATCACGGCGCCCACCATCTCGGCGATGCCGCGTCCGCGCACGGCGGAGCCCATGTGCACCAGGCGCATCGGGGAGCCGACGGCGGAGGGCTCGATGTCCCCGCGGAACGGGGAGGCGTTCGGGACCACCTCCGCGGTCACCCCGTACTCGGTGGCGTACTGCGCAGCGAGGCCGGGTGAGACGGTCGTCACCGAATCCGCGAGGGTGACGTAACGACGGACCATCCAGCCCTGGAACGGCCCTACCAGCGTGCGCCACCAGCGCTCATCCTCGCGCTGTCGCGGAGCGTACTCGTGGAGGTCGGCGTGGACCCCGAGCCGCGGCTGCAGCGCGAGCGCGAGAGGAACAGCGTTCACGTCGTTGGCGATGATCACGTCGACGCTGTGCGGGGCCACCCGGTCCAGGACGAATCTCGTGCGTCGGGAGCCGAAGTAGGCGCGGTGATACCGACGTGCGGCGTACAGGGCCATCAGATGCCGGAAGCTCGGCCGCAGGGAATCCAGGTGGGCGGGCACCTCGACGTGCTCCGAGACGCCGGCCGGGGTGCTCCCGTACCCGACGGTCACCAGCTCGTAGTCGTCCTTGAACATCTCGATCTGCCGCAGCACCCGGGGATCACCCGTCAGCACCGAGAACGACATGATCAGAAGACGTGCACGTGACATGCTCGAAGTGCTCCCTCGGGGGTCGTGGATCGGCCGTGGCCGGAGGCCGTACAGGCCACCCACATGGTACGCGGGGACGGGCGCGCTCCGATGCAGGCCATGGTCGTGGCACGATGACGTCATCCATGGTTCATCTCCGTCCCGAAGGGACCTTCGTGCGCATCACGGTCATCACCACCTGGTTCCCCACCGACGTGGCCCCGTCCCGAGGATCCTTCGTAGTCCGCGACACCCTGGCGATCGCCCGGCATGCCGAGGTGCGGCTGATCCACCTGGTGCCTCCGGCCGATGACGATGGCAGCCGTCGCCTCGTCCATGAGGGGATCGACGTGCTCCGCATCCCGATGGACCCCAGGCGGCCCGACCAGGTGCTGCGGGCGGCCCGCGCTCTGAAGGACGCCGTGCGCGGCGCCGACGCCGTGCACTCCATGGCGTTCTCCTCCCTGCTCCCCCTCGCGCTGCGGCGACCGGACGTGCCGTGGATCCACACCGAGCACTGGTCCGCGCTGACCACCCCGGCCACACTCCCCCGGCCGGCCCAGCTCGGGCTCCCCGTGCTCCGTCATCTGCTGTCCCTCCCCGACCGGGTGACGGCCGTCTGCGACTTCCTCGCCGCACCGATCCGCGAGGTGCGCGCCGCACGACCCACTGCGATCGTCCCCTGCATCGTCGAGCCCGGCGAGGTCGTCCCGCGTCGCGATCGCCGTGACGGTGCCCTGCGCCTGGTCTCCACCGGTGGGCTCATCGATCGCAAGGACCCGCTGCTGGCCGTCGACGTGCTCGCTCGCCTCGTCGAGCGCGGGGTCGACGCGCATCTCGAATGGCTCGGGGATGGGCCGCTGCGGGAGGACACCATCCGCCGGGCGGTGGAGCGCGGGGTCTCCGAACGCCTGGTCCTGGCGGGCAGCGTACCCAGCGACGAGGTGCGTGCGGCCCTCGCCCGAGCCGACCTGTTCTTCGGTCCCACCAAGGCCGACAACTTCTTCGTCTCCGCGGCAGAGGCGATCGTGGCCGGCCGGCCCGTCGTGCTCGGCGCCACCGGCGGTCAGGGCGAGTACGTGCAGCCGAAGGTCGGCTCGCTGGTCCCCGAGCAGGACGTCGAGGCCTACGCCGACGCCGTGCTCGAGGTCGACGAGCGGACCCGCGACCTCGGGGCCCAGGAGATCGCCGACACCATCGGCGAGAGCTTCTCCACGCGCACCGTCGCAGCGGGCTACCGCGCCCAGTACGAGCTGCTGCTCGACGGCAGCGGCGACCTCGACGCCGCCCACTCCGCAGGGACCGCAGAGACCGCACTGTCTGCAGGTTTGCCGGATGCCGGCGCCGGACGCCCGGTCGTCGACGTGATCATCGCCTGCCACACCCCGGATCGTCCCGTGGGCCGTGCCGTCGCCTCCGTCCTGGAGGGGAACGGCGAGCAGGCGCGTGTCACCGTGGTCTGCCACAACATCGAGGCGGCTGAGATCGCCGCCGTGCTCCGACCGGAGCACCGCGATCGGGTGCGGCTGCTGGAGCATCGGGACGCCTACCGCTCGGCCTCGGGCCCGTTCAACGCCGGGATCCGGGCCAGCGGGAGCGAGTTCGTCGCGATCCTCGGTTCCGATGACACCCTCGCCCCGGGCGCCGTCAGCTCCTGGCTCGAGGTGCAGGAGCGCACCGGAGCGGAATTCGTGGTCACCCGGCTGGCCCTGGGATCGGCCGCTGCGGGCGTCCCGACGCCCGCGGCGCGCCTGTGGCGTCACGGCCTCGTGGACCTGGTCGCCGATCGTCTGAGCTACCGGTCCGCGCCGCTCGGCCTGATGCGCCGATCGCTGCTCGGGTCCACCGGGATCGAGCTCGTCGAGGGGGCGACGATCGGGGGCGATGTCGCGATGGTCACCCGCCTCATGGCCACCTGGCGCACTGCCTACGACCGTTTCGGCCCCGCCTACGTGATCGGTGAGGACGCCGGTGACCGTGTCACCTACGTGGTGCGCCCGATGCGGGAGCAGCTCGGCTTCTTCCCGGATCTGCTCGACGCCGGGTGGTTCGCGGAGCTGTCCGCGGACGCCCGTCGCTCGATCGGCACGAAGCTCCTGCGCATCCACGTCTTCGGAGCGGTCTTCTACCGAGAGGACCCGTCCATCTGGACGCCGCAGGAACGGGCCGATCTGGCGGCCATCACGGCCGAGGTGATCGATCGCGCTCCCGGCTGCCTGGAGCCGCTGTCCCGGGCGGACCGCCGGCTCGTCGACGCCTGCCTGGACCCCGAGGTCCTGGCGACCGAGCTCATCGCCGCCGCGCAGGACCGCCGCCGCCACGGTCGCCCGGCGACCCTCATCCCGCGCGAGCCGCGGTTCGTGCTGGACCGCGAGGCCCCGCTGCGCTTCATGGCGGCGTCCCTGGCGGTGCGCCACCTGCCGCGTCTGCGGGCGGCGATCAGCGGGCGCTGATCGCGTCCAGAGCGCGGGCCCACGCCTCGATCTGGACCTCGGCCGAGAGCACCTGCGCCGACGCGTCGGCCGCGTGCTTGAAGCGATCGATCTGCGCCGCATCCAGGCTGCGGAGGACGGCGCGCAGGGACTCCGCGTCAGGGCCCGGCAGCACCTCTCCGATCCCGTGCTCGCGCACCAGATCCGCCATGTCCGGCGACGGGCCCACCAGCACGCCCACCCGGGCCTGCACCGCCTCGAAGAGCTTGTTGGGCAGGCTGTGCTCGAGGTTGAAGGTGGTGGGCGGGAACACGACGATGGACAGGTCGTACTCGGCGACGGCGTCCACCAGATCGGTGTACGCGACGGGATCCCGGAAGCGGACTGCCGGGAGGTCCCGGGCACGCTCCTGCAGGGCCTCGATGTAGCCGGGCTCGCTGGGCACCAGCATGAAGTCGAGAGTCATGCCGACGGGGGCGTCGCGCATCGCGTCGACCATGGATTCCAGCCGGCGGTTCGCGCGCGCCACCCCGGTGTGCAGGAGCCGGATCCGCTCCCCCGTGGGGCGCGGCGAACGGTCCTCGTAGGCGGCCGCATTCGTGACGACCTCAGGCACGACGCCGAACTCGCGCTCGTACTCGGCGGCGAGCCCCGGGGACACGGTGGTCACGGACTCGACCCGGGGCAGGCAGGTGCGGCAGATCCACCGCTGGTAGGGCGCGATGAACCAGCGCCAGGTGCGCACGTGCTCCTTCTCGCGGGGCGCGTACTCGTGCAGATCGGCGTGGACGCCCTGGCGCGGGGCCAGCCACAGGGCGAGCGGCAGGGTGTTCACGTCGTTCGCGAGCACGATATCCGCCCGGCCGACATGGGCCTCGAGCGCGGTGCGCGCGGCACGAACGGCGCTCATGTCCCAGTAGGCGCGGCCGAAGCGACGGGTGAGCAGGTACTTCTTGCTGCTCGGCCAGGCACGGGTGCCCTCGGGCAGTTCGATGTGCCGCACGGCGGGGTGCGGGGACGGACCGAACCCGACGGTCGTGACCTCGTACTGCTTCGCGAAGCGATCGATCTGGCGCTGGACGCGGGGATCTCGCGCGAGCGTCGAGAACGAGACGATGGTCAGCGAGGTCATTCCGCGTCCTCCTCGTGTCCCGGCTCGGCGCCGCGGACGCGGCCCAGCCCGGCCAGGGCGGCCTGCTCTGCGAACGCGGGCACGGCTGCCACGACCTCGTCGAAGGTCCCCGAGGCGGCGACCTCGCCCTCGGACATGTAGTAGACGATGTCGCAGTGCTGGATCGTCGCGAGGCGGTGCGCGACGGTGATCGTCGTGACGTCCCCACCGAGAGTGCGGATCGCGGCAGTCACCGCGGCCTCGGTCTTGGTATCCAGGGCGCTGGTGGCCTCGTCGAGCACGAGCACCGACGGCTCCGCGTACAGACCGCGCGCGATGCCCATCCGCTGGCGCTGGCCGCCGGACAGGGTCATCCCCCGCTCGCCCAGCCGCCCCTGGGTGCCGCCCGGACGGTCCGCGATCACTCCCAGCATCTGCGCCCTGGACAGGGCGGCGCTCACACGCTCTTCGTCGACATCAGTGGGATCCCAGGTCAGCGCAACGTTCTCACCGACCGTGACATCGAACAGGGCGACCTCCTGGGGCACGTAGCCCACGGTCGAGCGCCACTGACGGAGCACCGTCGTGATGTCGGTGCCGTCGACCAGGATCCTGCCGCTGCTGGGCGTGAGCAGGCCGAGGAGGAGGTCGACGAGAGTCGACTTGCCGGCGCCGGAGGTGCCCACGAAGGCGACGGCGGATCCGGCGGGGATGCGCAGGGAGACGCCGCGGATCGCCGGCTCCTCCCTGCTCGGATAGGTGAAGGTGACGTCGTCGAAGACGATGTCGTGGAGGCCGCTGTCCAAGGTCGCGGTGTCCGGGGCGTCCTGGCGCTCGACAGAGGTCCGGGCGAACTCGATGTCGTCGATGATGTAGTCCGCGAAGGCGGCGTTGGTCAGGATGCGGTTCTGGGTCGCCTGGAAGCGGGTCAGCGAGGGGACCAGGCGGAATCCGGCGACGGCGAAGAGTGCGACCGAGGTCATCGCGGAGGCCGCCCCGTTGTCCGGCAGCCCGGCCAGGTAGCCGGCCCCGCCGACCACCACGAACCCGCCGACCAGGCCGGCGTCGAGCACGAACCGGGGCATCTGGTTGTAGTACTGCGCGAAGGCGCGGGTGCGTGCTGCTGCCGAACGACGGTCGGCGACGATGTCCGTCACCTGCTTCTCGTTGCCCTTGAGGGTGAGCTCCTTGAGGGCCGCGAGCACCTCGCCGAGCAGCCGGACCACGGCGATCGAGTTGTCCCGGTTGGCGGCGCCGTTGCTCACCGCGAGCGGGCTGATCACCCGGGAGAGGATCAGAGCGATCAGTCCCAGATAGGCGAAGGTCGCGAGGGCGGTCTGCCAGTCGAGCAGCAGCAGCCCCACGCCGATCACCGTGATCGTGGCGAACTCGGCGACCACCGTCATCGACGGCATGAGCACATTGGCGACCACGGCGGCGACGCCGGAATCGACCATGCGGATGATCTCCTGCGTCGACTTCGACGTCCGGTCCACCCAGGAGGCGGACATGTACGTGCGGAAGAGCGTCTGCCCGATCGAGACCTCGTGCTGCGCGAATCGCTGGGTGGCGATCCGGATCGTAAGCAGGTTCAGGAAGCTCTTGACGATGATGAGGACGACGAACACCCCGACCAGCCACATCATCTCCTCGAAGGAGCGCAGCTCCCAGCCGACGAGCGGGATCGTCACCGACTGATCAGGGCTGGTCAGCCCGGGGATGACGATGGCGATCGCGCCGAGCGCCACGACGTCCAGCAGAGCCAGCAGACTCATCACGACGCCGAAGGTCACCAGGAACCGTCGGGAGTTCGCCGGCAGCACCGAGAGGGTGCGGCGCACGATCCTGAGCGTCTGCTTCACTGGTCGTCCTCTTCCGGTCGGGTCAGCATGGGGCCTCCAGTTCGTACAGGGCATAGGGTCCCTCGCCGGCGACGGGCGTCAGCAGGGAGTCGGGGATCTCGCGGAGCCCGTCCCACGGTGCCGAGGCCTCCGGGTTCAGGGCGACGCCGGAGTGCTCCGACGTGTCACGGTACAGGTGGGTGGGGTGGAGGCGCTGATAGGCGGCGCACACCCGCTCGTCCTCGTCGGCCCTCATGTACCAGGCCGCCAGCATCCGGCTGTCCCGGGTCTGCGGGGTCGCGAGGGTCGGGAACACCGTGGTGACTCCGCCGATGGACCAGTAGAGGGTCGCTCCGTCACGCGGATCCGCGAGGACGACCGCATCGTCCGGGAGCTCGGCCGCAGTGCGCTCGATGAAGTCCCGCTCCCGCTGGGTGTCGTACGGGGCGAGGTGCACGCCGTACGCCGTGTAGGCGAGGGAGCCCATCAGAGGCAGCCGCTGCGGGACGAGGAGCGCGACGACCACCGTGACCAGCAGAGCACCGACGGCGAGAGGCGCCAGCCACGCCTGGGTGCGTCGGCCTCGGGCCGTCGACAGGGCGACGACCGCGAGCACACCGCGGGCGGCGAGGATCACGAGCAGGCACATGAGCAGCGGGGCGATCCGCTCGCGCGCCCCGTACCAGGGGTTGACCAGCGCCCCGCTGAGCGCGCCGGGCAGCTCGGTCGCCACGGAGAGGCCGAAGCAGACGAGCGCGCCGACGCCGGCGGTGAGGGTCACCGGGTCCCGGTGCCGAGCGCCGGCGACGATCCCGATCAGGGCGAGCAGCATCACCACGGCCACGGGCCAGATCGGGTCGCCGATCACCGGGATCCGGGGGGAGTCCACGAGGATCTGCCGCACGACCTCCCCCAGCGGCAGCGAGCTCGGCCGGGTCAGGTCCATCCCGCTGAGCATCGTCGCGGACAGGGCCACCGCCGCCCCGGCCGCGAGCAGAGCCGCGGCGAGCTGGAGAGCACCACGGCGGGCGTTGTCGCGCTCCAGGAACCTCTGCGCCCCACGGACCAGCAGCGCGAGGCCCGCGACCACCGCGACGGAGAAGAAGACTGCGGGGTGGGCGAGGGCGGCTCCGGCGATCACCGCGAGATGGCCCAGCACGGCCCGGACCCCCGGGGTGCGGCGGGGGTCGTCCGCGAGGTGGAGGGCGGAGGCGAGGGCGAGGGGCAGGCAGAGGACGCCGAGGACGGTCGGCCAGAGGCCCATCACCAGGGCCATCGCAGGAGTGCTGAGGAACAGCGTGGAGGCCAGTGCACCGGCGGTCACCGCGACCGGGAGCGCTCGGTGCGGCCCGAGCACGCTCGCGAGCATCGCGGCGATCGCGGCCGGCAGGGCGGCGAGGACCGCGAGGAGCATGGCGTTGGCGCTCGTCACCGTGCTGAAGGGCAGGAGGGCGGCGAGGGCGTCGAACATCACCGGGTAGAAGGTGGGCTCACCGTAGATGGGGGTCGGGGCGGTGGTGAGACCGGCATCGCCGGAGTCCCGGATGAACGCGATCGCGGAGAGATGGAAGAAGGCGTCGTAGCCGCCCTGGAGGGTGTCGATGCCTCCCATCCGTCGCGAGGACGAGGCGACGACGGCCAGCCCGGCGAGCACCACGCCCAGGCTGGTGACCAGGTGCGCCGTGGGGTTCTGGGTGCCCGTTCGGGACGGCGGGTCGCTGCGATGCTGTCCGGGCCGACGGCGCCGATGCAGACGTCGGAGCAGGAGCGTCGCCGCAGCGAGGATCACCACGCAGGCGACCACGGTCAGGGGATGCCAGAGGATGCCGAGCACGGAGAAGAGCGTGCTCAGCAGCACGGCCACGATCACGGTGACGACCGGGGCCCAGCCCCAGCGCACAGGGACCTGCACGTCGAGCGCCCGCAGCACCACATACCCCGGCAGGGCGAGGACCGCCCAGGCGACCAGCACCGGGAGGACCCAGGTCATCGTCCCGCCCCTCGGGGCTCCGCACAGCGGTGGTGCGTCATCAGCACCTCGAGGCGCGGAGCGCGTGGTCGTAGCCGTCGACCACGCTCGCCGGGCTGCGGTGCAGCACCGCCCAGTCGCGGGCGGCCGCGGACTCCTCGGCGTAGCGCACAGGATCCTGGAGCGCCCGGATCCGCTGCGCGGCGGACTCGACGTCCGGCACCACCCATTGCTCCTGGTAGATCGAGGAGGCGCCTCCGTACTCACGGGCGTGCGGCCAGTCGCGCACCACGGCGGGGCAGCCGGTGGCCAGACCCTCCATCACGGATTCGTGCGTGCCCTCACCGAAGGAGGACGAGAGCACGACGCCGGCCGCGGCGAAGATCTCGGGAACGTCCCGGCGCACGCCGAGCTGTTCGACCGCACCGGAGGGCAGGGCGGCGAGCCGCTGGCGGACCCGGCTCTGGTACGGGGTGTCCTCCTCCGGCAGGTCCGGGAGCTCGGGTCCGACGAGCTTGAGGCGGTAGCCGGGATCCTCCCGGTGCAGGCGCTCGATGAGGTCGAGGGAGAACAGCACGTCCTTGATCTCGCGGTTCCATCCCACCTGGACGAGGGCCCGGGTGTCGCGGGGCGTGTCGGAGACGGTGCCCAGGCCACGGCTGAGCAGGTTGCCCACGATGTCCGTGGGGACGGACGCGGACGCGGGCGCGGTCGCGGTGACGAGACCTCGGATCGGCGGGGACACGTGCAGCAGGCGATCGATCACGGAGTGGTCGTGGAGCAGCGGGAACGGGGTGAAGGCTTCGAAGCGGTGATAGCGGGCGACGAGGCGGCGCGGGGCCATGTCCAGCATCGTGATCCAGCTGAGGATGTGATGGCCCCATTCGACGAAGGCGACGTCGGCCCACTCATAGGCCTCGACCAGCCGCTCGGGGGTCGCGATCCTGCGCCCTTCGGTGACCAGGTCGTAGCGGGCGCGCAGGATGCGCTCCCGGTCAGGCCGATCCGCCTCGGGCAGGCCGTCGACCTCGAACTCGAGGATCTCGAAGCGACCCGTCTCGCGCAGGGCATCGAGCAGCGGGCGCAGGAACGTCCAGTTCTGCTGGGCGATCACCAGCAGGTGGACCGCCGACTCGCCGTCACCGCCCTCGCCGGAGCGCGGTTCCGGGCGTCGGGGCGCCGACCCCTCGGGGATCGGCGTCTCCAGCAGGATCCGACCGGTCCTGGAGGCGCGCAGGGGGCGCAGGAACGCCGTCGGGTCCTCGACCAGGGGCGAGCAGGCGCCCATGTGGAGCGTCGGGTGATAGGCGACCCGCAGGGCCTTGTCGAACCACCGCACGGCCGACGCGATGCGCCGACGCTCCAAGGACCGATCTGCTCGCGCGAGCAGGATCTCCTCGTCGCGCCTCCAGTCATGGCCCTCCTGCCCGGCCGAGAGCTCGTCGAGGGCCACGAAGTACGTCCCCAGGCCGCCTACGGCTCCGGGGACGCGCCGTACGGCCCGTGATCCGGCGAGGATCAGATCCTGGGCCAGCCGTCCGACGTCAGCGCTCACCTGGCGCGGTCCTGTCCAGGGACACGACGGTGCCCTCGCGTGCGCTCTCCAGCACGGCCTCGACGGTGCGGACGGTGTGCAGCCCCTCGCGCATGGTCACGATGTTGGAGGAGTCCCCGTTGATCGCATCGCGGAACGCCTGGTGCTCGGTGGCCAGGGGCTCCTGCCGCTGCAGGGAGTAGGTGATCGAATCGCCCTCGCTGACGCCACGGAAGGAGGCCATCGACTCCCAGAGGTTCGTGGTCGCCTCCCCGTTGGCGTGGAAGGTGAGATCCGCGTTCAGGGTGTCGGCGATCAGGGCGCCGTTCTCGCCGGTGACGACGGTGACGCGTTCCTTGAACGGGGACAGCCAGTTCACGAGGTGGTTGGTGATCGTGCCGTCCTCGAGGCGGCCGGCCACGGAGACCATGTCCTCGTCGTCGCGGCCGCTGCGACGCGTGGAGGTGGCCCCCACCGAGGCGTACGGCGACTGGGCGACCCAGGCGGTGAGGTCGAGATCGTGCGTGGCGAGGTCCTTGACGACGCCGACGTCGGCGATCCGGGCGGGGAAGCCGCCCTGGCGGCGGGTGACGATCTGGTAGATCTCCCCCAGCTGCCCGTCCGCGATGCGCTTGCGCATCGCCTGCAGCGCCGGGTTGTACCGCTCGATATACCCCACCGCCCCGACCAGGCCGGCCGTCTCGAACGCCGACGCGATCTCCTCGGCCTCACCGATATCGAAGGCGAGCGGCTTCTCCACCAACGTATGCACCCCGGCCTGGGCCAGGGTCATCGCCACATCCCGATGGAACTGGGTGGGGACCGCCACGACGGCGTAGTCGATACCTGCCGCGATCAGGGCCTCCACATCCGGCAGCACATCCAGCTCCGGCGCCGCCCCGTGCGGATCGCCATACGCATCGGCGACCGCCACCAGGTCCACGCCGTCGAGGGCCTGGAGGTTGCGGGCGTGATGGCGACCCATCATGCCCAGACCGATCAGACCGGCCCGCAGATTCCTACCCATGCTCACGCACCCGCCTTCGCCACAGAGTTCACAGCCGCCACGATCCGATCCCGATCCTGTTCCGTGATGCTCGGATGCACCGGCAACGACAGCACCTCACGCGCCAGCATCTCCGTCACCGGCAGATCCACCTCCGTCAGGAACGTCGCCAAACGATGCACCGGCGTCGGGTAATACACCCCGCACCCCACCAGATACTCCTCCCGCAGCGCGGTCGCGAACGCATCCCGCTCCTGCGCCGACGCACCCTCGATCCGGATCGTGTACTGGTGATAGACGTGCGAGGCACCCTCAGCCACCACCGGCGTCACCACACCGGCCAGGTTCGCATCGAAGAACGCCGCGTTCTCCTGCCGCGTCACCGTCCACGCCGGAAGCTTGCCCAGCTGGACCCGACCGATCGCCGCATGAATATCCGTCATCCGGTTGTTGAACCCGGCGACCTCGTTCGCATACTGCTTCTCCATCCCCTGGTTCCGCAGCAGCCGCACCTGACGCGCCAGCTCCGGCGTCGCACAGGAGACCATGCCCCCCTCCCCCGAGGTCATGTTCTTCGTCGGATAGAGCGAGAACATCCCGCCCTGACCGAAGGTGCCCACCTGAGCGCCCTGCCACGTCGCCCCATGCGCCTGCGCCGCATCCTCGAACACCCACAGACCATGCTTCGCAGCGATCGCCATGATCTGGTCCATCGGCGCCGGATGCCCGTACAGATGCACCGGCTGGATACCCACCGTCCGCTCCGTGATAGCCGCCTCGATCGCCGCAGGATCCACCGTGAACGTCTCGGGATCCACATCCACGAACACCGGCGTCGCCCCACACACAGCCACCGTGTTCGCCGTCGCCGCGAACGTGAACGACGGCACGATGACCTCATCACCCGGCCCCAGACCCAGCGCCAGCATCCCCAGATGCTGACCCGAGGTCCCCGAGTTCACCGCCACCACCTCACGACCACCCGCCAGCGCCGCCGAGAACTCCTCCTCGAACGCCACCACCTCCGGACCCTGCGCCACCATCCCCGAAGCCAGCACGCGATCCACCGCGTCCCGCTCCTCCTGGCCGATGATCGGCTTCGCCGGCGGGATCATCGTGAGTTCGCTGTTCATGCGGGGAGTCCATCCTGTCCATCGGGGTCGGTGAGGGTGGCCGGGCGCGGGGCATCGGCCAACGGTGAGGAGGCGAGCAGCAGCCCGCCGGTGGAGTCGTCGGGGATGTACCACTCCCCGGTGGTGGGGCACACCCAGGCATCGGTGCCGTCGGTGGCGTGCACCAGCTTCTCGCCGGAGCGTCCCACCCAGGCGAGGCGCTTGGCGGGCACCCCGGCGACGAGAGCATGGGGCGGGACGTCCTTGACCACGGTGGCGCCGGCGGCGACCATCGCCCAGGCGCCGATGGTCACGGGGGCCACGCAGACGGCGCGGGCACCGATCGAGGCGCCGGTCTCGCAGGTGACGCCCACCGGATCCCAGTCCGAGGCGGACTTCGGGGTGAGGTCGGGGTTGACCGCTCGCGGGAAGTGATCGTTGGTGAAGACGGCCGCGGGGCCGACGAAGACGCCGTCGGCCAGCACCGCGGGCTCGTAGACCAGCGCGTAGTTCTGGACCTTGCAGCCGTTGCCCATCTGCACGCCGCTGCCGATATAGGCGCCGCGGCCGATCACGCAGTCCGTGCCGAGGTGGGCACCCTCGCGCACCTGCGCGAGATGCCAGACGGAGCTGCCGTCGCCGATGGTCGCGTCATCCGAGATGTCGGCCCCCGGGGCGACCCGGTAGGAGGGTGTGTCATTCATGGGTTCGACGATACCGCGAGGACCCCTCCAGGATCCGGAGCAGCTCGGCGGTCCCGACGAGCTGTTGCCCATATCGCGTGGCGAGTTCACCGGAACGGCACCTGGCCTTCTCCTCGTCGGCATCTCGTCGTCGAGGTCCTGTCACTATCGGCCGGAGTCAGCAGCGTCTCGGCTCAGCGACTCAGCGACTCAGCGTGAGGAGCGCAGAGTCTCGCCCTTGCGGATCGCGATCTCCCGCAGCTCGGTCTGGAAGTCGACCATCTTCTCGCGCAGCGCCACGGCCTCGACATCGCTGCCGGCGCCCAGGATCCGGGCCGCCAGCAGTCCGGCGTTGCGTGCCCCGCCGATCGAGACCGTCGCCACCGGGACCCCGGCGGGCATCTGCACGATGGACAGCAGGGAGTCGATGCCGTCGAGATGCTTGAGCGGCACGGGGACACCGATCACGGGCAGCGGGGTGAGCGAGGCGAGCATGCCGGGCAGGTGCGCGGCGCCGCCGGCCCCGGCGATCACCACGCGCAGCCCTCGCTCCGCGGCGGAGCGGCCCCAGGTGATCATGTCCTCGGGCATCCGGTGGGCCGAGATCACATCGACCTCGGCGTCGATCCCGAACTCGGCGAGCGCCTCCTCGGCGGCCTTCATGACCGGGTAGTCGGAGTCGGACCCCATGACGATGCCCACCAGGGGGCGGGGCGTGCTCGTGGTCGTCGTCCCGGTCATCGGGTCTCCTTCGTCGGTCCTGCCGGGTCGGCGGATGTGGATGCAGAGGCGGGGGCGTGGGCGGAGGCAGAGGCAGAGGCAGAGGCAGAGGCGTCGATGATGAGGTGCTCGGCGCGGTGGGCGCGCTCGAGGAGCTCCTCGGCGTCCTGGCCCACGAGCGTGACGTGGCCGATCTTCCGACCGGGACGCACCGCCTTCCCGTACAGGTGGACCTTCAGCTCCGGGTCGGCAGCGAGAGCGGCATGGACCCCGGGGGCGAGATCGGTGGCGGTTCCGCCGAGCAGGTTCACCATCACCGCGACCGGGGCGACCGCGGCGGTCGAGCCCAGCGGGAGGTCGGCGACGGCCCGCAGGTGCTGCTCGAACTGGCCGGTCACCGCGCCGTCCATGGACCAGTGTCCGGTGTTGTGGGGGCGCATGGCGAGCTCGTTGACGCTGACCTCGCCGTCCGCGGTCTCGAACAGCTCGACGGCGAGCATGCCCACCACGTCGAGGTCCTCGGCGATCGCGAGCGCGAGGGCCTGGATGCGCTCCTGGGCGGCGTCGTCGAGCCCGGCGGCGGGTGCCACGACCTCGTAGCAGACCCCGTCCTTCTGGACCGAGTGCACGATGGGATAGGCGACAGCCGCTCCCCCGGGCCGGCGGGCCACCTGGGCGGAGAGCTCGCGGGTGAAGGGCACGAGCTCCTCGGCGAGGAGGTCGCCGTGCTCCGCGAACCAGTCCTCGACCTCCGCGGCGTCCTCGACGACCCGTACGCCATGGGCGTCGTACCCTCCGCGCGGGGTCTTGACCACGAGGCGACCGGCGGCATCACCCAGCGCGGTGGCGAGCTCCTCGCGGGAACGGACCCGCCACCAGCGCGGGCAGGGATGGCCCAGCGCCGTGAGACGCTCCCGCATGACCAGCTTGTCCTGGGCATGGACGAGTGCCGCGGGGCCGGGTCGCACGGCCGCGAGACCCTGGTCCTGGATCTCCTGGAGGATCTCGGTCGGCACGTGCTCGTGGTCGAAGGTGATCACGTCGGCCTCGTCGGCGAGGGCCTGGACGGCCTCGGCGTCGTCGTGGCGACCCAGCAGCACCTGACCGGCGACCGCCGCGGCGCTCTCCGCCGGATCGGTGGCGAGCACCGGTGCGGCCAGGCCCAGCTCGATCGCGGGGCCCAGCATCATGCGGGCCAGCTGGCCTGCCCCGATGATGCCCACGCGACGCGCTCCGTGGCTCGAGTGCACGTCGTGGGCCGGATCGGGGGCGTCGGAAGGCGGGAGGGGCTGCGAAGTCTCGGACACGGCGGTCAGTGTACGAGGATCAGGCGCGCGAGCGCGGACGGCGCCGGACCACGGACCCCTGGGGCAGGGTCCCGAGGTCGTCCACGTCTCCGGAGTGCTCCCCGTCCCCGTCGGAGTCGTCCTCTCCCGGAGCGGAGATCAGGAACACGCCGAACTTCGCGGGGTCCTCGGTGAGCAGCTCGAGCCGCCCGCCGTCGTCCTCGACGAGGGTGCGGGCGAGCGCCAGCCCCACACCGGTACCGGAGGAGCTGCGCCCGGAGACGGAGCGTTCGAAGATGCGGGTGCCGAGATCAGGGTCGATCCCGCCGCCCTCATCGGTCACCTCGATGACGGTGGAATGGTCGTTGCGGCGCACCTTCACGGTGGTGCGGCCGCCCCCGTGCATGAGGGCGTTCTCGATGAGCGTGGCGATGGCCTGGGTGAGGGGACCTGTCGATCCCCAGACGGCGGCGCTGCGCGGCACCTGGATGCGCAGCTCGCGCTGGGCCCGGCGGTAGGCCGGGGACCATTCCTCGCTCTGCTGGGTGAGCACGGCGCGCAGCTCGACGACGCCGGGCGTGCGGCGCGCGGAGGAGCGGGGGGCGTTGATGAGGTCGTGGACCACCTCGGTCAGGCGGTCGATCTGCTCGAGCGAGATACGGGCCTCCTCGCGCACCCATTCCTCGGAGCTGGTCGCCAGGATCTCGTCCAGGCGCATCGAGAGGGCGGTCAGCGGTGTGCGCAGCTGGTGCGAGGCGTCCGAGGCGAGCTGGCTCTCGGCCTCCAGGCGCTCGGTGAGCATCGCGCCGGAGCGGATGAGCTCCTCGGCGACGTCGTCGATCTCGGAGATCCCCGAGGTGTTCCACGGTCCGCGGGCCCGCCCCGAGCCCATCTCCTCGGCACGCCGGTTCAACCGGGCCAGGGGCATGGAGATCCGTTGGGCCTGCCAGAGGGCGACGGAGGCGCCGATCGACAGGGCGGCAAGACCGGCGACGACGAGCAGCACCCAGGCGCTGGCCGTATGGGCGCGCACATCGGACTTGGGGATGTTCACGACGATCTGCTGCTGCTCGGACCCGTAGGCGGAGACGGACTGCGGATCAGGGCCGGGCGCCTCCCCGGCGGAGACGACCTTGCCGTCCTGGAGGGTCACGACGATCTGGATGTTCAGGTCCGTCTGCTGATCCACGATCGCCTGCAGCATCGCCGGGTCGAGGGGCACATCGTCCGCCAGCGGGGCATCGGTCGCGACCCGCGCCTGGTCAAGGATCAGGTTGGCCTGCGCGGTGAGCCTCTGCCCGGCGAGCTGCAGCCAGGACCAGCCCAGCGGGATGCCCAGCAGCAGCACGACGAGGACCACGGTGATGATCGTGGCCTGCAGCACCCGTTGCCACACGCGTCAGTTCTCCGCGCCGGTCTCGAACCGGAAACCGACACCCCTCACGGTGGTGATGCGGCGCGGGTTCGTGGCGTCGTCGCCGAGCTTCCGGCGCAGCCAGGAGATGTGCATGTCCAGGGTCTTCGTGGACCCCCACCATTCTGCGCCCCAGACCTCGCGCATGAGGTCGTCGCGCGTGACGACGCTGCCCGACTCGCGCACCAGCACTGTCAGCAGGTCGTACTCCTTGGCGGAGAGGCTGAGCTCCTCGCCGTCGACGTAGGCACGCCGAGCGGCGACGTCCAGGGAGACCCCGTTGACGTCGAAGGCGTCCCCGGACTCCTCCACGGCCTGCGAGCGCCGCATGAGGGCCCGGATGCGGGCCTGCAGCTCCCCGAGACGGAACGGCTTGGTGACGTAGTCGTCGGCCCCGGCATCGAGACCCACCACGGCGTCGACCTCGTCGGCGCGTGCGGTGAGGATCAGGATCGGCGATTCGAGCCCGCCCTTGCGCAGACGCCGAGCCACCTCGAGTCCGTCCAGGTCGGGCAGCCCGAGATCGAGGATGACCATGTCGATCGGATCGGGCCCGGCGGCGATCGCGAGCGCATCCATGCCCCGCGACGCACGCGTGACGGTGTAGCCCTCCCTGTCCAGGGCGCGGGAGAGTGGTTCAGCGATGGCCGAGTCGTCCTCGACGAGAAGCAGTCGTGTCACGATTTCCATCCTACGTCGCGATGGGTGGCGGGCCGGTCGGCCCTCTCCTCACAGTCCCAGGTCCAGCGGTGCCGACCGGTCACGGCGCATCTCCTGCACCCTCACCGATCCGATGCCGTGGAGGTCGACGTCCTCACCCTCCGAGATGCTGAAACCTCCCGGGAGCGCGAGGCCGATCGCGGCGGCCGTCTCGGAATCGACCATCACGGAGCCGGGGCGGGCCACGGATTCCATGCGGGCGGCGAGATTGACCTTGGGACCGAAGACATCACCGTACCGGGAGAACATAGACCCCCAGGACAGGCCCACCCGCACCGGAGGAAGACCCTGGTCGGAGCAGATCGTCTCGGCGAGGCTGACGGCGATCTGCGCACCGTCCTCGGGCGTGTCCGCCAGGAACATGATCTCGTCGCCGACCGTCTTGACCACGCGGCCTCCGCCGACGGAGATGACATCGCGCCCCACGGCTTCGAACCGCCCGACCACGTCGGCGAGCTCGGCGCCGGAGAGGTCCTGGGCGAGGCGGGTGAACTGCACGAGGTCGGCGAAGCCGACGGCACGCTGCAGCGGGAACAGCTCGTCGGTGTCCTGATGGAGCACCTCGGAGCCGGCCCGGGCCGCATAGGCCGCCATCTGCCGGCGGAACGCGAACATGACCTGGGATTCGAGGGTCTCGAGGAGCTCGGGGACGGAGTCGAGCATCTGCTGGCGGGCATCGGCGTCGTCCGCACCGTCGGCATGCTTCGCCTCGTCGACCAGCGCCTCGGTGATCCACATGGCGAGCCGGCCCATGTGGAAGCCCAGTCCCCGGGTGATGCTCGCGAAGGCCCGCTCCGAGAGCACGCCGTCCTCGACGATCGCCGCGAGGTCGCCGATGGAGTAGGCATCCTCCTCGGTGAACACGACGGTGTCCTCGTCGACCGGAGTGAAGCCGAGCGAGCGCCAGTAGACGGAGGTCAGCCGCTCGGGAATGTCCTGCTGCTGGGCCAGATCGCGCCGCGAGTACTTCCGCGGGCCCTGCAGCAGCACTTTCTCGAGGGCGGCGACGCTGCGTCGCACCTCGGCGAACCGCCGGTTCAGCTCCAGGATGTCGCGATCGTCGAGAGGGGTCTGCACGAGGTCGGGTGACTCCTCCGGCGGCACACCGCTCTCCCCGGACGACGGGGTCCCGTCCGAGGAAGTCATGCGCTCCAGGTCTTCGGTACCGCCGGTCACGTGCTGTGATCCTCCTGTTCGACGCCGCGATCGGCGTCTCTCGTCGGCCGAGCGGGTCCGCCCGGCCTCACATGCTTCACATCGCCGACATCGACGGCCACCGGCCCGTCGGCCCGGGGATCGCCCGGGTCGATCATCAACCGGCCCCGTCCGTCGATCCCCACTGCGGTTCCGACCAGCGCGGGCGGCGTCGCACCGCCCGTGCTCGTCTCCCCCAGCGGATCGACCCGCACGAGCTGCCCCACTGTGAGGCACGTCATAGTGTAACGGTGCTCAGTGCCTGCCGTCACCGCGTCCCCGTCCGTGGACTCCAGTGCGGCGAGCTCGCTGCTGAGGGACCGGATGATCGCCTCCGCGATCCGGTCCCCCAGGTCCTCGATCCGCTCAGGGCGTCGGGTCGCGCCCGGCGCGCAGGGACCCTCACCATCACGGATCCCTGCCTCGCCGAGCAGCCAGGCGGCTCCGGGGACGGCGGTGCCGTCACCATCCTGCACCGGACCGCGGAGATTGATCCCGATGCCGATCAGCACTCCCTGCGCGCCCCGGCCTTCGACGAGGATCCCACCGAGCTTGCGCCCGTCCGCGGTCTGCAGGTCGTTGGGCCATTTGAGGCCGATCCCGACCCTGCTCGCCCCAGCTGCCCCGCTCGCCCCGCTCGCACCGGTGACCTCGCCCGTCCCGAGAACGTCGACTGCTCCGAGGACCTCGTCGATCGCGGAGACGGCGGCCAGTCCGGCCACGAGCGGCATCCAGGTGCGCTGCGAGGGCGCGAGTCCGGTGCTGTGGGCGTAGGTGAGATAGACGTTGCCGCCGTCGGGGCTGACGAATCGGCGCCCCAGCCGCCCGCGGCCGGCCTGCTGCCGCCGCGCCGTGACCGCGAAGGGAGCCTTCTCGCCGGCGTCGAGCCGCCTCCCGGCCTCGTCCTGCGTGGAGGTCACCTCGCCCATCCGGTGGATCGGCGTGACGTGCTGGGCAGACGGAGCGTGCGGAGCGGAGTTCGCCGCAGTGGGCCTCAGGTATGCGGGAGCCACGGGCCGCGGGCCGATACCCGCTGAGTCCTCTGCCGCGTCTTCTGCCACGCGTGATCTCCCTCCTGGAGCAGATGTCCGGTGCCGCTGCGCCGTCCGCGACGGGACATGTCACTCCATGCCGGGTCGGGTCGGCCCTCGTCGGCACGTCGTAGCGTAGTATCCCGGTGTTCATCTCCCCGTATTCTTGGCGGCCTGAAGGCTGCCTCAGGAGGCTCCGTGACCGACGCCCCGCGGCCGCTCACCACCGCTCAGCGACTTGAAGACCTTCGCGAGCGCGACGCCGCGGCGGTCTCCGCAGCGGATGAGATCGCAGTCCAGAAGCAGCATGCGCGAGGCAAGAAGACTGCTCGCGAGCGCATCACCGACCTCCTCGACGACGGCTCCTTCTCGGAGACCGATCGCTTCGTGAAGCATCAGGCGAGCAACTTCGGCATCGACCGCAAGCGCCCTGCCGGCGACGGGATCGTCACCGGCTACGGCACGATCGACGGCCGGCAGGTCTGCGTCTACTCCCAGGACTTCACCGTCTTCGGCGGGTCCCTCGGCGAGGCCCACGGCCGCAAGATCCAGAAGATCCAGGATCTCGCGCTGAGCACGGGCGTGCCGATCATCGCCATCCTCGACGGCGGCGGCGCCCGCATCCAGGAGGGCGTGGCCTCACTCGCCATGTTCGCCGGCATCATGCGGCGCAACACCCGCGCCTCGGGCGTCATCCCCCAGATCGCCCTGATCATGGGCCCGGCCGCCGGCGGTGCGGTGTACTCCCCCGCACTGTCCGACATCATCGTGATGGTCGAGAAGACCTCCCACATGTTCATCACCGGTCCCGACGTGATCCGCACCGTGACCGGCGAGGACGTCGGCTTCGAGGAGCTCGGCGGTGCCCGCACGCACACCTCCCGCTCGGGCGTGGCCCACTACATGGCCCCCGACGAGGGCGAGGCCATCGAGTACGTCAAGGATCTTTTGAGCTATCTGCCGGCGAACACGCTGAGCCCGGCGCCGTCCTTCCCGGTGCTCCTCGAGGAGAGCCGGACACCGCAGGACACGGCACTGGACACCCTCGTGCCGGATTCCCCGAACCAGCCCTACGACATGCTCACCGTGCTCCGCACGGTCCTGGACGACGAGGAGTTCCTCGAGGTCCAGCCGCTCTTCGCCCGCAACATCCTGGTGGGCTTCGGCCGGGTCGAGGGACACAGCGTCGGCATCGTCGCCAATCAGCCCTCGCACCTCGCGGGCACCCTCGACATCGACGCCTCCGAGAAGGCGGCCCGGTTCGTGCGTCTGTGCGACGCCAACAACATCCCGGTCCTGACCTTCGTGGACGTGCCCGGCTTCCTGCCCGGCACCGACCAGGAGTTCGGCGGCATCATCCGTCGCGGGGCGAAGCTGCTGTACGCCTACGCCGAGGCGACCGTGCCGCTGGTCACCGTCATCACGCGCAAGGCCTACGGCGGTGCGTACATCGTCATGGGATCCAAGGATCTCGGGGCGGACATCAACCTGGCCTGGCCGACCGCGCAGATCGCGGTCATGGGCTCGCAGGGTGCGGTCAACATCCTGCATCGCGGGGACCTGCGCCAGGTCGCCGAGCAGGGCGGGGACGTCGCGGCCGAGCGCACCAGGTTCGAGGCCGAGTACGACGAGCAGTTCGCGACCCCGTACACCGCGGCCGAGCGCGGCTGGATCGATAACGTGATCCAGCCGGCCGACACCCGCATCGAGGTGGCCCGGGCGCTGCGTGCACTGCGCACCAAGCGGGACACCCTGCCCACCAAGAAGCACGGGAACATCCCGCTGTGAGCACGCCGCACACGGACGTCCAGCTCGTCCAGGGCCGGCTCGCGGCGGACGAGCTCGCCGCGATCGCCGTGGTGGTCTCGGCGATGAGCGTCACCAGCCGTCTGGAGGCCGACGAGCGCGCCCTCGCGGAGGGTCGCGGCGGCGGGCCCAGCGCCTGGAACGGCCCTGTGCACAGCCATCCCCGCGCCCACGCCCTGCGCGGTCACGCCTCCCCCACGGCCTGGCAGTTCGCCGACCGCTGAGCGGTGGCCGCCGGCCGTCGAGCACAGCGCCGGTCTTCGCCTGGTGCGTCGTGCGCCACTAGACTCGCGGACATGCCCGAGACCCCCTCTCCCCAGCCCGCGCGCACGGCGTCCGCCCTGGACCGCCTCGCCGACGACTACGTCGATCTCAGCGTCCGACTGGACCCGTTCCTGGCCACCGAGCTCGGCATCGCCGGGCACGACACCGAGGTCACCGACTACTCCCCGGAGGCGGTGTCGGCACGGACCGACGCGGCGCGCGACCTGCTGGCCTCGCTCTCGACCGTCCTCGACGAGGACGACACCGACGCCGTCACCCGCGCCGCGCTGACCGAGCGCCTCGGCCTCGAGATCGAACGCGCCGAGCGGCGCCTGGACATCGCGACCGTCAACAATCTCGCCTCCCCGCTGCAGTCCCGCGATGTGCTCGATCAGATGCCCACCGACACCGCCGACGACTGGCAGGTGATCGCCCAGCGCCTGGACGCGATGCCCGGGTCGCTGTCCAGCTGGGCGCAGTCCCTCCGGGAGGCTGCGGACCACGGGGTGGTCTCCGCCCGCCGCCAGCTGCTGCTCGGCGCCGAGCAGGCCCGTGGATTCGCGGCGAAGGACGGGTTCTTCGCGGAGTTCGCCGCCCAGGCGCAGGGCGACGACGCCCAGCGCGACCGGGTCGCCGCGGCGGCCCGCACCGCGGCCGACGGCTATCTCTCCCTCGCCGAGGAGCTGACCTCCCTGGTCCAGCGCGCCCCGGAGGCCGATGCCGTGGGCCGCGACGCCTACCTCCTGTCCTCGCGCACCTTCCTGGGCACCGAGATCGATGTCGACGAGACCTACGCCTGGGGCATCGACGAGCTCCGCGCGGTCGTCGCCGAGCAGGAGGAGGTCGCGCGACGGATCAACGACCGCCACGGCAACGGCGGCGGGAGCTCGGTCGAGGCCGCGAAGGAGAGCCTGAACAGCGACCCGGCCCGGATCCTGCACGGGACCGAGGCGCTGCGCAGCTGGATGCAGGAGCTCAGCGATCGCGCCATCGAGGAGCTCGCCGGCACCCACTTCGACATCCCCGATCCGCTGCGTCGATTGGAATGCCGCATCGCCCGCACCGGTTCAGGCGGCATCTACTACACCGGCCCCAGCGAGGACCTCACGCGGCCCGGCCGCATGTGGTGGGACGTTCCGGCGACCACCACCGAGTTCCACACCTGGTTGGAGACCACGACGGTCTACCACGAGGGCGTCCCCGGCCATCACCTGCAGGTCGGCACCCAGACCATGCAGGCCTCCACTCTGAACCGCTGGCGCGCGATGATGTGCTGGGTCTCCGGGCACGGCGAGGGCTGGGCCCTGTACGCCGAGCGTCTGATGGACCAGCTCGGGTATCTCTCGGACGACGGGGACCGGCTCGGCATGCTCGATGCGCAGCGCCTGCGAGCTGGTCGAGTCGTGCTCGACATCGGTCTCCACGTCGGCCTGCCGATGCCGGAGGGTCTCGCCGGATCCGCCGGCGGCGACTGGACCTATGACACCGCCTGGGACTTCATGACCGCCCACTGGGGAGTCACCGAGGCGGAGCGCCGCTTCGAGCTGAACCGCTACCTGGGCTGGCCCGGTCAGGCGCCGTCCTACAAGATCGGCCAGCGGGTCTGGGAACAGCTGCGCGAGCAGTCCGTCCAGCCCGCCCGCGAATTCCACCGTCGGGCCCTCGAGCTGGGGAGCCTGCCGCTGTCCGTCCTCGAAGGAGCCCTGTCATGACGACCCCGGAGAAGAACACCGCTGAGCAGTACACCACGGAGCAGGTCTCCGAGCAGCCGTCCCCCGACCACGATCCGCTGCTCCTGCTCGCCTCGGCCTCGGCCGGCCGCCGCGCCACGCTGCGCGCCGCCCGGATCGAGCACGGCACCCTCCCGGTGGACCTGGACGAGGACGCGATCCTGGCGGCCGCCCGCGAGCGGGCCGCCGCCACCGGGGCCCCGGAGGACGCCCTGACGCCGGCCGACGAGGTGCTCCTGCTGGCCCGCGAGAAGGCCGTGGCGGCGACGTCCCGCAGCGACGGCGGCTATGTGGTCCTCGGCTGCGACTCGATGCTCGAGCTCGACGGCGAGGTGATCGGCAAGCCGCACACGGCGGAGCGGGCCATCGCCCGCTGGCAGGCGATGCGCGGGCGCTCCGGCATCCTGCACTCCGGTCACTGGCTGGTCGACGACCGCGACGAGGAGGACGGCGGCACCGGAGCCACCTTCGGCGCCACGGCGAGCTGCGAGGTCACCTTCGCCCAGCTGTCCGACGAGGAGATCGAGGCGTACGTCGCCACCGGCGAGCCGCTCGGCGTGGCCGGTGGATTCACGATCGACGGTCTGGCGGGCCCCTTCATCGAGGGCGTCTCCGGGGACCCTCATGCCGTGGTCGGCCTGTCCCTGCCGCTGCTGCGCCGCCTGCTGGGAGAGATCGGGGTCGGCATCCATGAGCTGTGGGACTCCGCACTGCCCACGGCTGCAGCGACCGACTCACCAGGCACCATGCCCGACCCTGCGTCCGCCTGAGCGCACTCGGTACTAGACTCGGCCACTGCTGACTCCCGGAAGGAACCCTCCCTCATGCCCGCACGCTCTTCCAAGCCCCGCCCGCTGTCCACGGTGCTGATCGCCAACCGTGGAGAGATCGCGGTGCGGATCGCTCGGGCCTGCCGGGACGCCGGGCTGCGCTCCGTGGCCGTGTACGCCGACCCCGATCGCGATGCGCTGCATACGCAGATCGCCGATGAGGCCTATGCCCTCGGCGGCACCACCGCCGCGAGCTCCTACCTGGTCGTCGACAAGATCCTGGACATCGCGAAGCGCTCCGGCGCCGACGCGATCCACCCCGGCTACGGCTTCCTCTCCGAGCGCTCCGACTTCGCCCAGGCCGTCACCGACGCCGGGCTCACCTGGATCGGGCCGCCCCCGTCGGCCATCGAGAAGCTCGGCGACAAGGTCTCGGCGCGGCACATCGCGCAGAAGGCCGGGGCACCGCTGGTGGCCGGCACCAAGGATCCCGTCCAGAATTCCGACGAGGTCGTCGACTTCGCCCGGGAGAATGGTCTGCCGATCGCCATCAAGGCGGCATTCGGAGGCGGCGGTCGCGGCCTGAAGGTCGCCCGCGAGGAGTCCGAGGTGCGCGAGCTGTTCGATTCCGCGGTCCGCGAGGCGGTCTCCGCCTTCGGACGCGGTGAGTGCTTCGTGGAGCGCTACCTCGACTCGCCCCGGCACGTCGAGACCCAGTGCCTGGCGGACATGCACGGCAACGTCCAGGTCGTCTCCACCCGTGACTGCTCGCTCCAGCGCCGCCACCAGAAGCTCGTCGAGGAGGCGCCCGCGCCCTTCCTCACCGCTCAGCAGAACGCGCAGCTGGTGTCCTCCTCGAAGGCGATCCTGCGCGAGGCCGGGTACATCGGCGCCGGCACCTGCGAGTTCCTGGTCGGGATCGACGGCACCATCTCGTTCCTCGAGGTCAACACCCGCCTCCAGGTCGAGCACACGATCACCGAGGAGGTCGCCGGCGTGGACCTGGTGCGCGAGCAGCTGCGCATCGCGGCGGGCGGCACCATCAGCTCCGAGGACCCGGCCTCGCGCGGCCACTCCTTCGAGTTCCGCATCAACGGCGAGGATCCTGGCCGCGGCTTCATGCCGGCCCCCGGCCGCATCCACCGGTACGAGCTGCCCTCGGGTCCCGGCGTGCGCGTCGACTCCGGTGTGCGCGCGGGCGACGAGATCTCCGGCGCCTTCGACTCGATGCTCGCCAAGCTCATCGTCACCGGGGCCACCCGCCAGGAGGCGCTCGAGCGCTCCCGTCGTGCCCTCGCCGAGTTCCGTGTCGAGGGGATCCCCACGGTGATCCCCTTCCACCGCGCCGTCGTCGCCGATCCTGCCTTCGCCCCGGAGGATCCGGACGAGCCGTTCACGGTCCACACCCGCTGGATCGAGACCGAGTTCGACAACGACCTCCCCGCAGCCCCGCTGCCGTCGCAGCCCGAGGAGGCTGAGGACCGTGAGGCCGTCGTGGTCGAGGTCGACGGCCGCCGGGTCGAGATCAGCCTCCCCGCCTCGCTGCGTGCACCGCAGGCCGCCGTGCGCTCGCGCCGCAAGCGCCAGCACAAGTCCGTCGGGGAGTCCGCGGCCAACGGCAACGCGGTCACGGCCCCCATGCAGGGGACGATCGTGAAGGTGGTCGCCGAGGAGGGCCAGAGCGTCTCCGACGGCGACCTGCTCGTCGTGCTCGAGGCGATGAAGATGGAGCAGCCGATCACCGCGCACCGCTCCGGCGTCCTCAAGGGGCTCGGTGCCGAGATCGGGGCGACGGTCTCCGCGGGCGCCGTGCTCTGCTCCATCGAGGACTGACCTCGACCCGACCCGGCAGCGGACGGCGCCTCAGCCGGTGCCGGTCTGGCCTCAGTCGGTGCCGGACCGGCCTCAGTCGGTGCCGGTCTGGCTCGCCCGTCGCGCCACCTCGGCCAAGGACCCCGTGAGCGAGGGGTACACGGTGAACGTCCCGGCGACCTGCTCGGCCGTGAGCCGGTGGGCGACAGCGAGCGTGTACGGCAGGATCAGCTCGCTCGCCCGCGGGGCCACCACCACGGCGCCCATCACGGTGTGCGACCCGGAGCGCACGATGAGCTTCACGAAGCCCTCGCTCAGCCCCTGCATCTTGGCGCGCGGGTTGGTGTCCAGGCCCAGCACGAGCACCTCGCCGGAGAGGACCCCGTCGGCGACGTCCTGTTCGCTCACGCCCACCACCGCGATCTCCGGGCTGGTGAAGATCGCCGAGGACACCTGCGCGGAGATCAGCGGGGAGACCGCATCGCCGAGCGCGTGATGCATGGCGATGCGCCCCTGCATCGCGGCCACCGAGGCGAGCGGGTACACCCCGGTGCAGTCGCCGGCGGCGTAGATGCCCCGCACGCTGGTGCGGGAGACGCGGTCGGTGTCGATGTGACCGCTGTCCTTCACCCGAACCCCGGCCTGCTCGAGGCCGAGGTCCCCGGTCCAGGGGATCCCGCCGAGCGCCATCAGCACGTGGCTGCCGGCGATCTCCTCCCCCGAGGTGAGGGTGACGACCACCCCGTCCTCGGTGCGGTGCGCGGACGCGGCGCGGGTTCGTGAGCGCACCGTGACGCCGCGGCGGGCGAAGGCCTCCTCGAGCACGTCGGCGGCGTCGCCGTCGGTGCCGGGCAGCACCTTCTGGCGGGAGGAGACGAGGGTGACGTCGCTGCCCAGGGCGCGGTAGGCGCTCGCGAACTCGGCGCCGGTGACTCCGGAGCCGACGACGATCAGGTGCTCGGGCAGCTGCTCGAGGCTGTAGAGCTGGGTCCAGTTCAGGATCCGCTCCCCGTCGCAGGGGGCGGAGTCCAGCTCGCGGGGTCGGGCACCGACGGCGAGCAGGATCACGTCCGCCTCGCAGGCCGGATCGAGCACGGCGGCGTCCTCCCCCGCGCCGTCCCGGATCTCGACGGTCGAGGGTCCCCGCAGGCGGCCGCGGCCCTCGATCACGCGCACCCCTGCCTCGCGCAGGGAGGCGCGGACGTCCTCGGACTGCGCGGTCGCGAGCCGCTGGACCCGGGCGTTGACGGCCGCGAGGTCCACGGTCAGGGCTCCGGTGCCCGGGGCCGAGCCGTCGTCGGCCTGGCGGATGCCGAGCTCCTGGGAGGTGGCGACCTGGTCGAGGACATCGGCGGTGGCGATGAGTGTCTTGGAGGGGACGACATCGGTGATCACCGCGGCACCGCCGAGCCCCCGGTCCTCGATCAGCACGGTGTCGGCGCCGTGGCGGGCGGCGGTCAGGGCGGCCTCGTAGCCGCCCGGGCCGCCGCCGATGATCACGACCCGCGTGCGGTCACCGGCACGGGTCACTCGATGGGGGTCCGACGGAAGGGCAGTGCTGGGATCGCTCACGTCTCCATTGTGTCTCAGAAGGCTCGACGGGGGCCCGGTTCCGGTGTTGTGCAGGGGCTCGCTGCGTTACCTTCGATCCATGACTGAAACCGCCTCTGACCCGTACCTGCTCGCCCGCGACGCCGCCGCCGCGATCGCCGAGGCCAGCGGGGTGGCCACCCATGATCTCGCCCTGGTGCTCGGGTCCGGCTGGGCCGGCGCCGCGGACCTGCTCGGGGAGACCGTCTGGCAGGCCGACGCCACCACGATCCCGGGATTCCGCCCGCCGGCCGTCGCCGGCCACATCGGCACGCTCCGTTCGATCCGCGTGGAGGGCAGCGGTGCCCGGGCGCTCGTCCTGGGTGCCCGCACCCACTTCTATGAGGGAGCCGGGGTGGGCGCCGTGGTGCACGGCGTGCGCACCGCCGCGGCCACCGGTGCTCGCACGATGGTGCTGACCAACGGCTGCGGCGGCATCGACCCGTCCTGGACCCCCGGCACCCCGGTGCTGATCAGCGACCAGATCAACTTCACCGGTGCCACTCCCCTGTCGGGCGCGAACTTCGTGGACCTCACCGATCTGTACACCCCGGCGCTGCGCGACATCGCCCGGGAGGTCGACCCGTCTCTCGACGAGGGCGTCTACATGCAGTTCCAAGGGCCGACGTACGAGACCCCGGCCGAGGTGCGGATGGCCCGGACCATCGGGGCCCACCTCGTCGGCATGTCCACTGCGCTCGAGGCGATCGCCGCCCGCGAGGCCGGGATGGACGTGCTCGGGATCTCCCTGGTCACGAACCTCGCTGCGGGGATCAGCGCCCAGGCCCTCAGCCATGAGGAGGTCCTCGAGGCGGGCCGGGACGCGGGCCCACGCATCTCGGCGCTGCTCGCCGAGACCGTCCGCCGCATCACCGGCGGCGCCGCCTCCTCGGACTCGTCGGATTCCTCCAGCACGTCGGATTCCTCGGACCCGTCGGCCTCCGGGGCGCAGGCATGATGACCGCGCTGGATCCTGCTCTGCGCGAGCGCGGCGAGGCCTGGCTCGCGGACGATCCGGGTCCGGCGACGCGCTCCGCGCTCACCTCGCTGCTCGAGCAGGCCGCCTCCGGCGGGGAGCCCGCGATCGACGAGATCACCGATGCCTTCTCCGGAGACCTGGAGTTCGGCACGGCCGGTCTGCGCGGACGGATGGGGCCCGGTCCGAACCGGATGAACCTCGCGGTGGTCTCACGCGCCGCCCGGGGCCTCGCCGACCATCTCCTGGGCGACCTCGGACTCGGGGAGCCCCTCGTGGTGATCGGCTACGACGCCCGCTACAACTCGCAGGACTTCGCACGACGCTCCGCCGCGATCATGACATCGGCCGGCTGCCGCGTGCAGCTGCTGGAGCGCTCCGGCCCCACGCCGCTGGTCGCCTTCGCCGTGCGCCACCTGGACGCCGACGCCGGGATCGTCGTCACGGCGAGCCACAACCCACCGGCCGACAACGGGTACAAGGTCTATCTCGGGGGCCGGGCGCAGGAGAGGGACGGGCAGGGTGTGCAGATCGTGCCGCCCTCGGACGGACAGATCGCCGCGCGCATCGCCGCCGTCGGCCCCGTGCTGGACATCCCGGTGGCCGACGCCGGCTGGGAGCTGCTGGGCGAGCAGCTGCGCGAGGACTATCTCGCGGCGATCTGCACCCTCCCCGATCTCGACGGGCCCCGGGACGTGCGGATCGTGCACACGGCGATGCATGGCGTGGGCACCGAGACGGCGCTCGCGGCGCTGCACCGCAGCGGCTTCGCCGAGGTGCACACGGTCGCCAAGCAGGCCGATCCCGATCCGGACTTCCCCACGGTCGCCTTCCCCAACCCCGAGGAGCCCGGGGCGATCGATCTGGCGCTCGAGCTCGCCCGCACCGTCGAGGCCGACGTGGTGATCGCGAACGACCCCGACGCGGATCGCTGCGCCGCCGCCGTGCTCGACCCGCACCTGGGCGACTGGCGGATGCTCACCGGTGACGAGCTGGGGGTGCTGCTGGGAGACCACCTGATCCGCCGGCACGGCTATCGCGGCGCCTTCGCCCGATCGATCGTCTCCAGCCGCTGGCTGGGCAAGGTCGCCGAGGCCGCCGGCGTGGACTCCCCCACCACGCTGACCGGCTTCAAGTGGATCGCCCGCGCCCCCGGCATCGTCTTCGGCTACGAGGAGGCGATCGGCTACTGCGTGCTCCCCGCGGTGGTGCGTGACAAGGACGGCCTCTCCGCAGGACTGATGGTCGCGGAGATGGCGGCGCTCGCGAAGGCGGAGGGCACCACGCTGATCGGCCGCCTCGACGAGCTCGCCGCGGCGCACGGGCTGTACGCGACCTCGCAGCTGTCCATCCGGGTGCAGGACCTCGCCGAGATCCCAGCCATGATGCAGCAGCTGCGCTCCGCGCCGCCCGCGCACCTGCTGGGCTCCGACGTCGTCACCACCCAGGACCTCTCCGAGGGATCCGTGGCCAGCACCGGTCTGCCGCCCACGGAGGGGATGCTGCTGCTCAGCGCGGAGGACACCCGCGTGGTGGTGCGACCCTCGGGCACCGAACCGAAGCTCAAGTGCTATCTGGAGGTCGTCCAGGACGTTCCGGCGGGAACGTCCGCCACGGAGATGGCGGCGATCCGTCAGCATGCCGGCGAGCGCCTGGCGCAGCTGAAGGACGAGCTGCGCGGAGTGCTCGGGCAGGCCTGAGGGCGCCTGTACTGTCCTGAAGGAGCTCTGACTGTCCTGAAGGAGCTCTGACTGGCCTGAAGGAGTTCGGACTGGCCTGAGGGGTCTCGGGCAGCCCGAGGGCGCAGCGCGCTCAGCCCTCTCAGGACTGAGCGCGCTCCTGGCGCAGAAGCGATCGTGAGCGCCTGGCGCTCCGGATCGCGATCAGCGACCCGAGCAGTGCCAGCAGGGTGACGATCCCCGCGGCGACGAGCAGGTATCCGACCGGGATCCCGGCCACTGTCACCGTCTCGGTCGTGGTGTAGGTGGGGATCTCCCACTCCGCCTCTGCATCTGCTCCGAAGGTCAGGTCCGTGGTGAAGGACTCCGGCTCGCCGGAGATCCAGAACTCGGTGACGATCCGGTTCTGGTCGTCCTGCAGACCGGACTCCGGATCCTCCGGAAGGTCCTCCCCCACGAGCTCCCGCAGCGTGGCGTCGGACCACGCCCAGTCGTGATGGGTGGGGTCCCCGATCCATGGACGTTCGACCTGCTGCTTCCCCGCTGAGTCGTCGGTGCGTTCCACGGGCTCGTCGGAGAGCACGAAGAGCTGGATGTGCTGAGTGCTCTGTGCGGCGTGGGAGAAACGCGCCGGGTAGATCAGCTCGTCGGTGGCGAAGTCGAACCGCAACGGCTCCACGTCCCCGCTGAGCACCGCGTCCTCCGCGTACCGGACCGCGGTGAAGGTCCAGTCCTCCTGGGCGTACGGGTCGATCAACGAGGAGACCGGATCGGCCAGGTCGTAGCCGTTCTCGCCGAGCCAGTCGCGCACCCCGTCGGCCTCCCCGCCGAGCACGGCGACGTCGTAGTTCCCGATACGGGCCTGCTCGTGGACGGTCACCGCCGGTGCCCCTGCGCCCGCCCCGGGCGCACCGCCCTCCCCGCTGCCGGCGAGGAACGGGAAGTCGCCCCAGATGTCGTACTCGACGACCTCGCGTGGAGCGGTCGCCGCCGCCATCTCCCGCAGGGTGCCGGACTGCGCGGCGCTGACCTCGGGGACGGATGGGGTGGGCATCAACAGCGTCGAGCCGGTGCGCTCCGTATCCAGCTGAAGTCCCATGACGATGCTCTGCGTGCCGTCCCGCAGGGAGAGCACAGCCGTCTCCTGCAGAACGGCAGACTCGGTGCGCTGCCCGACCGGGTCGATGAAGGCTCCGCAGGCGCAGGCCCCGGCAGGATTCGCGACGCCCAGGAGCACCTGGGAGAGCACCACGAGCCCGGCGAGGGCAAGGCTCGCTGCGCGCGGAAGCCGGCGTCTGGCCCGGAGCGTCGCGGTCACGGCTCAGTACCCGGTGCCGCTGCCGCCCTCGAGGATGGCCTTCGAGGAGGACAGGCCCAGGCGGCTGGCGCCAGCAGCGACCATCGCCTCGGCGGCCTCACGGGTGCGGATCCCGCCGGAGGCCTTCACCCCGAGGCGGTCGCCCACGGTGGCGCGCATCAGCTGCACGGCGTGATCGCTCGCTCCCCCGGCGGGGTGGAAGCCCGTGGAGGTCTTCACGAAGTCGGCGCCGGCACGCTCGGCGGCCTCGCAGACGCCGACGATCTGCTCGTCCTCCAACGCGGCGGATTCGATGATCACCTTGAGCACGACAGGCGTCGGGGCGGCCTCGCGCACGGCGCGGATCTCGTCCTCGACGGCGGCGAACTCCCCGGAGCGCGCGAGTCCCACGTTCAGGACCATGTCGACCTCGTCGGCGCCCTTGGCCACGGAGTCCGCGGCCTCGGCGGCCTTGATCGCCGGCGCATGCTGGCCGGACGGGAACCCGCACACGGTCGCGACCTTCACGGTGGTCTCCACGGGCAGCATCGACGGTGAGACGCAGATCGAGTAGGTGCCGAGCTCCTCGGCCTCGCGGGCGAGTGCGTCGACGTCCGCGCGGGTGGCCTCGGGCTTGAGGAGCGTGTGATCGATGAGGGGTGCGAGCTGTGCGCGATCGAGAGTGGTCATGGAGAGATCTTCCCACGAACGGCTTCCTGAGGAGACCATCACAGGAACGCCGCGATGCCTGCGAGGCAGGCCTCTGCGCTCCCCCGAGCGCCTAGAATCGACGGTCGTGACCATCGCGCCAGCCCTGCCCCGCACGCCGCGCCGCATCGTCCTGCTCGCCGGCCCGTCGGGAAGCGGCAAGGGCGTCATGTCGCGCCGATCCGGACTGCCCGTCCTCGGGCTCGACGAGTTCTACCGCGAGCACGATGATCCCGGCCTCCCCCACCGCTTCGGCATCGTGGACTGGGACGATCCCGCCTCCTGGAACGCCGGCGCGGCCCTCGAGGCGCTGACGGCCCTCGCCCACGACGGCGCCGCCGAGGTCCCCGAGTACTCGATCTCCGCCTCGCGCCGCACCGGGACCACGCGACTCGTGGCCGGGGACGCGCCGCTGATCATCGCCGAGGGCATCTTCGCCGCCGAGCTGATCGCCCCGCTCGCGGCGGCCGGACTGCTGGCCGACGCCATCGTGCTGCACCGCCCCACTCCGGTCGTCTTCGCCCTGCGCCTCGTGAGGGACCTGCGCCAGAACCGCAAGCCACCGCTGACGCTGCTGCGCCGGGGATGGGGGCTCGCCCGGGATCAGCGCGCCGATCTCGACGGCTGGGTCCGCGCCGGGATGCGCCCCGAGGGCCTGCACGCCGGGACCCGGTGGCTGCACCGCCTCACGGGCGTCGCGGACTGCGAGCAGCGGCACGCCCACCCCTCACGTGCCGGGGACGTCCTGCGGATCACGGCGGTGTGCTTCCTGCGCGAGGGAGAGCACGGCACCGAGGTGCTGGCGGTGCGCAAGCGAGGCACCGGCTCCTATATGCAGGTCGGTGGCAAGCTCGAGCCGGGCGAGAGCGCCCTGGAGGCGGCGATCCGCGAGGTCGCCGAGGAGATCGGCGTGACGCTTGCTCCCGAGGACCTCGCACCGCTCGGCGACTTCGAGGCGGTCGCCGCGAACGAGCCGAACACGATGGTGCGCTCGACGGTGTTCACGTCCCGCATCCCGCTGCCCGATCCGCTCGTGGTGCAGGCCGAGCTCGCCGATCATCGCTGGGTGCGGATCGACGAGCCCGGCACCGGCGCCCGGCTGGCCCCGCTCATGGTCGAGCACATCCTGCCGGCACTCCGCGCGCTGTAGGCCTGGGCCCAGAGAGCTCAGTTCCCAGCGGCCGGCGCGTCGAGCCCAGAGCCCAGAGCCCAGAGCCCAGAGCTCAGCGCTCAGCGCTCAGCACTCAGGTGATGCGTTCAGGCGATGCGGTCCATCACGATCTTCCGCGGCGGGACCGTGGTGCCGGCGGCGGCGAGGGTCCAGGAGCCGTCGATCGACTCGAGCGCCCGAGGCATCCGCTCCGCGGTGTCGGTGTGCAGACGGGCCAGGACGTCGCCGGCCTTCACCTCGTCGCCGATGTGCGCCTCGATCTCCACCCCGGCGGCGGCCTGCACGGCCTCCCCCGGGCGGGAGCGGCCGGCGCCCAGTCGCCAGGCGGCCACACCCACGCCCATCGCGTCGAGCCCGGTGACGACCCCGTCCTCGGTGGCCCGGAGCTCCTCGACGTGCTTCGCGACCGGCAGCGGAGCGTCGACGTCCCCGCCCTGGGCGGCGATCATCGCGCGCCAGGAGTCCATCGCGCGACCGTCGGCCAGTGCGGCCTCCACGTCGGCGTCGTGCACCCCGGCCGCATCCAGCATCTCGCGGGCCAGGGCGCAGGTGAGCTCCACGATGTCCGCCGGGCCGCCGCCGGCGAGCACCTCGAGGGACTCGCGCACCTCGAGACCATTCCCGGCGGTGCGGCCCAGCGGCGCGGACATGTCGGTCAGGAGCGCGACGGTGTGCACTCCGGCGTCGGTGCCGAGCTCCACCATGGTGCGCGCGAGCTCGCGCGCATCCGCCTCGTCCTTCATGAAGGCACCGGCTCCGGTCTTCACGTCCAGGGTCAGCGCGGCGGTGCCCTCGGCGATCTTCTTGGACATGATCGAGCTGGCGATCAGCGGGATCGCCTCGACGGTCCCGGTGATGTCGCGCAGGGCGTAGAGCTTCTTGTCGGCCGGAGCGAGGCCCGAGCCGGCGGCGCAGATCACGGCGCCGGCGCTCTCGAGCTGAGCCATCATCTCGGCGTTGCTGAGATCCGCGCGCCAGCCCGGGATCGCCTCGAGCTTGTCCAGGGTGCCGCCGGTGTGGCCGAGGCCGCGGCCCGACAGCTGCGGCACAGCCACCCCGAAGCTCGCCACCAGGGGTGCCAGCGGCAGGGTGATCTTGTCGCCCACGCCGCCGGTGGAGTGCTTGTCCGTCGTCGGCTTCGACAGCGCCTGGAAGTCCATCCGCTCGCCGCTGGCGATCATCGCGTGGGTCCAGCGGGCGATCTCCGACCGCTCCATCCCGCGCAGGAAGATCGCCATCGCGAGCGCCGCCATCTGCTGCTCGGCGACCACGCCGCGGGTGTAGGCGTCGATCACCCAGTCGATCTGGCCGTCGGCGAGCGCCTGGCCGTCGCGCTTGGTGCGGATGACGTCGACGACGTCGAAGGGCTCCACGGCGGGAGAGGTTCCGGTCGAACCGGCGGGTGCAGTGGTCATGGAAGGTCTCCTGGAATCGCGGGGAGGTCGGATCGTCGTGTGGGAGTGGTCTGTGAGATCAGATCCCGGCGGGGCTCTGCTGGGTCTCGCTGGGACCTGCTGGGTCTCGCTGGGTTCTGCTGGGTGCTGGGCTGGAATCGGTTCTGGCCGGCGCTGCCTCCTGCTCACACCTGCTGCCGCCTGCTCACATCTGGAGGTCGGAGGGGCCGAAGGCCTGGGGCAGCACCTGCGCCATGGTCCGCGAGCCCTCGGGGGTGAGGACCACGAGGTCCTCGGCGGCGTGCTCGGACAGCAGCTGCCGGCAGCGCCCGCAGGGCATCACCACGGCGCGCTCCTCGCGAGAAAGGTGCTCGTCCCCGCCCACGCAGACGAAGCGCGAGAGGCGCCCGCCGCCCCCGGCGACGAGCTCGCTGATCATGCCGCACTCCGCGCAGAGCGTGACGCCGTAGCCGGCGTTCTCCACGTTGCAGCCCCGCACCAGTCGGCCGTCGGTCGTGAGGCCGGCCGCTCCCACCCGGAAGCGCGAGTACGGTGCGTAGGCGTGCTCGGCGACCTCGCGGGCCGCGGCGAGCAGCTCCGTGAAGTCGACGTCATCCTCCGCATCGATGTCCGCTCCGGTGCCCGTGGGGTCGGTGCCGGCGGTCTGTGAGGTGCTCATACGTCGATGGTCTCACTGCTCGTCGGGGTGCTCACTGCGGGGCTCTCTCACTGCTTGACGTACGGGACACCGTCGGCCGCCGGGACCCGTACACGGCCCACGACGCCGGCCACGGCGAACAGGGCGACGATGTACGGGAGCATGAGGAGGAAGTCGCCCGGGATGGAGACTCCCCCTTCCGCGGCGGACATCGTGCCCAGGCGCAGCTGCAGGGAATCCGCGAAGGCGAAGGTGAGCGCGGCCAGCAGAGCGCCCACGGGGTGGTAACGACCCAGGATCATCGCGGCGAGGGCGATGTACCCCTTGCCGGCGGACATCTCCTCGCCGAAGGCGACCCCGGTGCCGATGGTGAGCGTGGCGCCGCCGAGCCCGGCGACGGCGGAGCCGAGCATCACGTTGATCCAGCGGGTGCGGTTCACGGGGATGCCGACGGTGTCCGCGGCGCGCGGATGCTCGCCCACGGCGCGCACGCGCAGCCCCCAGCGCGTGCGGAACAGGGCGACCGTGAGGCCGGCGACGATGATCCACATCAGGTACACCAGGACGTTCTGCTCGAACAGCACACGGCCGATCACGGGGATGTCCGCGAGGACCGGGATGCGCAGGGTCGGCAGGCGCAGGGGCGAGTTGAACTGCCCCGGGTTCTGCCGCATCACGGTGCCGAAGAAGAACGAGGTGACGCCGATGGCGAGCACATTCAGGACCACGCCCACGATGATCTGCTGCACCCGGTAGCCGACGGCGAACATGGCCAGCAGAGCGCCCATCACCAGGGCCATGAGCGGTGCGGCGATCAGCCCCACCCAGGCGCTCCCGGCGAGGGAGCCGACGAGCGCTGCACCGAACGCCCCGAACAGCAGCTGCCCCTCGATCGCGATGTTGATGACTCCTGCGCGCTCGGAGAGCACACCGGACAGGGCGCCGAAGGCGAGAGGGACCGCGAGGGCGAGGGTGCCCTGGAGGAGCGTCGCCACGTCCAGGGCGCGCTCGGAGATCACCCAGGTCATGAAAGCCAGGATCCAGCTCACGGCGAAGACGGCGATGAGGCCGATGCGTGCGGCGGGCCGGGGACGTGCGGCGCGGGCATGGAGCACCCACAGCGCTGCTGACGCCGCCAGCGCGATCACGGCCAGGGCGACGGCCCCACCGATGGAGGGCACGGTGATCCGTTCCGGGACCAGTCCGAGGGGGTTGAGGTCGCTCTCACGAGCCAGCGCGAACGAGGATTCCGCGCCGGGCACGCCGCGCAGTCCGAAGAACACCAGCGCGATGAGGCCGAGCACGGTGGTGGTGACCGGGAGGTGCCACCAGCTGTCGGGGCGCTCGTCGGTGACCTTCTTCTGGACCTCGGAATCGTCCGGGGCCACGGTGGGTGTCGCGGTCATCGCTGGTCTCCCGTCGCGTCGGTGGGATCCTCGCCCTCACCGGCGGAGGGTGCTGTCCGCGGCGTGGAGTCGGAGGAGGGGGCATCGGGAGACGGAGCGCCGGAGTCGCGGGGCGTTCCCGCGTGACGTCCCCGGGGTTCGGGTGAGCGGTCGGTCGATCCCTCCGGGGTGCCGTCCGGCGGGAGATCACCTGCCACGCTCGTCCCGGGATCCGCCGACGACGCCGACGGCTGAGAAGTCGTCGAGGTCGACGCCGAGTTCGAGATCGACGCGCTGCCGGCCGTCGTCCGTCGGGCCGTGCGCACTCGTGCCCTTGAGGAGGGGTGGTCGATGCGGCGCAGGCCGATCAGCGTGCGCACGAGGGGCGGGGCCGCGATGAACAGCACCACGAGGACCTGGATGACTTGCACGAGGTCCAGCGGGACGCCCTGGCTGCTCTCCATGAAGCGGCCGCCGGTGGACAGGCCGGCGAACAGCAGACCGGCCAGGACCACTCCGACCGGTCCGGACCGCCCGAGCAGAGCGACCGTGATGGCGTCGAAGCCGATGCTGCCGGCGACGCCCTCGGTGAGCCGCTTCTCGGTGCCCAGCACGTGCACGGCGCCGGCGAGCCCGACGAGCCCGCCGGCGACGGTCAGCACCAGGAAGGCGGTACGGGACGGGGAGATGCCGGCGACCCGTGAGGCACGGGGGTTGGAGCCGACGGCCCGGAACTGGAAGCCGAGCGTGGAGCGGCTCATCAGCCACCACAGCAGCACGGCGGCGCCGGCGGCGAGGAACAAACCGGCGTGCAGCCGGAAGCCGGAGCCGAGCAGCTGCGGGAGGACGGCGGAGTCGGAGACCGAGGGGGAGGTCGGCTGCGACTGGTTGGCTCCTGTGAAGGCTGCGGTCTTGAGCGCGAAGAACAGCAGATAGGTGGCGATCCAGTTCAGCATGATCGTGCTGATGACCTCGTTGGCGCCGAAGCGCGCCTTGAGGAAGCCGGCGATGCCGCCCCAGAGCGCACCGGCGAGCAGACCACCGACCAGGGCGATCAGCAGGTGCACGACGATCGGCAGGTCCCAGCTGAAGCCGATGTATCCGGCGGCCATCGCGCCCACGATGAGCTGGCCGGTGCCGCCGATGTTGAACAGCCCGGCACGGAAGCTGACCGCCATGCCTGCCGCCGCGATGATCAGCGGGGTGGCGACGGTCAGGGTCTCGGTGAGCGGTCGCAGGCCTGCGGCGAGCGCGGGGAGGAGGACGTAGGTTCCGCTCCCGCCCGCAGCGCGGAGGTCATCGGCGACCCGGGAGTACCCGACGCCGTCGAACACGGCCCCGCGGAACATGGCCCCGTAGGCCTGGGTCACCGACTGCCAGATCGCGGTCACGGCGTCGGACGGACGGTCCAGGAAATACCCGAGCGTCTCCCGCACCTCGACGTCGGCGATGACGATGAGCACCGAGCCGATGAGGAAGGCGAAGACGAAGCTCATGACCACCACGAGCAGGTCGCCGCGTGCGATCTTCTGCAGGGTCCCGCGCAGTCGGTCCTCGGCCTGCTGCTCGGGCGGCGGCGGGGAGTCGTTGCTCCCGGCCCCGACTCCCGGGGCGGAGCCGGTGTTCTCGGGGTCGACGACGGCGGTCATACGATCTCTCCTTCGTCGGCGAGCTGCGAGTCGGTGGTGCGCGCGCCGGCGGCGACGGCCTCACGGGCGGCGTCGACCGTGTAGCCGGCCATCATCAGGCCGAGCACGTCGCGGTCCTCGTCCCCGGGCACGATCCCGAGGATCTGGCCGCGGTACATCACGGCGATGCGGTCCGCGAGCTGGGTGACCTCGTCGAGCTCGGTCGAGACGATGATGACGGGGGTGCCCTTGTCCCGCTCGTCGAGGATCCGACGGTGGAGGAACTCGATCGAACCGACGTCGACGCCGCGGGTGGGCTGGGAGGCGATCAGCAGGGTGAGCTCGCGGTGCAGGGCGCGGGCCATCACGACCTTCTGCTGGTTGCCGCCGGACAGCGCGGAGACGGCGGAGTCGGCGGACTGGGTGCGCACGTCGAACTCGGGGATCAGCCGCTCCGCGTTCTCCCGCACGGCCCGCAGAGACATGGCGACGGCGCTGCCGAAGGGCGGGCGGTCGTGCTGGTCCAGCACGAGGTTCTCGGCGACCGAGAAGTCCGGGATCAGGGCATCATGGGTGCGGTCCTCGGGGACGAAGCCGACCCCGGCGTCGAGCACCTGCTTGGTGCTGCGGCCCACGAGCTCACGACCCTCCAGGGTCGCGGAGCCGTGCACGGTGTCCTCGAGGCCCAGGAGTGCCTCGGCGAGCTCCGTCTGCCCATTGCCCTGGACGCCGGCGATGGCGAGCACCTCGCCATGACGGACGTCGAAGGTGACGCCGTCCAGGGTGCGCACGCCGGCGTCGTCCGTCACCCGCAGATCGGTGACCTGCAGGGCGATCTCGCCCGGGGTCGCCTCGATCTTGTCCTGGGCGAGGGAGACCTGGCGGCCGACCATGAGGGAGGCGAGCTCCGCCTGGTCCGCGGAGGGATCCGCCTCGCCGACGACCTTGCCGCGACGGATCACGGTGATGCGGTCGGAGACCGCCTTGACCTCGCGCAGCTTGTGGGTGATGAAGACGATCGAGGTGCCCTCGTCCCGCAGCTGACGCATGATCGCCATCAGCTCGTCGGTCTCCTGCGGGGTCAGCACGGCGGTGGGCTCGTCCAGCACGAGCACCTCGGCCCGACGGCTGAGCGCCTTGATGATCTCGACGCGCTGCTGCGCGCCGACGGGGAGGTTCTCGACGAGGGCGTCGGGGTCGATCTCGAAGCCGAAGCGCGCGGAGATCTCCCGCACGAGCCTGCGGGCCGCACCCAGGTCGAGCAGGCCGCCCTTGGTCGGCTCGTGGCCGAGCACCATGTTCTCGGCCACCGTGAAGACGGGGACCAGCATGAAGTGCTGGTGGACCATGCCGATGCCGGCCGCCATGGCGTCACCGGGATCGGAGAAGGAGACGGGCTTCCCATTGATGACGATCTGGCCGCCGTCGGGTCGGTACAGCCCGTACAGCACGTTCATCAGGGTGGACTTCCCGGCGCCGTTCTCCCCCAGCAGGGAGTGGATCTCCCCGGGTTCGACGACCAGGTCGATCGCGTCATTGGCCACGAAGGACCCGAAGGTCTTCGTGATCCCGCGCAGTTCGAGCTTCACATCTCTCGCTTCCGTCGGCGACGGCCGAGATCATCGGCCGAGCGATCAGGAGGAGGCGGTCCCGGCCCGGGTGGGGCCGGGACCGCCGTGCTCCGGAGGGGTCAGGCAGCCTTGGGCGAGGCGTCGGACTCGACGGTGACCTTGCCGTCGATGATGTCCTGCTTGAGGGTCTCGAGCTCGGTGGAGAGCTCCTCGGGGACGTCGTCCTCGAACTCGTGGAACGGGGCCAGGCCCACGCCGCCGTTCTCGAGGGTGCCCACGTACGAGGTGGCGTCGAACTTGCCGTCGGCGGAGGTGGTGATGACGTCCTCGACGGCGGTGTCCATCTCCTTCATGACGGAGGTGAGGATGACGTCCTGGGCGTCCTCGTCGCTCGAGTTCGTCTCGAAGCCGTCGGAGTCGACCCAGATCACGGTGCGGTCCTCGCCCTCCTTGGCGGAGGCGAGGGTGCCTGCACCGACCGGTCCGGCGACCGGCATGATGATGTCCGCGCCGGCGTTGTAGAACTCGTCGGAGACGGCCTTGCCCTTGGACTGGTCCTCGAAGGTGCCCACGATGGAGCCCTTCTGGGTCTCCTTGTTCCAGCCGAGGACCTCGACGTCGGTGCCCTTGGTCTCGTTGTGGTACGCGACGCCGTCGGCGTAGCCGTCCATGAAGATCGTGACGGTGGGGAGGTCCATGCCGCCGTACGTGGCGACCTTCCCGGTCTCGGTCATGCCCGCGGCGAGGTAGCCGGCCAGGAACGCGGCCTCGGCGGTGTTGAACTCGAGGGGCTTGACGTTGTCGAGCTCGACGGGGTTGCCGTCGGCGTCCTGCGCGGTGGAGTCGACGATCGCGAAGTCGGTGTCCGCGTTGGCCTCGGCGGCGGCGCCGGTGGCGGGGGCCAGCAGGAAGCCGACCGTGACGATCAGGTCGCAGCCCTGCGTGACCATGTTGTTGATGTTCGGGGCGAAGTCGGAGTCGGTGGTGGATTCCGCCTCGGCCTGCTCGATGCCGAGGTTCTCGACCGCGGCCTTGAGACCGTTGTGGCTCGACTCGTTGAAGGACTTGTCGTCCCAGCCGCCCGAGTCCGAGACCATGCAGGCCTTGTAGTCGCTCGAGGCGCCGCCGGCATCGCTGCCGCTGCTGCCGCCGCCCTCCTCAGGTGCTGTGCCGCACGATGCGAGGGTGAGGACGCCGGCCCCGGTGAGGGCGAGCGCACGCGTGATGCTCTTCATGGGGGTTCCTCCGCTGGAGAGTCGGGGCCGATCGGGCCCCGGTAGGTCTCGGGCGACAGCGTTGTCGCGTTCCGCCTCGGACCATAGCCGTGCCGGGAGGCTCCCGGTGGCCGCGCTCGGTGCTGGCCGGGAACCGTTATGAAATCGACGCGGATACGTCGTCGTGCCGCAGGGCCGGAGGCGTCTCGGCGGCTCCGCCGACCGGAAGGTCGGCGGGCGGGAGCGTCACCGGATCAGCTGTGTCGAGGGACCGACGGGTCAGCCGACGGCGAGGTCTCGCTGCACGCAGGCGCTCGCCAGCACCGAGGCGCCGATGCCGATGGCGCGCTCGTCGATCATCAGGTCGCCCATGTGGAGGTCGTAGGTGCGCCCGCCCGGGGTCCTGGTGCCCAAGCGCGCCAGAGCACCGGGGACCTTCTCGAGGTACCAGGCGAAGTCCTCCCCGCCCAGGGACTGTGCGGTGGGGTCGAGGTTCTCGCGGCCCAGCACGCTGGTCACGGCGGCGGTGAGGACGTCAACGCTGGTGGTCGAGTTCGAGACCGGCGGCACTCCACGATCATGGTTCACCCGGGCGTCGACGCCCCAGGGGCGCACGAGGTCGGCGAGAACCGACTCCAGCAGCTCTTCGGCCCTGTCCCAGGCATCGTGGTCCAAGCAGCGCAGGGTCCCCTCGAGGGTGCCGCTGCTGGGGATCGCGTTGAACGCGGATCCCGCGTGGATGCTCCCCCAGGTGAGGTTCACCCCGGAGCGGGGATCCATCCGACGGGTCAGCGCCGCAGGGAGCTGGGTCACGATCGAGCCGAGCGCGTACACGAGGTCCTGGGTCAGATGCGGCCGCGAGGTGTGGCCGCCGGCGCCGCGCACGTGGATCGACACCGGGTCGGTGGCCGAGGTGATCGGTCCGGACTTCAACCCGATATGGCCGACGTCCACACCCGGATCGCAGTGCAGCGCGAGGATCGAGTCCACGCCGTCCACGACGCCCTGACCGATGAGATCCAGCGCCCCGCAGGGATGCATCTCCTCCGAGGGCTGGAACACCAGGCGCACCCCACGCCGCAGCGCACCGGCCTCGGCGACGCGGACGAGGGCGGTCGCCGCACCGAGCACGGCACTCATGTGCACGTCGTGGCCGCAGGCGTGGGAGACGCCCTCGACCGTGGAGCGGTAGGAGACGGTGGACAGCTCGGGGATGCCGAGGGCGTCCATGTCGGCGCGCAGGGCGATCGGTGCGAGATCCGGTTCGCTGCCGGGGATGTCGCAGATCGCTCCGGTGCTCGCGAGCCGCTGCGGGGACAGCCCGAGCGCGGAGAGGCGGTCCACGACGTAGTCGGTGGTGGCGTGCTCCTCGTGGGAGAGCTCGGGATGACGGTGGAGGTGGCGACGCACATCGCGCAGCTCGTCGGCCTTCTCCGTGACCGTGCGCGCGATGAGACCCTCCGGTCCCAGCATCGACCGCTGCTCCGCGGTTCCCAGCAGGACCTGCTGCGACTGCTCCACCTTGTCCACTCCCCGTTCCCACTGGTCGTCCATGCCGTGGCATGTCTTGTCGATGCGTCGACCGGATCGGTGCGTCGGCCCGATCGATGCGTCGTCCGGATCGACGCTCTGGCCGTCGTCGGCCGCCGACGTCCGCTGTCCGACGGTTCTCAGCGCAGGTGACCACGTCCGTGCTCGTCGAGCAGGCCGACGAGCCGGGTGAGATCCTGTGCCTGCTCATCGGCGAGGACCAGCAGGGCGTCCTCGGTGTCCACGATGCTGATTCCCTGCAGGCCGACCAGGGCGATATGACGATCGGTGGAACCGTACACCGTGGCTGTGGAGGCAATGGCATCGACCGTCGAGGTGCCCAGCACCCGGACAGCAGACTCCTCGCCCTCCGGACCCCACTCCCGCAGCTGACGGGCGAGAGCCGCGAAGTCGCCGACGTCGTCCCAGCCGAAGGAGGCAGGCACCACGGCTACCCGTCCCGCCGCGGCAAGGGGCTCGGCCAGGGCGTGGTCGATCGCGATCGACGTCAGAGTGGGCCAGATCCGGGCCAGCACCTCGCTGTACGCCGGGGTGCCGGCGGCCGCGGCGATCTCCCTCGCTCCCCGGGCAAGGCCGGGGATCTGCGCGGCGAGCTCGTCCAGCAGCACGCGGGCCCGCACCACGAACATGCCGGCGTTCCAGAAGAAGGTCCCGGCCGCGACGAACTGCTCGGCGGTGACCAGGTCCGGCTTCTCCACGAACCGCGAGACCGGGAGCGCGCCGAGCGCGCGAAGAGCCGTCGGTCCCGCCCCGGACGTTCCCCCGGAGCTCCCGCCCCCGGCCTGCTCAGCTGCTGACTTCTCGACCTCGGCCTGCTCGATATACCCGAAGCCGGTCGCCGGAGAGGTCGGCCGGATCCCGAGGGTGACGAGGAAGCCGTGCTCCGCGGCCCGGCGCGCGGTTGCGACGGTGCGGCCGAACTCCTCCTGATCCGCGATCAGATGGTCCGCGGCGAAGGAGCCGATCACCGCGTCGGGTTCTTCCCGCTCCACGAGCGCCGCCGCGAGCGCGATCGCCGGCATCGAGTTGCGCGGGGCGGGCTCGGCGACGACCCGGGCCCACGCGCCGGAGCTCGGGGAGTCCATCTCGTCCAGCTGCTCCTGCACCGCGAGGGCGTGGTCGTGCCCGGTGACGATGATCGGTGGGCGGTCCGCCAGCGGTGCCAGTCTCCGCACGGTCTGCTGCAGGAGCGAGGCGCCGCTCCCGGTGAGGTCCAGGAGGAACTTCGGTCGGGCACGGCGTGAGAGCGGCCACAATCGGGTGCCGGCACCGCCGGCCGGGATCACGGGAACGAACGGAGCCTCAGGCATCTGCCCAGCGTATCCGGGCCGGGAAGCAGCCCGTCGCAGGGACTTCCGGACGTGTCGTCGGGCCCCGCAGGGTGCCCCCGACCTGCACGTCACGGTGCTACGCTGACTCTGCCCCTGTCGGGGGCGATGATGATGTCGCCGTGTCGTGAACCAGGTGCCCACGGGGTGCCTCGAGCGCCGCGAAGGCCGTCCGGGCAACCCCCGGGGGCCCGCGCGCCCCACCTCTGCGGTGACGCATCCCGTTCCCGGCGTTCACCCGTCGCTTCTGGAGGAACTCCGTGGCATCAGCCCAATCCGGGACGCTCTATCGCGGTCGCGAAGGCATGTGGTCCTGGGTCGCTCACCGCATCTCGGGAATGCTCATCTTCCTGTTCCTGCTCGTGCATGTCCTCGATACCGCATTGGTGCGGGTCTCTCCCGAGGCGTACAACGAGGTGATCGGCCACTACAAGACGATCGTGTTCGGTCTCGGCGAGATCGGTCTCGTCGCCGCGATCGTGTTCCACGCCCTCAACGGCCTGCGCATCATCCTCGTGGACTTCTGGTCCAAGGGCACCACGCATCAGCGGGCCCTGTTCTGGGGTGTCGTGATCGTCTGGGCCGTCCTGATGGTCGGCTTCGTCCCCCGTCAGCTCATGCACATGTTCGGAGCCTGATGATGAGTGCACAGTCTGCAACCTCGATTCCTGATCCCACGACGCGCTACAGCCGCACCGGCCAGCGCGGCATCAACTCGGAGATGCTGTCGTGGCTGTTCATGCGCGTCTCCGGTGTCCTGCTCGTGATCCTCGTCTTCGGCCACCTCTTCGTGAACCTATGGCTCGGCGAAGGCGTCAAGGGCATCGACTTCGCCTTCGTCGGCGGCAAGTGGTCCAACCCGTTCTGGCAGGTCTGGGACCTCCTGATGCTGTGGCTCGGCCTGTTCCACGGCGGCAACGGCGTGCGCACGATCATCAACGACTACGCGCGCAGCTCCACGCTGCGGCTGACCCTCAAGGGCCTGCTGTACTTCGCGGTCGTCGTGACGGTCATCCTGGGCACCCTGGTGATCTTCACCTTCAACCCGTGCCCCGTCGGCGCCGAGCCCAGCCTGCTGCCCTCCTTCTGCGCAGGCTGACGGCCTCCCCACGGGGGCCGGCAGGTCCGGCTCCCGACACAGTTCTCACCGGTCGACCCCGAAACGGAGCAGTCACCAGACATGCAGACCCATAACTACGACGTGGTCATCGTCGGCGCCGGCGGCGCCGGCATGCGCGCCGCCCTGGAATCCTCCAAGAATTCCCGCACCGCTGTCGTCACCAAGCTCTATCCCACGCGCTCCCACACCGGTGCGGCGCAGGGCGGCATGTGCGCCGCCCTCGCCAACGTCGAGGAGGACAACTGGGAGTGGCACACCTACGACACCGTCAAGGGCGGTGACTACCTCGTCGACCAGGATGCCGCCGAGGTGATGGCCAAGGAGGCCATCGACGCGGTGCTCGACCTGGAGAAGATGGGTCTGCCGTTCAACCGCACCCCCGAGGGGCGCATCGACCAGCGGCGCTTCGGCGGGCACACCCGTGAGCACGGCGAGGCGCCCGTGCGCCGCTCCTGCTACGCCGCGGACCGCACCGGCCACATGATCCTGCAGACCCTCTACCAGAACTGCGTGAAGCAGCAGGTGGAGTTCTTCAACGAGTACTACGTGCTCGACATCCTCATGACGGGCGATCCCCGCACCGACGAGGGCGTGCGCGCCTCCGGCGTGGTCACCTACGAGCTGGCCACCGGCGAGATCCACATCTTCCGGGCGAAGTCCGTCGTGTTCGCCTCCGGCGGCTTCGGCAAGATCTTCAAGACCACGTCGAACGCCCACACCCTCACCGGTGACGGCCCCGCCATGGCGTTCCGTCGTGGCATCCCGCTGGAGGACATGGAGTTCTTCCAGTTCCACCCGACGGGCCTCGCCGGCCTCGGCATCCTCCTGTCGGAGGCAGCCCGCGGCGAGGGCGCGATCCTGCGCAACTCGAACATGGAGCGCTTCATGGAGCGCTACGCCCCGACGCTGAAGGACCTCGCCCCCCGCGACGTGGTCGCCCGCGCCATGGCCAACGAGGTGCGCGAGGGTCGTGGCTGCGGTCCGAAGAAGGACTACGTCTACCTCGATCTCACCCACCTCGAGCCCGCGCACATCGATGCGAAGCTCCCGGACATCACCGAGTTCGCCCGCACCTACCTGGGTGTCGAGCCGTACACGGATCCTGTGCCCGTCTTCCCGACCGCGCACTACGGCATGGGCGGCATCCCCACCAACATCCGCGGCGAGGTCCTGCGCAACGCGACGGACGTGATCCCGGGGCTGTACGCGGCCGGAGAGACCGCCTGCGTCTCGGTGCACGGCGGAAACCGCCTGGGCACCAACTCGCTGCTGGACATCAACGTCTTCGGTCGTCGCGCCGGTATCGCCGCCGCGGAGCACGCCGAGACCGTGGAGCTCGCCGAGCTGCCCGAGAACCTCGAGGCCCCCACGGTGGAGCTGCTCGAACGACTCCGCGATCGTCCGGCCACGGAGGACCGCGTGGCGAACATCCGTCTCGAGCTGCAGGAGGTCATGGACGCCAACGTCCAGGTGTTCCGCACCGACGAGACCTGCCGCGTCGCTCTCGCCAAGATCGTCGAGCTCAAGAAGCGCTACGAGACCGTGGCCATCCAGGACAAGGGCCGTCGCTACAACCTGGACCTCATGGAGGCCGTCGAGCTCGGCTTCCTGCTCGATCTCGCGGAGATCGTGGCCCTCGGTGCGCTGCACCGCAAGGAATCCCGGGGCGGCCACTTCCGAGAGGACTTCGACAAGCGCGACGACGTCAACTTCCTCAAGCACACCATGGCCTACCGCACCCTGGAGGGTGAGCAGGGAGAAGAGGGCACCTCGATCCGTCTGGGCACCAAGCCCGTCGTGATCACCCGCTACGAGCCGAAGGAGCGCACGTTCTGATGACTGCCGTCGCCGAGAAGTCCCAGTCCGACTCCCCGCAGCCCGAGGTCGAGGAGATCCCCTCCTTCGACGTCACGCTGCGCATCAACCGCTTCAACCCCGAGGACGAGAAGGGCTCCTACTGGGAGGACTTCACCGTCACGATGCATGGCACCGATCGTGTGCTCGACGCCATGCACGAGATCAAGTGGCATCTGGATGGGTCCCTGACCTTCCGCCGCTCCTGCGCCCACGGCGTGTGCGGGTCCGACGCGATGCGGATCAACGGTCGTAATCGTCTGGCCTGCAAGACGCTCCTGAAGGACCTCGACGTCAAGAAGCCGATCACCGTCGAGCCCATCAAGGGCCTGCCGGTCGAGAAGGACCTGATCGTCGATATGGAGCCGTTCTTCGACTCCTACCGCGAGGTCATGCCGTTCCTCGTGGCCAAGGGCCAGGAGCCCAGCAAGGAGCGCCTGCAGTCCGCCGAGGAGCGCGAGCGCTTCGACGACACCACCAAGTGCATCCTCTGCGCCGCGTGCACCTCCTCGTGCCCGGTGTTCTGGACCGACGGGCAGTACTTCGGCCCCGCCGCGATCGTCAACGCGCACCGCTTCATCTTCGACTCGCGCGACGACGCCGGTGAGCAGCGTCTGGAGATCCTGAACTCCAAGGAGGGTGTGTGGCGCTGCCGCACGACCTTCAACTGCACCGAGGCATGCCCCCGCGGCATCCAGGTGACCAAGGCGATCGCCGAGGTCAAGCAGGCTGTGATCCGCGGCCGCGTCTGAGCCGCACGCGCGTCTGAGCCGCTTGCACGCCTGAGCCGCCCGGAAGAAATGCGCCCTGAGGGTCGATGTTCCATCGAACATCGACCCTCAGGGCGCATTCTTGGTTCGTCACGCGCGCCGGCGCGGTTGCGGCCGGGCGCTCCCACGGGAACGCCCGACCGCACCGTCCTCAGGCGTAGGTGATCACGAGCGGGGCGTGATCGGACCAGCGGGTGTCGTAGCTCGGCGCGCTGTCCACCTGGGCGGACGTCGCCCGGTCGGCGAGATCCTTCGTCGCGAGCTGATAGTCGATCCTCCAGCCCGCGTCGTTGTCGAAGGCCTTGCCGCGCTGGGACCACCAGGTGTACGGGCCGGGGCCGTCGCCGTGCAGGGTGCGGTGCACGTCCACATATCCGGCGTCCGACGTGAGACGGTCCAGGTAGGCACGCTCCTCCGGGAGGAACCCGGCGGATTTCAGGTTGCCCTTCCAGTTCTTGATGTCCCATTCGGTGTGGGCGATGTTGATGTCTCCGGTGAGCACCACATGGCGACCCTCGACCCGCAGCTGCTCGAGGCGATCCATCATGCCGTCGAGGAAGGCGTACTTGTCGGTCATGGTCTGCGGCTTCTCGGTGTTGCCGGAGTGCATGTAGCAGGAGATGACCGTGAGGGCGCGGCCATCGCCGAAGGGGTCCTCCAGATCGGTCTCGAGCCAGCGTCCGGTGTGGGCGGGCTCGGTCAGCCCCGGCAGACCCGCACGGGCCGACTCGAGGTCGATGCCGCCCAGCGACGTGCGGGCGGCGATCGCGACGCCTGCTCGGCCCTTCAGCTCCGACGCCGATCCGACGATGCGCCAGTCCTCGCCGACGAGCCCTGCGAGCAGCTCCTCGGGGGCGCGCACCTCCTGCAGGGTGATCACGTCGGCCGCGGTCGAGGCGAGCCACTCGGACATTCCCTTGCGTGCAGCGGCCCGCAGGCCGTTGACGTTGACGGTGGCGATGCTCAGGGTCATGCGGACTCCTCGATCCCGGCGGCGCGTTCGGCCGCCTCGACGACGTTCTTCATCAGCAGCGCGCGGGTCATGGGGCCGACGCCACCCGGGTTGGGGCTGATCCAGGCGGCGACCTCCGCCACGGCGGGATCCACGTCGCCCACGAGCTTCGCCTTCCCGCCCTCGGGATCCTCCTGACGGGAGACGCCGACATCCAGCACGACTGCTCCCGGCGTGACGTCCTCGGGCCGCACCAGATGGGCGGCACCTGCGGCGGCGATGATCACGTCGGCGCGGCGCAGCTGGGCGGGGAGGTCGGTGGTGCCGGTGTGGCAGAGCGTGACGGTCGCGTTGTACTCGCGGCGGGTCAGGAGCGCGCCGATCGACCGGCCGACGGTGATGCCACGGCCGACGACCACCACGTCCTTGCCCACGAGGTCGAGCCCGTGACGCTCCATGAGCTCGATCACGGCGCGCGGCGTGCAGGGCAGGGGCGTCGAGATCTCGGTGTAGGCATTCAGCACCAGGCGGCCGAGGTTCATGGGGTGCAGTCCGTCGGCGTCCTTGGCGGGATCGATCCGCTCGAGGATCGCATCGGTGTCGATCTGCTTCGGCAGCGGGAGCTGCACGATGTACCCGGTGCAGGTCGGGTCGGCGTTCAGCTCATCGACCACGGCCTCGACATCGGCCTGCGTGGCGTCGGCCGGGAGGTGCTTCTGGATGGAATGGAGCCCGATCTGCTCGCTGTCGCGATGCTTGCCCCGCACATAGGCGGCGCTGCCCGGGTCCTCCCCCACGAGCACCGTGGCCAGGCCGGGGCGCTCGTGCCCGGCGCCGACGAGCCGCGCGACGCGCTCGGCGAGCTCCTCTTTGATCGTCTTCGCTGTGGCCTTGCCGTCGAGGATCTGAGCTGTCATGACGCTCCTTGGGATGTCGGTGCTGTGGTCTGGGTGCGAGGCGGACGGGTGCGGCGGGTGGTCGGGAGCGGACCTGCTCTCCCGGAACACGCGCAGGAGCGCGTGCGACCGCCGCGGAACGACGGGGACCCGGCACGGAGATGCCGGGTCCCACAATGCCGATCAGTACTGCGCGAGATCCGCGTACAGCGGCTTCGCGTCGGCGAGGGCCGCGGTGCGCCGGCGGAGGGACTCGAGATCCTCCCCACCGGTCAGGGCCAGAGCGATCACGTCGGCGACCTCGGTGAACTCCGCAGCCCCGAAGCCACGGGTGGCCAGGGCCGGGGTGCCGATGCGCAGGCCCGAGGTGACGCGCGGCGGCCGCGGGTCGTTGGGGACCGCGTTGCGGTTCACGGTGATGCCGGCCTCGTGGAGGCGGTCCTCGGCCTGCTGGCCATCGAGCTCGCTGTCCACGAGATCCACGAGCACCAGGTGCACGTCGGTGCCGCCGGAGATCACCTTCACGCCGGCAGCCTTCGCATCCTCCTGCTGGAGACGCTCGGCGAGGAGCTTCGCGCCCTCGAGGGTGCGGGCCTGGCGATCCTTGAAGTCCTCGGTGGCGGCGACCTTGAGAGCGACGGCCTTCGCGGCGATGACGTGCATGAGCGGGCCGCCCTGCTGGCCGGGGAACACGGCGGAGTCGATCTTCTTGGCCCACTTCTCGGTGCACAGGATCATGCCGGAGCGCGGGCCGCCGATGGTCTTGTGGATCGTGGTGGAGACGACGTCCGCATACGGAACGGGGCTGGGGTGCAGGCCCGCCGCGACGAGTCCCGCGAAGTGCGCCATGTCGACCCACAGGGCCGCGCCGACCTCGTCGGCGATCTCGCGGAACTTCGGGAAGTCGAGCTGCCGGGTGTAGGCGGACCAGCCGGCGACGATGACCTTGGGCTGCTCGGCCACGGCCAGCTCGCGCACCTTGTCCATGTCGATCAGGCCCGTCTCGGGCTCGGTCTCGTAGGCGACGATGTCGTAGAGACGGCCGGAGAAATTGATCTTCATGCCGTGGGTGAGGTGGCCGCCGTGGGCGAGGGACAAGCCCATGAGCTTGTCGCCGGGGCGGGCGAGGGCGTGCATCACGGCGGCGTTCGCGGACGCACCGGAGTGCGGCTGCACGTTCGCGTGCTCGGCCCCGAACAGCTCCTTCGCCCGGTCGATCGCGATCTGCTCCGCGACGTCGACCTCTTCGCAGCCGCCGTAGTAGCGACGACCCGGATATCCCTCGGCGTACTTGTTGGTCAGGACGGAGCCCTGAGCCTGGAGCACGGCGCGCGGCACGAAGTTCTCGCTGGCGATCATCTCGAGGGTGCGCTGCTGGCGGGCGAGCTCACGGTCGAGGACTGCGGCGATATCGGGATCGAGATCGGCGATGGACTGATCGAGGACGTTCACGGGGCCTCCTGCGGTGACGGTCGGGGCGGCGACGGGCGCCGTGACTCCATCCTAGGCCGCGCTCAGAGATCGATGCCGAGGCGGACAGGTTCCGGGACCAGTTGGATGCCGAAGGCCTCCTGGACCCGTCCCTGCACGTCGCGCGCGAGGTCCACCAGGTCGTCGCTCGTGGCGCCGCCGCGGTTCGTCAGGGCCAGGGAGTGCTTGGACGAGACCGCCGCGTGCTCACCCACGGAGTGGCCGCGCTCCACGCCGGCGTGGCTGATCAACCAGGCCGCGCTGGTCTTGACCCTGCCGTCCCCGGCGTCGAACTGCGGAGCACCCTCGGGAAGCTCCGCCGCACGGGACGCCTCGAGGATCGGATTCGTGAAGAACGAGCCGGCGCTCCAGGTGTCGTGGTCAGTGGGATCAAGCACCATGCCCTTCGACGCACGCACGGCGAGCACGGCCTCCCGCACCTCCTGCATCGGTGCCCGCTCCCCCGCCTGGACACCGAGGGTCTCGGCGAGCTGCCCGTAGCGGATCGGGGCGGAGAGGCTGCCGATGGTGTGCTGGAAGGTGACGGAGAGCACCACGTAGCGCCCGGTCGGCGACGGCACGGGCCCGTCATACCGGGTGCGCTTGAAGACGCTGTCGCGATACGCGAAGTCGCAGTCCGCGGCGAAGAAGGTGCGCACCGCGTTCTGCTCACGGTCCCAGGTGCGCACGCGGGAGATCGTCGAGGCGACCTCCTGCCCGTAGGCGCCGACGTTCTGGATCGGAGTGGCGCCCACGGTCCCGGGGATCCCGGAGAGTGCTTCGATGCCCACCATCTCCCGGGCGATCGCATAGCGCACCGCCCGATCCCAGTTGACGCCCGCGAAGTACTCGACGATCGCTCCCCCGCAGGTGGGGTCCAGCGGCGTCAGCTCCGCCGGATCGACGGGGATGCCGTCCGGCTCACCGGCGGCGCCGACCTCGCAGGTCGCGTCGAGCAGGGGCGGCTCCTGCGGATCTCGCAGCAGCACGACGGTCCCGGTGAAGGGCTCGTCCGACGCGACCAGGTTCGAGCCGCCACCGAGGACCAGCAGCGGCTCTCCGGCCGCGTCCGCGGTGCGGACCGCCTCGATGACCTCGTCCGCCGTGGTGGCCTCGACCAGGTTCGAGATCTCGCCGCCGATGTGCAGCGTGGTGAGGTCGGAGAGCCTCATGCCGTGGCGCCCTGATCAGTCGTGGCGGCCGAGGCCGGCAGCGCGACCGTGGCGCGGGCGCGACCGAGCACCTTGGTGCCGTCGACCTCTGCGGCGATGTCCACCCGCGCGGTCCCGGCGCCCTCGTCGATCGCTCCGACCACGGCGACGACCTCGAGGGTCACCGATCCGGTGGCCGGCACCGGGACCGGGTTGGTGAAGCGCACCGTGTAGGCCTGGACGACTGTGGGGTCGCCCAGGGCATCCAGCAGCCCGGTGACCGCGACGCCCATCGTCAGCATGCCGTGGGCGATCACGCCGGGCAGCCCGGCGTCGGTGGCGACGGCATCGTTGTAGTGGATCGGGTTGAAGTCTCCCGAGGCTCCGGCATAGCGCACGAGCGTGTCACGGGTGATCTCATGCTGCGTGCGGGCGATCTCCTGACCGACACTCAGGTCGGGGAGGTCGAACGGGGTGGCGGGTGCTGCGGTCATGTCTGCTCCTGGGATCTCTGCGCGGGCCGGGACGAAGCGGCCGCTGGAGGCGGGTCTGGTCTGTCCTCGATGCCGAATGGTCGCTGTCGGATCGTTGCTGTCGGATCGTTGCTGTCGGATCGTTGCGCCCGGGTCATAGCGCCTGGGACATCGAGGATGCGGGACGATTCAGTCTCCGCGGGCTCAGTCTCCGCGGACGACGATCATGCTGCGCACAGCGGCGACCTCAGCCCCGGAGTCGTCGACGAGGTCCACGCGGGTCGCGATCATCGAGTGGCCGCCGGCGGCACGCACGGACTCGACGGTGAGCGTGGGGACCAGCGAATCGCCGGCGACGACCGGCCGATGCAGGGTGAAGGACTCCTCACCATGGACGACCCGGGCGAAGTCGATGCCCGATGCAGGGTCCTCGATGTACTGGGCCTCCGTGGCCTGGGCGAGCGAGACCAGGAAGGTGGGCGGGGCGACCACGTCGGCGTGACCAGCCGCACGCGCGGCCTCCGGATCGGTGTGCAGGGGCGAGCTCGCCCCGGTCGCCCGGGCGAACTCGGAGATCTTCGCGGCCGAGACGGTGTGGGTGGGTCCAGCCGGGTACGTGCGACCCGCGAAGGCAGGGTCTGGGGTGGTCGTCATGTCATCTCCCGAGGGGACACGGCCAGTGGGGCCGACGGTTGCTGTTCGACCGATGATCTCAGGAACGTCCGACCGCCGCAGCACGGCTCTCGGAGGGACCGGCCGCTGATGCTCGGCTCACCGGCTCTGGATGCACGAAAGGCCACCCGGGACATGCCCGTGTGGCCTTTGGTGAAAGTGTGCTCGACCTGGTCAGCGGGTCTCGCGGTGCGCCGTCTGCTTGCCGCAGGTCGGGCAGAACTTCGAGAGCTCGAGCCGATCGGGGGTGTTGCGACGGTTCTTCTTGGTGATGTAGTTGCGCGCCTTGCAATCAACACATGCCATGGTGATCTTGGGACGCACGTCAGAGCTCTTGCTCGCCACGGTTCGCCTCTTTCGTCCGGGTGGCGCGCCCGACGGCGCGCCTCGTGGGTCCCCGTACTCGGGGGATGTGGATCGTGCACTCCGGCGGTAGCCGGCGTGGTACCGAGGGCGGGGATCGAACCCGCGACCTCACGATTATGAGTCGTGCGCTCTAACCGTCTGAGCTACCCCGGCATGACCGATGAAACGGCCCGATCTCGAATGAGACCGGGCCGCCGCATCCATCAGAGCCCTGAAAGGGAATCGAACCCTTGACCTTCTCCTTACCATGGAGACGCTCTGCCGACTGAGCTATCAGGGCAACCCGGTGAACCTTACCCTCGTCCTTGCCGCGAGGCAATTCGAGGTCGGTCCCCGTGCTTCGGATCACAAGGATCTTCCGCTGCATCCGATCACGTGGATCTTCCGCGGTGGCAGGTGAGGGATTCGAACCCACGAAGGCGATGCCAGCTGATTTACAGTCAGCTCCCTTTGGCCACTCGGGTAACCTGCCAGACGTTCACCTCCGATGCCTGCCCGATCAGATCGGGTGGCCGCCGGAAGCGGACGTCAAACAGCATACCGGCGCTCCGCCGACGGCGCTAACCCAGAGGCCGTCTGCGGCGCATGAAGAAGGTCACAAGGGCTCCTGACCAGGCCTGACCGCTCCACCAGGCAGGCTCGTCAGGAGGCCCCCGGACCACTTCCGGCCGGACAGACACCACAGGGCCGCCACAGGGCGGCCGCAGGAGGGAAGGACGCACCGTGGCAGATTCATCGTTCGACATCGTCAGCAAGCTCGACCGCCAGGAGGTCGACAACGCCGTCAACCAGGCCATCAAGGAGGTGGGGCAGCGCTACGACTTCCGCAACACCGGTGCGTCGATCACCCTCAGCGGCGACGAGATCGTGATGACGGCCAATGCGGAGGAGCGGGTGCTCGCCATCCTCGACGTCCTGCAGTCCAAGCTGATCCGCCGCAACCTCTCGCTGAAGTCCCTCGACGTCGGCGAGCCCAAGCAGTCCGGCAAGGAGATCCGCCTGGCCGCCAGCCTCAAGGAAGGCATCAGCACCGAGGATGCCAAGAAGATCTCCAAGCTGATCCGCGATGAAGGGCCCAAGGGAGTCAAGGCGAGGATCGAGGGCGACGAGCTGCGAGTGTCCTCCAAGAGCCGCGACGACCTCCAGGACGTGATCATGCTCCTCAAGGGCAAGGATCTCGATGTCGCGCTCCAGTTCGTGAACTACCGGTGATTCCACTCGGGCTCTGACGACTCGGCGCCGAGCAAGACAGAAGGTCCCGTCCCCCTGGTGGGGACGGGACCTTCTGTCTGACTGGTCGCCTGTCTGCCCGCGTGAGCTCCTGGCTGCGCAACCATCCGGAGACGCGGACTTCCGGAGGCACGGCCCCTCCGGAGGCGCCGTGCGCGAACCTCAAGGAGCCGCGGTCAGTGTGTCACTGCATGTCCGACGTGGTGTCCTGCTGATCCGCATGCGTGGTCAGGCCTTCCGAACGGCGCTGGAACCCCTCGACCAGTGCGTTCACCGCACCGGAGACGAACCCGTTCCAATCCTCCCGGAAGGACTCGTAGTCGGGACCGATCCAGTCGACCGAGGTCACCGTCGCGGTCACCGCGTCGACCTGATCGAGGATCTGGCGACCCGCCTCGTTCACGGCGGTCGCCACATCGCGCCCTTCGTCCGGATTCATGCCCTTGAAAGTCATCATCTACCCCTTGCTGGAACGTCTGGAAACTGCACCGAAGAAATCAGGGATTCCCTGAGGGATCAGGCGGAGGCCTGCCGTTGGGCAACTGCATTGCGCACGGCGCGCTCTGCCAGGTCGACGGTCTTCGTGACCGCTTGCTGAACCTGCGTACCGAGGTCGCCATCGAACTCGGCCACGTACCGGTCGCGGTCCTCGCCCGTCCAGTCGAGCTCCGCGACGCGTGCCTGGATCTGGGTGTAGATCTGCTGAATCTGATCACCGGCTTCGGTGATCTGGCTGCCCATCTGCTCGACGGACTCCGGGGTCATGCCCTTCTTCATGGTGTCCTCCATGTGGTCGTTACCAAGGTCCCCACCCGAGCGGTGCTCCGTGCTGACCCACGGTCTGCGACCGCCTGCTCAACCCCGGCTCTCCAGGTGATGGCGCAACCCTAGGCCGGGTGCTCGGGTCGAGACCATGGGGGCATGCACCCACCGTCCTCCACATCGCGAGAACGCCCCGATTTCCCAGGCCAGGAGCACTATCCACCCATCCCGCCCATTGTGGACAACGTCGCTCCCCGCGCTCGGGTACGACCCCAGCTCGCAGCTCCCAGCTCCCAGCTCCCAGCTCCCAGCTCCCAGCTCCCAGCTCCCAGCTCCCAGCTCCCAGCTCCCAGACGTAGAGAACCCCGGTACCGCGTCAGCAGTACCGGGGTTGTGCAGGGAGTCCGGAGCCGGAGGCTCCTCAGCTCAGATCGAGGACCACCGAGTCCTGGATGGAGCGCACGATCTCGATCTCGTCGTCGGCCAGCTCGGCGCCGCAGCTGCCCACGAGCTCCACCACGTCCTTGGCCACCCCACCACGGTCGACGACCGCGTAGCGGGCCGCCTGCACCACCGTCGGCCGATCCTCCTGGGTGTACCCGTACTCGCTGGCGATCCAGGTGATGCCGTCGACCTCGACCTCGCCCGTGCCGATCTCCTCGAGCCCAGGGAGCGCGGCCTTGCGCTGCTCGAGGCCGGTTCTGGCCTCTTCCAGGGTGAACTCAGGACCGAACCGCTGCACCGTGACGACGACGTTCGCGCGGAATTGGCCGTCCACCCTCGGCTGGGCCACGGCGAGCTGGACTCCGGGCACCGTCAGCGTCTCCCAGCCGTCGGGGACCTCGACCGTGATCCGTGGCGGACCAGGGAAATCTGCGCTCGGGTACGAAATGCTCCTGGGCATTCACAACTCCATTCTTCCCGTCGGCAACGGCGCCAAACATACCAGCAAGCCCGATGCAGGATCTCGAGCAGAACGACTGCCCGGAGGGGCGCTCCGGCACGAGGTCGGGACTGTCGAGAGCGATCAGGTCGAGGAGGCCCCGTCCTGCTCGGCGGCGTTGCGATCGGCAGTATCGCCCAGCTCGTGGACCGAGTTCATGATCCGCTGCAGCGCCGGGACCATGTCGCTCGCCCACTGGCCCCGGAAGCGATCGGCGTCCGGTCCGGTCCAGTCCACGCCCTCGAGGCCGGTGGTGAGCTCCTGTTCGATCTGGCCGATCTCCTCGGCCGCTTCGCGCAGCTGGCCGGACATCCGGCGGACCTCTTCGACGTTCATACCCTTCGTGGCATTCACGATGTGGTGTCCCCTTCCTGGTGACTCGCGCTCGCGCCGGGCGCCGGCCCGTCGATGGTCGAGAGGCACACTCTAGAGCGACGTGGCCGACTGGACGATGGGGACGTGTCCCCTTGGGGATAACTCCGTCCGCCGTGCGTCGCCCCCGAGCGGACAGCTCAGCCAGTCACCTGCGCGACCTGCAGCTTCATCGCTCGACCGCCGTGGATCAGGAATCCTCGCCCAGCGGGGAGGTCCGCCCGACGGATCCTCCCCAGTCCTGTGCCGAGCAGGGATTCGCCGTCCATCTCCCCCGGCTGGAGCAGCAGTCCTCGCCGCCCGGCCTTGAAAGGCTGGGCCAGCACGTACGCCTGCGACCACGATGCCGACTCGTTCTCGCCGACGACGAACTGGCCCTCCCGGATACAGGCACGGACGAGCTTGTCGAGGTCCGCCTCGAGACCGGTCCCGGTGAAATCGGCGACGCCGTCCACGAACAGCGCGAGCCGTCCCTCCCCCACGGCGCCGGATTCGACGGTCCGGTGCAGCTGCGCCGCGAGCTCCCGGACCGTGTCCGGGTCCGAGCCCTCCACGTCCCAGATCGGCAGCCCGGTCAGCGGTGTGCGGCGGGCGGAGAAACGCACCAGGCGCATCGGGTCCTCCAGCGCCTGGAGCCCCCTGGCGATCGTCAGCATCGCGGTGGTGCGGCCGGAACCCGTCGGGCCGGAGACCATGAAGGATCCCCGGGGCTCGAGGGCGATCTCCGAGAGCGTCTCGTCGGCCAGCCCGAGCACCGGCCGTCCCGCGACCACCGGTCGCAGGTCCGACAGCTCCACCCGCTCGGGCAGCCGTCCGATGGAGGGTGCCTCAGGGACTCCGGCCCGACGCATGGCCTCCGCCAGCTTGGCCACCTCCCGCGACTGGATGGCGACGTTGGAGTCGCCGCCGTGGACGGCGACCTGGACCTCATGCCCATCCAGGATCCCTCGGCCGGCCGGCGAGCTGCCGTCCAGGACGTCCCTGGCCTCGCCGAAGCCTGCGTAGTCATCGGGGCTGGACATGCGGTGGATGAGTCGACGCTGGATCGAGGAGCCGAGCGAGGTCGGGATCGCGGTGGGACGGTCCCCGGTGACGACGACGTGCACGCCCACCTGTCGTCCGTCGGTGGCGATCTGCACGAAGGCGGTGAACCACTTCGACAGGTTCGAGTAGTCGTACGCCTCGCGGAATGCCGCCATCCCGTCCACCAGGAGCAGGATGCGCGGGGTACCGGGCTCGTCGGCGAGCTCGCGGTACTGGGTCACCGATCCCGCCCTGATCCGGGCGAACTCCTTGGCACGGCGGTCGATGAGCTCGCGCACGGTGCGCAGCAGTCTGATCACGCGCTCCTCGTCATCCCCGGGGACGATGGATCCCACGTGCGGGAGCTCCTCGAGCATCGTCAGTCCGGAGGCGCCGAAGTCGAGGCCGTAGACGTGGACGGGTCCGCCGCGCACGGTCGAGGCGGCGGAGATCGCGATGGTGCGCAGCGTCGTGGACTTGCCGGACCCGCCGGTCCCGTAGATGGCCATGTTGCCGTCCCTGTCCGGGTAGTACGCCACCGTCGGCTGCGCCTGGTCCTCGGGCTTGTCCAGGACGCCCAGGAGCAGCTCCTCGTCGGTCCGCCGGGACGGCAGACGGGACAGGTCGTAGGCGTCGGCGAGCTCGGAGAGCCACGGCTTGCGCGGAGCCGGCACACCAGCCTGCGTCGAGGCGGCCCGGACGGTGGCGACCACTCGCGAGATGTCGTGGGGCCCGGGGTCCGCGATCTCCGTGGTGGGCGGGGTCGGGATGTCCCACTGCTCGCCGGTGCCGAAGTCCTTCTCGACGATGTCGATGCGCGCATGGTCGGGCTCGTCCGTCGTCCAGCCGCCCGCATAGCCGGTCTGGAAGGTCGCGACCCGGCCGGGGCCGGTCTTCGCCGCCGCTCGGCCCGGGATGCCCGGGTCGAAGTGCGCCGCCATCGGGTCTCCGAGGATGTCCTGGGAATCGGCCTCGTCCGCCATCCGCAGAGCGATGCGGAGGTTGGTGTTCGCGCGCAGGTTGTCCTTGATGACTCCGGCGGGGCGCTGCGTCGCGAGGATCAGGTGCAGGCCCAGTGAACGACCCCGGGCGGCGATGTCCACGACGCCGTCCACGAATTCCGGGATCTCCTGGGCCAGGGCCGCGAACTCGTCCACGATGATGATCAGGCTCGGCGGGGTCTCGGGGTCGCCGGTGCGTTCCAGGGACACCAGATCCTTGGCCTTCTTACGGTTCAGCAGATGCTCGCGGTGGTGGAGCTCAGCGCGCAGAGAGGTGAGCGCTCGGCGCACCAGGTGCTGGGAGAGGTCGGTGACCAGGCCGACCGCATGGGGCAGCTCGATGGCATCGGCGAACGCCGCACCGCCCTTGTAGTCCACGAACAGGAACGTCACCCGGTCAGGGCTGTGGGCGGTGGCCATGCCCATCACCCAGGCCTGGAGGAACTCGGACTTGCCGGCGCCGGTGGTGCCGCCCACCAGGGCATGGGGACCATCTGAGCGCAGGTCCAGGTGGAATGCCTCCTGCCCGTTGTGTCCGATCAGTCCGCGCAGATCCGCATCCTGCGTGCGGCGCTGGGGCGCGTAGCCGTCACGAGTGGTCAGCGAGCCGTTCTCCTTCCACCGTTCGATGATGACGTGGGGCTCCTCCGCGAGCTCCATGCCGCCGAGCGCGAGGTAGGAGATCGCCCGGGGAAGATCGGAGTCGTCATCGATCGGGACCCCGGCGTCGACGACCGGGGAGAGATGGCGCGCCACCCCGGCGGCCACCTCCACGGACACGGTCTCGACCGCCACCGGAGAGAACCGCTCCCCCACCCGCACATGGCCGGCGTTCGCCCCGTCCGCCGTCTCCTCGTCCGAGACGTAGGTGCGGCAGGCGGCCGGGAGGGCCGCGATGTTCGAGGCGCTCCAGATCACGTGCACGCCGGCGTCGGGGCCGCGCTCGGCGATGCGCACCAGTCGGGCTCGGTCCACCGGGGCATCGTCCTCGATGATCACCACCAGGATCGGGGTGATCGGCTCCGGAGGGGTCTCGGGCGATTCCGTGATGTCGACGGTCGCCGGGGTGCGCAGCGCCGGAGCCGCACCGCTCGTGCGCTGTTCGATGAGCTCCTCGATCCGCGCCAGCAGCGCTGTTCCGCGTCCCGGCGTATCGGCGAGGTGGTCACCGGGCAGCGGGGAGTGCGGGCTCGAGGTGTGCGGGAGCCACTTCAGCCATTCCCACCTGTCGCGGCTGGACCGCGACGTGATCGCGGCGATCGCCATCTCGGCCGGGGAGTGCAGGGCGAAGAGCTGGGTGACGATGCCGCGGGCGACGCCGTCGGCCTCTTCTCCGCCGCCGGCGATGCCGATGTTCCCGGCGTGGCGGAGCTGCACGACGATCGGCACCCCGGCGATCAGCCGGTACTCCTCGTGCATGTCGTCGAGCATGTCGTAGTACTGCGGGATCGCGTCGTTCTCCCCCGGCATCTCGATCCCGACCCGGGACTCCGCGATCCCCAGTCCGAGGCGCAGCGTCGCGAAGGCGCTGTGCTCGGGACGGTGGGTCCACAGCAGCCGCCCAAGACGGAAGGCGGCGTCGACGGTGTCCGCCGCCGAGGGGGCTTCGACGAGGCGCACGGCGCGTTCCAGCTCCTGGGCGGCGCTCACCCGGCGTTTGAGGGATGCCAGGGCGTCCTCGAAGTTCGCGATTTGCCGCTCGAGCTGCTTCGTGCCCTGGAGCTTCCGGTTGAGGTATCCGGCGGTCGCCATCATCGGCATCATGGCCACGAACATGAGCGAGTACGGGCTGTGCGTCATGGCGAACATGAGCCCGCCCAGGAGCAGCGGGGCGAACATCATGAACACGGGGAAGAACGGCGGCGTCGGCTCCTTGGGCGGGGTCGGTGCCTTGAGGGGACGGTACGGGAACCGGGGCACGACGCGCGGGGACCGGTTGAACTCGACCACCGGGGAACTGGGGGCGGTCCCTCCGAGCCGGTGCAGGGCGGTCACGGAGAACGTGGTCTGACCGATCAGGACGGTGTCCGCCGGACCGATCACCGCTCGGTGCACCTGCTCCCCGCCGAGGACGACCCCGTTGGCCGACTGCAGGTCGACAATCTCGATGGACGCGCCGACGTTGATCCGAGCATGGCGCGTCGAGAGCATCGGGTCGGCGATGCGGATGTCGAGATCACCTTCGCGGCCGACGATGCTCGACCCGCTGGGCAGCGGATGCTCGCGGCCGGCTTCCGGCCCCGAGAGGATCCGCATCAGAGCCACAGCGGCACCGCGTGATTCGGAACGGGTCCGATAGGTGGTCGAGGACCGTGCGATCGAGACGACGCTGCCGGAGCGCAGCCCGGCCTGGATCAGATCGATCTCCCGATCCAGGCTCCGCACACCATCCGCCCCTGTCCCGGCGCCCGGGTCCTGCACCTGGAGGGTCAACAGCTCTGGGGGCTCGGAGACATAGCGCAACGGGTCCGCGAGGTACAGCGCGTCGGCCACATCGGCCACCGTCGCGGTGGCATCAGCAGTGACCTCGAGGTCTGTCATCCGGTCCTCGGGTCTGCGCAGCGTGAGCTTGATACGCATCGGTCATCCTCCCCCTGGCGAACGCCGTCGTAGCCCGTGGTCCGGTTCTCGAGGAGCCGATCCGACCCGGTCCGGTCCGCCCCGACCCGACGGTCGTGGTCAGTCCTCGTCGACCTCGTCCACCTGGTCCAGAAGCGAGAGATCTTCCCGGACCACGAGACGGGAGAGCACGGCGTGCTCGACCAGCCGCGCGCGACGGTTGCTGGCGAGCTTCCCCGGGCCACCCCGCAGCCCACGCACCCCGAGCCGGTCGAGCTTGTCGCACACGTTGTCCAGCTTGCGGTTGAACTTCGTCATCTGCCAGCCGAGCCGCTCGGCGGCCTGCGCCGACGTCGGCACCGAGCTCATGCCGGAACCCTCGCGCGCAAGCATCGGTTCGGACAGGGCGAGGATCAGGAGCTTCTGGCTCGCGGTCAGCTGCACCGACCCCATGGTCGTCTCCCCCGCCGGGTCGTCCTGCCCGGCGATACGGGCGAACTCCGGGGAGTCGGCGTGGACGGAGAGGTCGTACGTGGTGGGGCCCGCGGTGAACACGACCTTCGTCTCGTCGAAGACGAGCGGGATCCGGGCTCCCGGCGCGAGCCAGGCCTGCATCGAGCCCGTGCCGTCGGTGATAGTGGCCGACAGCCGGGACCCGACGTTCACCAGCCACCACATCGACTCGACCTGCACGATCGTGAGGAACCGTCGGTGCAGGAAGGGGTTGTCGTCGTCGACGTCGAGATCGGCCTCCCGGCCGATCGTCAGCTCCTCGCCCTCTTCGACGCGGTACCACTCCCCGCAGAACTCGACCGAAATCGTCGACGCCATCGTCAGGCTTCCCCTCTGTCGTTCCTGCTGTGCTCGGTCGCGCCGTCGGATCGACGCGTCCGGTCTCTCGCCGTCCCTGAACCGTACCGGTCAGTCGCCATCGAGGCAGTCCTGTACCCACATGCTCGCAACACCGCTGGTCGTGACGGTCCGCACCTCCACACATCGTCCGGTCAAGCCCGGCGGGACGAAGCGGACGGTCGAATTCCGCCCCATGACGGGCGTCGAGGTGCCGTACTCCTGGTACTCCTCGGGCATGTCCTTCCATCGCACCTCGAAGAAGTCCCCCTCCGAGTACCCCGTCGGATACTCCCAGGAGATCTGCGCACGGCCTCGTACCCCTCCAGGGGCCTCGGGCACCGTGATCTCGACGGACACTCCCGTGGGTTCACCCGGCGGCTCGACAGGGGTCTGGACGACGTTGAGATCCGTGGTCTCGAGCTCGGGCTCCTCCTCGACGAGGAAGTATCGCACCCCCAGGGTCGTGCCCACGCCGAGCGCGATGACGACCACCGTGGCGAGCGCGACGTAGGGCCACATCGCCCTGGGTCGCTCGTCCTCGCCCTCCCCCGACCCGGCGGCACCGGGCGGGGGCGCTGAGCTGTCATCCGCCGGTGCCGGGGCCCCAGCCGGGCGCAGCACCGTCGCGCCCTGGGAGGGCTGTGTGGCGGGGCCCCTCGACACCGGACGCGGGGCGGCGTGCGGTACGAGCGCTGGAGCGATCCCGGCGTATCGGTCCGGCGGTCGGCGCCGGCCCGCCGTGGAGGATCCTGCGTCGGGATCGACGGTCGCGACCTTCCGGATCCGCGTATGCATCTCCAGCTCGTCGTCATCGTGCGCGGGATCGGGGCCCCGTTCGTCGAGGACGTCCATCTGGGTGACGGGCAGCGACAGCGCCTGCTCGACCTGCTGCAGACCACGCCCCAGGGCGAGCGCGGTGTCATAGCGGCTCGCCGGATCCTTCGCCATCGCGATCGACAGCACCCGGTTCAGCGCAGGCGGCACATCCGGCCTGTTCAGGGGCCGCAGCGGCTCCGACTCGATCCGGTGGACGAGATCGGCGGCCGTGCTGCGCCGCCCCGGCACCTCGAACGGGGTCCGTCCGGCGAGCAGCGAATACACCGTCGCGGCGAGGGAGAACACGTCGCTGCGCACATCGGCGCGCGGCGGATCCGCGAAGAACTCCGGGGGCGACCACGGGATCGACAGGCCCTGGGAGTCGTCGACCTCATGTGCCTGCCCGGCGGCGATCGAGATCCCGAAATCTGTCAGGGCGGGCCGGTTGTAGTCGGTGACCAGGATGTTCGCGGGCTTGATGTCGCGGTGGAGGATCCCTGCGCGATGCGCGGTCTCCACGGCACCGGCGATCTGGACGCCCACGCGCAGCGCCTCGGCGACGGTGATGCGCTCCCGGCGGAAACGGATCCCGTAGTTCGGGCGGGGGCAGTACTCCATGACGAGGTAGGGCCGATGGTCGCCGGAGACCTCCGCCTGATGGATCGTGACGATCGAGGGGTGCGTGGACAGCTGGGCCATGACGTTCGCCTCGACGTCGAACTGACGCCGCACGGACTCTTCGAGCGCGGTCGCGAGCAGGACCTTGATCGCGACCTGGCGACGCGGACGGAACTGCTGGTAGAGGAAGACATCGGCGAACCCGCCGGAGCCCAGAAGCTGCTCGTGCTCATAGCCCGGCAGCTGCGGAGGCGGCGACGGCGGGCGGGAGCTCACCGGCGCTCCCGCAGCCGGAGCCGGACCCCGTCGCCGAGATCGATGGTGTCCCCCTCGCGGAGCACGACCCCCTCGCGCGGGCGCAGACGCACCGGTTCCGTGTTCTCCCGGAGCAGCGTGGTGCCGTTCGTCGTGCCGAGGTCGAAGGCGACCACGTGCCAGCCCTCGAGGCGCAGCTCGAGGTGGGACCGGGAGATGTCCTGCTGCGGGCTGGGAACGGCGATCAGCTGGGGAACGTCGTGCGCGCTCACCCGGGAGGCGCGCGGCCGACGCCCCAGGATCGCCGAGCGGTCCAGCACGATCCGCGCTCCCGTCGACAGCTCGATGACGCCCAGCGGCGGGCGTGCAACCGTGCGCGGGGTGCCGGTCAGCGGCGCGCCGCAAGGACCGCATGTCATGCGCTCGAGCGAGTTGGCATGACCGTGAGGACAGACCAGGCCAGACAGCAGAACGGCGGTCGCGCTCATGGCGCCCGTAGTGCTGTGCCCGTGCGCGGACGAGTCCGAGCAGGCAGAAGGCGTCGTGGCCGTGCCCGCGGGGCGGGCCACCGGCCGGGTCGGCGTGGACCCGGTCCCGGACGGCACCGTTCGGGGCTGCACCGTTCGAGGCTGCTCTGTTGGGGGCTGCACCGTTCGAGGCTGCACAGTGCTGGGCTGCCCTGAACGGGCCGGTTGCTGCGGCGCCGACGGGCGTCGGGCGGCGGCCTGGGAGATCTCCGGCGCTGCGCGCCCGACACCGGGCACCCAGTCGATGAGATCACCGCCGGGGCTCGTCGCCGTGCCCGAGCCAGTAGGCGTCGAACCCGGTTCGCCGCTGACGGGGACGGTGTCAGGACCTGCAGTGACGGAGTCGACGCCCTGCGAGCGGAGAGCCGGCCGGGCTGCCGCGGAGTCGCCGGACGGCGTCTCCGACGCGGAGGCCGGTGTGGTGGATGCGTCGGGCCGCGCCGGCGCGGACGGCGTCACGATCGCGTCGCCCTCGGTCTGGCGGGCCGTCACCTGCTCGGGCCGGCGCACCGCCGCATCCTCGACCCGGCGGTGCAGAGTCTCGCCGAACAGGTCGTCGTACGTCCCGATGGCGGCGGACGCCTGGCCAGGATCCGGTGCCGGCCGGTCGCTGCGGGACAGCGAGCTGCTGCGGGATCGGGATCGATATCGCGGCGCCGTGCCCTCGGCCGCCTGGGTCCCCTCCCCGTCGTCGATCGGGACGATCAGGGTGTCCGCTGCCCGGGCGTCGTCGTCCGCGTGCGATGCCGTGGTCGTCGAGGCGGTCGACGGAGGCGACGCCGTGGGGGCAGCAGGCGCGGCCGCCCGTCCGTTCTCGGCGTCACCGGTGCTCCCCGCCTGTCCTCCGGGGACATGACGCGGACGATCGAACAGCGAGGTGCGCACCAGGGGACGTCGCGGAGCCTGATCCAGCTCAGCGGGGTCCGGGCGCGGGCCCGATCGGCCCTGCGGAACCTGTCCTGGCGGATCCTGTGCCGGTTCCGGTACAGGGGCTGCGGCCGGTGACGAGGGGCTGACGAGGAGTCTGTCGAACACATTGGGCTGATCGGAGTCCGTCGCCGCAGTGACCGACGCGGTCGAGAAGCTGCCGTGCCCGGGCACCGCGTGCAGCGCGTGCAGCGCGTGCAGCGCATCTTGTCCCCGATCGGCGAAGGCGGGCGGACGGGGCCTCACCGCCGGGCGCTCGTCCGTGGCCGCCGGGCGCTCTTCCGCGCTCGTCGAATTCACCGTCGCCGGAGCTGCGTTCGTCGGGTTCGCCGCAGCCGGAGCTGCCCGCTCGGTGCGACGACGTGTCTCCTCGGGGTCCTCGATCGACCTGCCGTCGGCCTCGACCTGCCCGGCGAGCGCGGCGCGGGCCTCCTCGTCCAGGGAAGCAGGGTCCACCACGGCGTGCACGAATCCGCGCACGCGGGCCACGCCGGCCACGACGCGGGGTGCACCGAGGGACTTCTCCGGCGGAAGGTCACCGAAGGCGATGCGGTGCACGTCCTGGAACGCCTGCACGACGAAAGGACCCTTCTCGGTCCCGGCGATCCGCTGCGCGCCGTCGGCGGTGAAGACCGCGAGCGGGGTGCTGCCCTTCACCCCGAGGGTCGCCGTGGTGCCGTCGAAGATCGCGAACAGGATCGCGGTGACGGCGTCAGCACTGTCCAGGCCGGCAGCGGCGATCAGCTCGTCGACGAACCCCTCGGCGGGCGGCGCCTCACCGAGCAGGCTCCAGCCCGCTTCGACGAGCTCCGCGGGGGCGCCGGGCACCAGCACCACCCATCCCGTCTCCCTGGCCACCAGAGTGGCAGGCCCCTGACGGGTCCAGAGACCGGTCCCGAGCAGGTCTGCAGGATCTCCGGGAACTCCGGGAACTCCGGGATTTGCAAGAGCTCCAGGAGAGGCATCCCTCGCCGGGGTCATCATGCGCTGGCCGTGTCGTCGGCGCCCGCTCTCGGGAGCGTGTCCTCGTCCACCTCGTCCTCCGGAGCAGGGGACGAAGCGGTTGCGGTGGTGTCCTCGACCGTCGGCGCGAGGCCCACGACCTCGACGGCCTCGACGAGGACCACGCTGACGTTGTCCCGCCCGCCGCTGTCGAGGGCCTGATGCACGAGGTCGTCGCTGAGGGTGCGCAGGTCCGAGGAGCTGCGCAGCACACGCTCGATCGCGGCGTCGCTGATCTCCCCCGTCAGTCCGTCGGAACAGACCAGCATCCGGTCCCCCACCTCGACGGGGATCAGCCAGTAGTCCGGATCGGAATCCGGTCCGGCGCCGAGAGCCCGGGTCACCATGTGCCGGTACGGATGGACTCGAGCCTCCTCCGGGGTGATGTCACCCCGGTCCATCAGCTCCTGGACCACGGAGTGATCCACGCTGACCTGCTCGAAGATATCTCCCGAGAGACGGTAGACCCGGGAATCCCCGAGATTCATGACCACCCAGTACCCGACTCCGTCGAGCACCATCGTCGCGACCAGGGCGACCGTGGTCCCAGCACCCTGGGTGCCTTCGCCCCCGAGATCCGCGATCCGCTCGGCAGCGGAGCCGAGCGACTCGCCCAGCTGCTCGACGGTCACGTTCTCCTGCAGAGTGAGCTTCTCGAACTCCTCCACGGCGATCGCGCTGGCCACCTCGCCGGCGTTGTGCCCGCCCATCCCGTCGGCGACCAGATAGATCGGGGTGGCGTTGAGGATGCTGTCCTCATTGGTGGCGCGGACATGGCCCACGTGGGTGGCAGCCGCCGAGACGACCCGGACCGTGCCGTGGACGTCCGGGTCCGACAGGGAGCGGTCGATCACTGCTCTCGCTCCACCGACAGGGTCCGGTCGCCCAGCGTGAGCTGAGCGCCGGGCGGCAGGATCGTGACGGCGTCCGGGACCAGGGCCTCCCGGGAGCCGTCCTCGTGCAGGATGGCCGATCCATTGGTCGAGCCGAGGTCGGTGACGGTGATGTCCTCTCCGGAATCGTCGATGCGCAGGTGCGTCTTGGAGACCGACCTGGTGCTGTCCTTCAGCACGAGCTGCCCGGCGCCGTCCGCGGCCGCCGGGTTGCGGCCGATCACGGCCGCGGTGTCCACGAGATGCTCCGTGCCGTCGTCCGCGATCAGACGGAGCTTCTTCCGGGCCGGTGGCGAAACGGCGGTGACCCTCGTCTGCTCGAGGTCCTCGTGGGGCTCCTCGCTCGGGACCAGGCGGGTGTGCTCGTCGATGCCGCCATCCGGCGCACCCCACGAGGCCGCGATCGGCTCGTCAAGAGCCTCGGTCCGCTCCTCGACGGGAGCGTCCCAGGACGGCGCTGCCGACGACTGCGGCGCCGGCGATCCCCACTGCTGGGCCGGCTGGGGAGCAGCAGGAGCGGGAGGTCCCCACTGCTGGTGGCCGGCGGGCTCCTCGCGGGGAGGCGCCCAGTCGTTCACCGCGTACGGGCTCGCACCGCTCAACGGAACGGGGCTCGCACCGCTGGACGGAACTGAGCGGTCACCGCTCGCCGCGGGACCGTCCACGCCGGCCCCGACGGGCTGAGCCTCGGCAGCGGTGCCCTGGTACCCGCCCGTCCACGCCGCTCCGGGCTCGGCGAGCAGATTCTGATGAGCGCCCACTGCCACGGACGGATCGCCGAGATAGTGGTCCGCATCGGCGCGCTCGTAGTCATCGGCCCGCTTCACGAACGGATTCCGCCCGGTCTTGACGTCGACGACCACGGAATCCACCGCGCGGTCGTGGAAGCCGCGCAGGTGCGATCGTGGATCGAGGAAGATCGACAGCCCCATCAGCCACGGGATGATGCCGTAGAGCACCCACCGTCCGGCGGCGCGGAGGAAGCCGATCCCCGTGCCGTTGCTGGTCCGGGCGATGCGCAGGCCCATGATCAGCTTGCCGAACGAGAACCCCTTCGCGCCGGTCAGCCAGACCACCAGAAGGGTGTAAGCGGCGAGGAGCGCGACGCTGAACCCGGACAGGATCTGCGTGAACAGGGTGATCGGGTCCTGGATGGCCAGCAGCACGATCGCGACGATCAGCGGGATCAGCAGGACCGTCGCGATCACCCCGTCGATCACGGCAGCCGCGAGCCGCTTGACCGGCGAGGCGGGGCGGCAGCCGTCCAACGGCGGCTCCATCTCGGCTGAGGTGCCCGTGGCCGGGATCGCGGCGTCCGCTGAAGGGCCCGGCGAGCCGGGGCCGCTGGGCTGCCCGACGGGAGCTCCGGGACCGTTCTGAGTGGGCGGTGGCTGAGTGACCATCATCAGATCGTACTGTTCTGCAGGGCTCGGTGCCGTCGTCCGCTGCTTCCGCGGGTCCACGAAGTCCCGGGAGATCAGCTCGATCTGCTCGACCGGCTCCGTCGGCCGGCCCTCGGGGCCCCGGTCACGGGACCGCGGGCGGGGCGCATGCGTCCAGGACCCGGGGGCGTCGGTGGCGCGTCGCTCATAGGGCGAGGGTCGATAACGCGCACCGCACTCCCCGCACAGAGCCGCGTCCTCGGACAGCAAGGATCCGCAGGTGCTGCAGTATCGCGTCTGGCTCATGAGGGCCGGCCCTCCCGCGCTGCAGTAGTCGACGTCCTGGGAGCGGACGGCCCTGTCACAGACAGTTTGGCGGCGGACTGCCTGGTCACAGGCGGTTTGGTGGCGGACGACCTGGAGAGGTCATCGCTCCTCGGGGCCCGGCTACGGAGCGATCTCAGGGAGAGCGCCGCTCGCAGTCGCCTGTACCACGGGACCGAACCGGTCAGGCAGCGACACGAGGCCATGACCTGCGACCAGTACTCCTCGCCCCAGGAATCGGGCAGGTCGTCGGGCCCGAAGACCGCCCGATCCGCGTCCCGGGCGAGCGCCGTGGCACCCATCGCTGGGAGATCGCCCTCCAGGAGCGCCGCGGTCTCCGCACGAGTCCGCATGGGATCCGGCGAGCACCCGAGATCCGTGAGCAGGTCGAGGATCTCCTGCCACCCGCCGCCGACGCGGTCGGCCACCGTGCCCCGGGTCCGACGACGGCCTCGCCGCACCGTCTTGGCCGCAAGGATCGCGACCACGAGGGTGAGCGCGAGCGCCACCGGGATCACCGTCGAGGCGACGTTCACCGTCCAGGGTGCGGACCCTGCCGTCGGCAGCCCGTCGTCCTCGGAGTCCCCGCTCATGGCGCCCGGAGACGGGGGCGGCTGCGCCACCAGGGGCAGCGGTTCATCGACCGTCTCGGGAGCCGGTTCCGTCGGGGTCTGGTCCTCGTCGGGCGCGGGGGCGAAGCGCACCCAGCCGAGGTCCTCGAACTTCACCTCGACCCATGCGGTGACGTCCGCGCCGGTGATCGTCGCCGTCCCCGTGGCGCCCGCCGCCCCTGCGGGGACCTCGGGGACCTCGGGGACCTCGGGGACCTCGGGGACCTCGGGGACCTCGAAGCCCATCACGACCCGAGCGGGCATCCCGATCGACCTCGCCATCACCGCGGTGAGGGCGGCGAACTGCTCCTGGTCGCCGATGCGGCCGAGGGGCTGCGCGTCCGCGGTGCCCTCGTCGAAGCCGGCGGGCTCGAGCATCGCCAGCAGCCTGCTCGCGCCATGGCCGGAGAAGGAGGTGGCTTCGTCATCATCGATGCCGTGGGAGAACGTGGCGTCTGCCGTGATCGAGCGGGAGAGGTTCTGGAATCGCTGGTAGTCCGACGCCGAGTCGCCGGCCCACTGCTCGGCGAGCTCGGTCATCGCGTCGATATCCGCGTTCTCGGGCAGTGGGACGTCGGCGAACGTCGCGGCGTTCTGCTGCTCGGTGGTCGGCGCCGTGTACGGCTCGTACCGGAGCTCGTAGATGTCTCCCTCCCGGACCCCGTCGGCGTTCACCGCGGTCTGGGATCCGCCCTGGAGGAACAGGTTCTCGGACGTGGCTCCGGCTCTCGTGGACCGCATGCCCTCGAGTTCGACGCGGTTCGTCCGTTCGCCGACGGTCGGCAGCCACACCCCGGTGTAGTCCTTGATCCGCACGGTGGAGGTGCGCTGCTGGTCGGTCGGCCGCTGCAGATCCACCCCGTCCGCGATCCGCAGGAACGCTCCGGAGGGGCTGTCCTCCTCGACGGTTCCCGCGACGTTGTACACCTGGAGGTCGTACTGGTCCATCGCGGCCAGTCGCACGTGCTCCCCCGGCGCGACCCCGCTGATGGAGAACAGCTCGGCATCACGCTGGTCCTTCAGATAACCCCGGAACTCGGTGAGGGGAGAGACGTACTCCCGCGGATCGAAGGGCGGCGTGATCCGATCGCGCACCGCGAATCGTCCGGACCCCTCCGGCGGATCGAGCAGCGAGTGCGCACCGACGGCGGTGGCCCCCGCGAGCAGCATCACCAGTGCGCCGCCGATCATCCGTTGCCGGAGCACCGGGGACCCTCTGGCCCCGGGTCGCCTCGGATCCGAGATGATCGTGGATCGCGCGCCACCCGGCCTCTCGCCCTCGAAGCGCCAGGTCAGCCACCCCACGGACAGCACCGCGAAGCACACTCCCCGGACTACCGGGAGGAAGGACTCCGTGGTGCCGAAGGCGATGGACAGCAGCAGCAGAGCGAGCGGGAAGAGCCAGGCGGTCAGATAGCGACGACTGCGCAGCACCACGCTCATCCCGTGCACCGTCAGCAGGAGGGTGCTGATCCAGACCACGCCGAGCACTCCTTCGGCGGTGCCCACCGGAGGTGTCACCGTGAGGGCGGACTTCCAGGTGGCGACCGGGGCGGCGAGAAGTTCCCGGAGCGATCCTCGGGAGGGCAGGACACCCCACCGCGCCCTGACGGGCGCCGCGAACATCGAGCCGAACACGGCGTAGACGAGGACCAGGAGCGCCGTGATGCGCAGCGGGCCCCAGCGGAAGTGTGCGCCGATCAGGGCGACCACCGTGCCGAGAACAGTCGCCATGACACCGGTGCGGAGATAGCCGACGCCCCCGTAGGCGGGCTGGAATCCGGCAAGGGCCAGGAAGAACAGACACCCGAGCAGAGCGATGTCGATGGCCCTGCGACTGTTCCGGATGCTCGAGGAGCAGGGGCGGGGACCTGTCGTCGCTGTGGTCACCGTCCCACCTCCCGGAGCGCCCGGAGCGCCCGCGGCAGGGCATCGAGGGAGTCCACCGTGACCACGTCAAGCCTGCCGATGGCGGAGCGCCTCACGTCGGCGCCCTCCTCGCAGCGGATCGCCACCGCCATGGCACCGACCGGGAGCTGACCAGCCGCGGTGTTCAGCTCGCTCGCGGTCGTCCGGGGGCCGGTGACCATCAGGACGGCCGACGCCCCGGGCGCCAGATCCGCGGCCTTCCGCCCGAGCACGTGGAACGGGAAGCGGTCGCGGAGCTGATCGACGACCGTGAAGTCGTCCATCAGCTGGCGATGGGTGCGGGTGCGCTGGCGGTCATCGACCGTGAAGGCGGTCAGCTCCTTCTCCTCGCGCCGGGTCTGGACGGCGATCGAGGCGGCGACCGACACGGCCAGCTCGAACTCCTCAGCGCTCTCGTACTGCGCGGACAGGTTGTCCAGGGCCACCACGACATGGGAGCGGCGGGTCTCCTCGAACTGACGGACCATGAGAGTGCCGGTGCGTGCCGTCGTCCGCCAGTGCACGTGGCGCCGGTCGTCGCCGGGGGTGTACTCCCGCAGGGTGTGGACGGCGATGTCAGAGCTTGAGAGATCGGCCGACGGCGTGTCCTCGAGGTCGCGGAGGAACCCGCTGGACGCCCCGTCGAGGCGCACGGTCCGCGGGTGAACGAACAGATCCTGCTTCGTCGCCCAGGTCACCTGGCGGCGCACGAGGGAGAGCGGATCATCGCGCATCGAGCGCACGGGGCCGATGATCAGCACCTCACGTCGTGTGGTCGGGACCGCGAACAGCTCCTCATGCGTACCCTCCGGGGTGAGTCGCGGCACCAGGAGCTGGGCGGTGGCTCGGCCGACGGTGAGCTCGACCCGGGAGGGCAGGATCGGGCGTCCGGAGGGGTTGGCCACCTTGATACGGCCAACGGCCCGGGCGCCGGCCTCGACGCGATGCGCCTGCAGATCCAGGGTGACCACATAGTCGGCTCTGCCCAGCACGTACAGCACGGCGAGCACGAGCATCACCGTCAGCGTCAGGGCGATGACGTTCAGCTCGGTGACGTGGAGCAGCAGCCCGAGCGTCCAGCAGCCCACGGCAGCGGCGACGACCGCCCGGCCGATCGGCGACACGTGGTCCAGCACGAGCTCGACGCGGCGACTCCACAGGCCGACTGTGCTGCGCTCCCGGCCGTCTGTGGTGCCGAGCGTTCCGCCGTCTGCAGTACCGTGCGCCCGGCATTCTTCCGCGTTCGAGCAGCGGGCGCTCCGCGAACTCATGACGTGTGCTGTCGAGCCTGGGGCGGTGCCACCTCGCTGAGGATCTTCGCCATGACCGACGCCGCGGTGGATCCGGCGAACTCCGCCTCGGGATCCAGGACGAAGCGATGGAGCCAGACCGGCTCGACGAGATGCTTGACGTCGTCGGGGACCACGTAGTGGCGACCGTTGACCGCCGCCCAGACCTTCACCGCACGCATCAGGGCGATCGCGCCCCGGATGGAGACTCCGACGCGGACCTCCGGTGCCATCCGCGTCTCCTCCATGAGTCGGGAGACGTACTCCAGCACCGCCGGGTCCGCGTGCACCGTGGAGGCGAGCTGAGTCATGTCGTCGACGGCCTGCAGAGAGATCCGCGGGGAGAGCTGGCTGCTGCGATCACGGATGGCGGCACCCTGCAGGATCTGCACGCTCGAGGCATGGTCCGGGTAACCGATCGAGGCCTTCAGGAGGAAGCGATCCAGCTGCGCCTCGGGCAGGCGATAGGTCCCGGCCTGCTCGATCGGGTTCTGGGTCGCGATCACGATGAACGGGCTGCCGACATCATGGGTGACGCCGTCGACGGTGACCCGGCCCTCCTCCATCACCTCGAGCAGTGCCGACTGGGTCTTCGGCGAGGCACGGTTGATCTCGTCGGCGAGCACGACGTCGGCGAACACCGGCCCCTGGTGGAACACGAAGGACTTCGAGCTCTGGTCGTAGATCGTCACACCGGTGACGTCGGAGGGCAGGAGGTCCGGGGTGAACTGGATCCTGCTGCTGGTGCCCCGCACCGTGGCGGCGATCGACCTGGCCAAAGACGTCTTCCCCGTGCCGGGGGCGTCCTCGAGCAGCACATGCCCGGGCGCCATCATCGCGGTCAGCACCAGGCGGATCACCTCGTGCTTGCCGAGCACCGCCTGACCGACGCTCTGGACGAGCTTGTCGAAGGTCTCGGCGAACCAACGGGCCTGCTCAGGAGTCATGGTCACGGCGAGGGCCTGCGTTCGTGGGTTGTCGGGAGGTGGTGCGGTGCGTCAGGACCCAGTCGTCCACCGGTTCCATGTTCTCGGTGATCCTCCAGGACTGGCCGAACTGCTGATCGTTCAGGACCACCAGATCGCCGTTGACCCGAAGGGTGAGATCCGCTGCGGAGTCCGCCCCGGGAATCGGCCCGACGACGGGGTCGAGGCCGTCGCAGACTCGCGTGTAGAGGTTCGACTGCGTCCACGCCCCATACACGCACTCACCGACCTGGGCCGGCGGGACCGGGGTGCCTGGCGCTCCGGCCTCGGTCGTGCGAGCCCTCCCGCCGTCCAGCGGCACCCTGAGGAGGGTCGATCCCGTCGCGAGAGCCACGTCGTCGGCCGCAGGCCCGGCCTGTTGGAGCTGGGCGGTGTCCAGGGGGCCGGCTCCGTCCGCGCTGAGGTCGTGCACCGTGGCCGAGACCCCGAGCCGAAGGACGCTGTGCTCCTTGTCGAGGATCACCGGCTCCTCGCCCACGGCGCTCAGCTGCACCTGGTCCGCCGCGGCGGACAGGCCGTCGACCACGATCGGGTCCTCCGCTGAGGAACCGCGAGGATCATCGGTGTCCGGGAACGACATCAGGGTGGTCCCGTCGAGAACCCAGACAGTCCCGTCCCGGCCCACGGCGATCTCGGCCGCGCTGCCCCCGGTCGCATAGGCCGGTTCCACGTCCACCGGGCTGAATGCCGGCAGCTGTCCCGCAGACAGGATCCAGACCCTGCCTTCCTGTGACGCGATGGCGACCCGGTCACGGGCCATCCGTACGGTGGAGCCGAGGGCGAGTTCGACGAGCTGATCACGGTCAATGCTCGCCGTGTTCACGGGCGTGATCTCCCGGGGGCTGGTCAGGAGCACGGTGTACCCGTCCTGGAGGAGCTCGAGCTCCGCTCCGACCGCGGTCAGCCGAGCATCGAGCTCCGCAGCATCGACGTTCATCCTCCCCGCGAGACCGGCCTCGTGGTTCATCACCCAGACTCCACCGTTGGAGACCACGACCTCCGAGGACGACTGCCCGGGATATCTGACGGCGAACCCGGTGATCACCAGCGCGATCACGGCCAGCACCGCGGAGGAGACGGCAGTGGAGCGCCGTCGCCGGAGCATCTGCGCTGACGTGACGGACATGGTCGGATCCCCCAGAAGCGACGACGGGTGCGTCGCAGCTGACGGAGAACCCACGGTCCTCAGCCAGGGCCGAACCGCGGTCCCGGCTCCGCTGCGCGCGAAGCCGCCTCAGAGTACGTGCGAGCCCGGACCGGGGGGCCTACTCATCCACAGTGCGCTGGTGACAGAGCGACTCCGCCATGGCACGGTCCCCCGCACCTGTCATCGACGGCGCTGCACCAGCGACCGGGTGAACTCCACCAGCGCGTCACGGACGGGGCCTGACGGAAGCTCGCCGAGAATCTCCACGGCCTCATCGGCTGTGCGCTCGGCAAGCTCGCGCGTCTCCTGGAGCGCAGGATCCTCACGGAGCATCGTCACCAGTTCGTCCAGCGCATCATCCTCGGAGAGGTCACCATCCAGCCGAGCGACGATCTCCAGGCTCCGCGCGTCCGCTGTCTGCGCGGCGCGCCGACGCACGAGCAGGGTCGGCATCGTCGGCACACCCTCACGAAGGTCGATGCCAGGAGTCTTCCCACTCGTCGCGGCATCGCTTCCGAGGTCGAGCACATCGTCGGCCAGCTGGAAGGCGACGCCGACCTTCTCCCCGTAACGACGCATCACGTCATCCGTCCCGGACGGGGCCCCGGACAGCAGCGCGCCGAGTTCGCCGGCAAGGGCGAGCAGCGAGGCCGTCTTGTCGGCGAGCACCGAGATGTAGTGCTCGAAGGGATCGTCATCCTCCGAGGGGCCGACGGTCTCGTGCAGCTGCCCCAGGCACAATCTCTCGAAAGTCTCGGAATGGACGCGCACCGCGTCGACGCCGATCTTCGCGCTCAGCCCGCTGGCTCGCGCGAAGAGGAAGTCACCGGTGAGGATCGCGACGTTGTTGCCCCAGAGGGAGTGGGCGCTGTCAGCTCCGCGCCGAGTGGGCGCGGAATCCATGACGTCATCGTGATAGAGGCTCGCAAGATGGGTGAGTTCGACGAGGACAGCCGCGTCCAGGACGCTCTCCCGGTCGATCTCCCCGAGAGAAGCGGCCAGCAGCACGAGCATCGGACGCACCCGCTTGCCCCCGGCGTCCATCAGATGCCGAGCGGTCCAGCGGGCCATGTCATCCGAGGTGGCCACGGACTCCCGCAGTCGACTCTCGATGATCGCGAGTTGCTCGGCGACGCGCGATGCGAGCTGCTCATCGATCTCGGGGACGACCGGCAGCGAGGACGGCATGGCTCTCCTGGAAGTCGGCGGGGTGTTCACAGCGTGATTCCCCCGGCGCGGATGGCTGGTGGGCCGGCGGCGAACTGGTCGACACCGACATCAGGTTTCCCGTGCGGCACAACAGTCCACACGACGGATCAGTCTACCCATCCCCTACGCAAGAGGACCTGTCCCACGGCTCGTTCGTGATGTGTGGAACCCGGCCACCTGCTGATGACTCCCGCCTGTACGGCACAACCGGTTCGAACAGCGGAACTGTGTCGCGGAGGTGTCTCTGTGGCTCGCACTGACCAGCTCATCACCGCAGGCAGCAAACGAGTGGAGCTGTGCTCTCACGGCAAGTCCTTTCACGAACAGTCCGATCCACGGCTCGCGGACTGAGCATTCCTCAGGATCCGGCGGGCGCGTTCGGGCATAAAAAAAA
>NZ_JBQSXM010000007.1:0-209656 GCF_052378285.1 Brachybacterium sp. AOP3-A1-3 | reverse complement strand
CACCCTGGATCCCATGGCCACCGGCCTGCTGATCCTGGGCATCGGCCAGGGCACCCGGCTGCTGACCCACCTGGTGGGGCTGGAAAAGACCTATGAGGCCACGATCCGCCTCGGTCTGGCCACGACCACCGACGACCGTGAGGGCGAGCCGATCGGCACCCCGAGCGCTACCGGCGGGATCACGGATGCCGCGATCCACGAGCAGCTCGAGCTCCTCCGCGGGGACATCCAGCAGGTGCCCTCGACCGTCAGCGCCATCAAGGTCGACGGCAAGCGTGCCTATGCCCGCGCCAGAGCGGGGGAGCAGGTAGAGCTCGCCGCGCGCGCGGTGCGGATCTCCCATTTCGAGATCACAGCGCGCCGCGAGAGCGACGGCTATGTGGACCTCGACGCCGTGGTCACCTGCTCCTCGGGAACCTATGTACGGGCTCTGGCCCGTGACCTGGGCGCCGCGTTGGGCGTGGGAGGTCATCTCACGGCGCTGCGCCGTACCAGCATCGGCCCGTTCACGGTGGCTGACGCCGTGCAGGTGCCGGCCCGGGGCGAGGGGGATGACGTGGACCTGCCGTTGCGGGGACTGGGTCGCAGCGCGGGGACTGTTCTGCCCGCCCTGACCGTGTCGGCCGAGGATGCCCGGGATCTGGCCGACGGTCGGCGCATCCCCCGTGCCGAGGAGCCGTCCGCAGCGCCCGTGGCACCGCGGAGCGCGCCGAGGGGTGGGGGAGACGACGCGGACCTGTCGGACCTGGTCGCCGCTCTCGACGCCGACGGAGCGCTCTGCGCCGTGCTCCGGCCTGACGGCACGAGCTGGCGACCCGCCCTGGTGATCCCGCTCGACGCACGCTGCTGACCGACGGACGCCAGCGGCCCCCTCGCGCGACGAAGCCTCCCCGCACGACGAAGCCTCCCCGCGCGACGAAGCCTCCCCGTACTTCGAAGCCGCCACGTACGACGAAGCCTTCTCCCGGAATCCGGGAGAAGGCTTCGTCGTACGTGCGCGGGAATCCGCTCAGACGCTATGAGGGTGGCGGAGTCGCCGGGTCGGGTCTTGTGGCCCAGGGCCCCGCTATGAAGACTCGTAGATCACCGCGGTCGATGGGCAACCGGGGTGCATGCATTCATAGGAGGCCCTGGTGTTTACCGAGAGTACAAGCCTGGGATTGGATGTCCATGCCCGCAGTGTGGTTGCCGCCGCGATCGACGGCTCCACTGGTGAGTTGATCCGGAAGAAGCTGCCCAACGACCCGGTCGTGATCAGCGAGTTCGTCACCGATCTGGCCCGCGACCACGGACCGCTACGTATCACTTACGAGGCCGGCCCCACCGGTTTCGGACTCGCCCGGACCATGCTCGAGGCGGGGTATTTCGTGCAGGTCGCGGCGCCCTCGAAGCTGATCCGGCCACCCGGTGACCGGGTCAAGACCGACCGCAACGATGCGATGCTCCTGGCCCGCCTGGACCGGGCCGGAGACATCGTCCCGGTCCGCATCCCGACCAGGAGTGAGGAATCTGCCCGCGACCTGGTCCGGTCCAGAGATGATGCCCGCCGGGACCTGATGACCTCCAGGCACCGACTGGGGAAGCTGCTGCTGCGCCACGGCTATGTGTTTCCCGGCAAGACTGCCTGGGGCCGTCCCCATGACGTGTGGATGCGTGGGATCCGCCGGGACGACCTCACCAGCGCCGGGACCGGGACGCTGGCCGCGTTCGACGACGCCTGCGACACGGTCCACCACGGCCTGGCCCGGCGAGACCGGCTGGACGTGGCGATCACCGAGCTGGCAGAGGGCAGCGAGTTCACCGAGATCACCCATCGGCTGGTCTGCCTGCGTGGCATCTCGACCCTGACCGCCTTCGGTCTGGCTGTGGAAATCGGGGACTGGGAGCGCTTCACCGGCAAGAAGATCGCCGCGTTCCTGGGACTGGTCCCCTCTGAGCACTCCTCCGGATCCAGCCGCAAACTGGGCGGCATCACCCGCACCGGCAACTCCCACGCCCGCCGCCTGCTGGTCGAGTCCGCCTGGCAGCACAAGAAGGACTACCGGCCTGGCCCGACACTGCAGATGAACTGGGCGAACGTCCCCGCGGTCATCGCCCAGCGGGCCGACCAGGGCAACCGGCGCCTGCACCGACGGTGGATGACGATGGATGCCCACCACAAGCCCCGCACCGTCGCGACCACCGCGATCGCCCGGGAACTGGCCGGCTGGTGCTGGTCTCTGGCGACGATGGAGGCATAACCCCCATAGACCGCGTTCACGGACGACCCAGAGCATCTCGGGGCGCAGCGTGAGGAGGAGACCAGCGAATCTACTGTGAGCAGCCCGAGCGGGTGACGCTCGACCTCAGACCAGCAACGCCCCTCCCACCGAAAACAGCGTCATGCGGTAACCAACCCGCGAATATCAGACTGACCACGCGTCGAACAGACACGCGAACCCCGAGAAGCACCCCGCGAACGCCGAAGCGGGGGCACCCACCGGCCAGTGGATGCCGCCGCTTCACCCTGCACACTTGACAGAAAACCCTACATATCAGTAGTGGGACTCGACGCGAGTGCCGATCGACGCCCAGTCGTAGAGCCACTTCGCGTCGGACACGGTCATGTTGATGCAGCCGTGCGACCCGGAGTACCCGAAGGACGAGCGCCACGGTGCTCCATGGAAGCCGTAGCCGTTGTGGAAGTACTGCACCCACGGCACATCCGGGGTGAGGTAGTACTTCTCGTGCCCCTTGGGGTAGTACGCGGCATTGGTCATGTCCTGACGGTCGTGCCGCTGGTAGATCTCGAAGGAGCCGGTGACGGTCTCGTTGCCCTCCTTGCCGTCGACGATGGAGCGCGGACCCCACACCGGGGTGTCGCCGACGTAGGCGGTGACCGTTTTGTTGCTCAGGTTCACGTCGATCCACTTCTCGCCGGTGGGCTTGTCGGCGGGAGCCTTCTCGTCGGAATCCTTCGCCTTGTCCTTCTCGTCCTTGGACTTCTCGTCCTTCGCGGCGTCCTTGTCCTCGTCCTTCTTGTCCTTCTCCGCATCCTTCGGCGCGTCGACCTCGTTGACCTCAGCCTTGATCTTCTGGGTCTCGAAGGCGGCCTCCAGGGGCGTGGTGCCCTGCAGGGCGGCGATCAGCTCGTCGGCGACAGCATCGGTGTTGGTGATCTTGAGGCCGTCCTTCTTCTCGGCGACCACCTTGACGACCTTGCCGTCCTCGTCGACCTGCTCGATGCCGTCCTTGGCCTCCACGGCGTCGTCCGAGGCGCGGCTCGAGACCCACTCGCGCACGGCGTCCTCGTCCACGCTGATCTTCAGGGCTTCGCCGGACTTGTCCGGACCCACCGAGAGCCATCCGGAGCGCTTCTCGGCGGAGACCTCGTGGGTCGAGTCGTCGGCGCCCTTGATCGACATCGGCTGCTCGAGCAGGGAGGAGATCGTGCCGACGGTCTCCTCGGCGTCCTCGGTGGTGATCGCCGGGGCGATCTTCTCGACGGGCTGCTCCACGCTGAAGCTCTCGAGCGCGGGGGCCTTCTGCGTCACCGTGTCCACCAGGACCTTCGGGTCCACTCCCTGGCCGTCGCGGCCGGGGACGGCGTTCCACGTCTGGGCGTCCTCGTCGAAGACGACCTCGGCGTCGACCGGGACGGTCTTGTCCTTGGGGACGAGGCCTTCGGCGAAGGCGGCGACCGCGGCGTCGTCGACGGAGACGACGGGGGCGACCGGGTGCTCACCGGACCAGGTCGAGGAGATGACCTCGGTCAGGGAGTTGTCGCGATCCAGCGCGGCCTTGCCGGTGGCGTCGGCATCCACGGTCACTCCGAGGTCGGCGAGCGGGACCTCGGACTTCTGATCGCCGGCGGTCACGGAGACGGTGACGTCCTCACCCTTCTTCGCGACGAGCGCGGAGATCTCCTCGGCGGACTTGCCGGAGACGTCCTGGCCGAGGATGGTGGTCCCCGGGAGCGCGCGGTCGTCGTACTGCTTGGCGTAGGCCATCGCGCCGCCGGTCAGGGCGATGGCGATCACCGCGAGGATGGCGATCACGATGAGGAGGGTACGGCGACGGCCGTGGCGTCCGGTGGGTCGGGACGGGCCGCCCAGCGCCGCCGATTCGGTCACGTTCGTCATGGATTCTGATCCGTTCTCCGCGGCCATCGTGTCTGCCCCCGCTGGAAATGCCGGAGGGCACAGGGGTCCCTCCCCGGTGCCGCATTGCCCTTCAGACTAACGGAGCAGGCAGGCTTCGCGACATATCTGCGCCGCGGAGCTTCGTCACAGCTCCGACACGGCGGAGCCCGCGGCCGACGTACTCGCCCCTCGCCCGCGGCTGAACTCCCGCGGTGGAACCCTCGGGCGTTACAGTGTTCCCCGTTGCTCGGTGCTCCCGCCCGAGATGCTCCGCCCCTGGGTGGAACCCCCGTGGGTGCGTCCGAGCACCCGGCCCCGGAAGGATCTGACCGCGCCGTGACCCGCACCCCCATCTGGCACTCCGTGCAGGACGTGCCCGCTGATCTCGGGGCCACAGCGGTCTCCATCGGGAACTATGACGGGATCCATCGCGGCCATCGCTACGTGCTCGACCAGCTCGTCCACCATGCTGAATCCCGCGGGCTCTCTCCGGTCGCGCTCACCTTCTGGCCGCATCCGCGACATGTCATGGGCACGCCCGGCGAGCCGCCGCTGCTGACCGGGCACGAGGACCGCGACCGCCTGCTGCTCCTCGCCGGTGTGCACGGGGTGCTGGACCTCGAGTTCACCCGGGACTTCGCCCTCTACTCGCCGGAGGACTTCGTGCGGGTGTTCCTCGTCGAGGGACTCGGCATGAAGTGCGTCGTGCTGGGCGAGGACGCCCTGTTCGGTCGGGCGAACGCGGGGAACATCGACACCATGCGCGAGCTGGGCAGGAAATACGGCTTCGAGGTCGTCACGGTCTCCGACCTCGGCCCCGAGGGAGAGGAGAGCGGGCGCATCTCCTCCTCGGGGATCCGTGCGGCTCTCCTGACCGGTGATATCGAGGTCGCGACGGAGGGCCTGGGGCGGCTGCACACGGTGACGGACACCGTCCGTCACGGCTTCCAGCGCGGTCGCGAGCTCGGCTTCCCGACCGCGAACCTGGGGCCGGACCCGGCCGGGCTCATCCCGGCCGACGGCGTCTACGCCGGCTACCTCACGGTGCTCGAGCAGGACAGCGCTCACGCCGACACCGAACCACTGGCAGGAGCGGCGGCGACCATCTCTATCGGCACCAATCCGACCTTCGAGGTCGACGGCGCTCCCCGCCGCACCGTTGAGGCGTATGTTCACGGCGCCCACGACCTGGATCTCTACGGCGACACCGTGCGGCTCGAGTTCGTGGCCTTCCAACGCCCGACCTTGAAGTTCGATGCGGTCGAGACCCTGGTCGAGCAGATGCAGCGGGACGTCGAGGTGACCCGCCGCACTCTCGATCCCGGTCCCTCCCGTCAGGCAGCCGAGGACTGATATCCTGCTCGAGCCGTGAATTCGGCCGCGGAGAGCCAGTCCGCCCCACCCTGACGTCTGCAGTGCACGTCCTCGACGTGCGCCTGCTGGGGGAGACGGGGCGAGGCTCGCCCAGAGAGCCCGGGACAGCAGGTCCCGGAGCGCCGCGCAACGACCACAGGAGAACCATGGCCTTCGACACCGCCACCAAGCAGGAGATCATCAAGGAGTACGCGACCGCCGAGGGTGACACCGGTTCGCCCGAGGTCCAGGCCGCGCTCCTCACGCATCGCATCACCTACCTGACCGAGCACCTGAAGACCCACAAGCACGATCACCACTCGCGCCGCGGTCTGATGCTGCTGGTCGGTCAGCGCAAGCGCCTGATGAAGTACCTCCAGGCCGCCGACATCGAGCGCTACCGCTCGCTGATCAAGCGCCTCGGCATCCGCCGCTGATCGCTGTCCGCCGCTCGCCTCCTGAGGCGGGCGGCGGTTCCGTCTGTCCGCTCACGCGGGCACCCCTCCGACCCCTCGCCCCGACCAGGTTCGGTCCTCGGCAGTGACCTTCGGAGCACGCAGTCCCCGTCCCGGGATCGTGCGCCGCAGATGACTGACGAAGGCCGCACCGGCAGGGCAACCCCCTACCAGAGGAGATTCACATGGCCATGGAAGGCCCTGAAATCACCGCGACGACCGCGGTCATCGACAACGGCTCGTTCGGCCGTCGTGAAGTCCGGTTCGAGACCGGACGTCTCGCCCAGCAGGCCGCCGGCGCCGTCGCCGTCTACCTCGACGACGACACGATGATCCTGTCGGCCACCGCCGTCTCGAACCGTCCCAAGGACCACTTCGACTTCTTCCCCCTGACGATCGACGTCGAGGAGCGGATGTACGCCGCGGGTCGCATCCCCGGCTCGTTCTTCCGTCGCGAGGGCCGTCCCGGCACCGACGCGATCCTCGCCGCCCGTCTCACCGACCGCCCGCTGCGCCCGGCCTTCGTCAAGGGCCTGCGCAACGAGGTCCAGGTCGTGCTGACCGTCATGGCCAACAACCCGGACGACGCGTACGACGTCGTCGGCATCAACGGCGCCTCCGCGTCCACCCAGATCTCCGGGCTGCCCTTCTCGGGCCCGATCGGCGCCGTGCGCATCGCGCTCATCCCGACCGCCCAGGGCGGCCAGTGGGTCGCCTTCCCGACCTTCTCGCAGCTCGACGAGGCCGTCTTCTCGATGGTCGTCGCCGGTCGCATCGTCGAGGACGATGTGGCGATCATGATGGTCGAGGCTGAGGCCACCGACAACGCCTGGACGCTCATCAAGGAGCAGGGCGCGATCGCTCCCACCGAGCCCGTCGTGGCCGAGGGCCTGGAGGCCGCGAAGGTCTTCATCCGCAGCCTGTGCGTCGCCCAGCAGGAGCTCGCCTCCACCGCCGCCAAGCCGGTGCGCGAGTTCCCGCTCTTCCTCGACTTCCAGGACGACGCCTACGCCGTCGTCGAGGCCGCCGCCACCGAGCGTCTGGCCGAGGTCATGTCGATCGCTGCGAAGACGGAGCGCGAAGAGCGCACCGAGCAGCTCATCGGCGAGATGACCGAGGAGCTCGCTGGCGAGGGCAAGCAGCTCGAGGGTCGCGAGAAGGAGGTCAGCGGTGCGATGCGTGCGCTGACCAAGCAGGTCGTGCGCCAGAAGGTGCTCACCGACGGCGTCCGCATCGACGGTCGCGGCCTCCGCGACATCCGTGCCCTCTCCGCCGAGGTCGAGGTGCTCCCGCGGGTGCACGGCTCGGCACTGTTCCAGCGCGGCGAGACCCAGATCATGGGTGTCACCACGCTGAACATGCTCAAGATGGAGCAGCAGATCGACTCCCTCGGGCCGGTCACGCGCAAGCGCTACGTGCACCACTACAACTTCCCGCCGTACTCCACCGGCGAGACCGGTCGCGTCGGCTCCCCGAAGCGCCGTGAGGTCGGCCATGGCATGCTCGCCGAGCGCGCCCTGGTGCCGGTCCTGCCGACCCGCGAGGAGTTCCCCTATGCGATCCGTCAGGTGTCCGAGGCCCTCGGGTCCAACGGCTCCACCTCGATGGGCTCCGTGTGCGCCTCGACCCTGGCACTGCTCAACGCTGGTGTGCCGCTGCGCGCCCCGGTCGCCGGCATCGCCATGGGCCTGATCTCCGACACCGTGGAGGGCGAGACCCGCTATGCGGCGCTCACCGACATCCTCGGTGCGGAGGACGCCTTCGGCGACATGGACTTCAAGGTCGCCGGAACCAGCGAGTTCATCACCGCGATCCAGCTCGACACCAAGCTCGACGGCCTCCCGGCCTCCGTGCTCGGCGGCGCCCTGTCGCAGGCTCACGAGGCGCGCCTGGCGATCCTCGGCGTGCTGAACGAGGCGATCGACGCGCCGGACGAGATGAGCCCCCATGCTCCTCGCGTCATCGCGGTCACCGTCCCCGTCGACAAGATCGGTGCGGTCATCGGCCCGAAGGGCCAGATGATCAACCAGATCCAGGACGACACGGGCGCGGACATCACGATCGAGGACGACGGCACCGTCTACATCGGTGCGACCGACGGCCCCTCGGCCGAGGCGGCCCGCTCCGCAGTCAACGCGATCGCCAACCCGCAGGTCCCCGAGGTCGGCGAGCGCTACCTCGGCACCGTGGTGCGCGTGGTCGACTTCGGCGCCTTCGTCTCGCTCACCCCGGGCAAGGACGGTCTGCTCCACGTCACCCAGCTGCGCAAGCTGAACGACGGCAAGCGGGTCGAGAACGTCGAGGACGTCGCCAAGGTCGGTCAGAAGATCGAGGTGGAGATCCGCGAGGTCGACGCCCGCGGCAAGATCTCCCTGGCGGTCTCCGAGGATGATGAGAAGCCCTCCGAGGAGAGCTCCTCCGACGAGAGCTGATCCACACAGTGATCTGCTCGGCCTCCTGAGGCCGCAGCTCCCAGGACGGGGAGGCACCATCTGGTGCCTCCCCGTCCTGCTGTCCGGGTACGGGCTGTTCGGGAACACGCCGCCCTGGCACGGACCGCCCCGGCACGGACCGCCCCGGCTCGGACCACCCCGGCACGGACCGCCCCGGCACGGACCGCCCCGGCACGGAGGCTCCCGGCACGGGCTGCCCCGGCGCAGGCCGCCGGGAGCAGTGGAGTGACCTTCGCCGCGACCCGGGAGGGAGGGCGACCTCTCGTCCCGAGGGCGGCCAGGTCGTGGAACAATCGATCGATGCCTTCCGACCTCATTTTCGATGATCCCGCCTCAGACGTGATGCTCGATGCCGCCACCGGTGTGCGGCGGAGCATCCTGCCCGGCGGTGTGCGCCTGCTGACGCAGACCGACCGCAGCGTGCGCAGCGCGTCCATCGGGCTGTGGCTGCCCGTCGGGTCGCGCGACGAGCTCCCCGAGCACGCCGGGTCGACGCACGTGCTCGAGCACCTGCTGTTCAAGGGAACCCGGAGGCGCTCCGCGATGGATATCGCCACCGCCTTCGACGAGGTCGGGGGCGACTCCAACGCGATCACGGCGAAGGAGCACACGCTCTACTACGGGCGGGTCCGCTCCGCGGACGTGCCGATGGCCGTGGACGTCCTCACGGACATGATCACGGCGAGCCTGCTCGAGCAGGAGGCCCTGGCCACCGAGCGCGAGGTCATCCTCGAGGAGCTCGCCATGGCCGAGGACGATCCCACCGACGTCGGCTACGAGACGTTCCTCGCCGACGTGCTCGGGGCCGACACGTCGCTGGGTCGCCCGGTCGGCGGCACCGAGCAGAGCGTGAACGCTCTGAGCATCGAGGACGTGCGAAGCCACTGGGATGCCCACTACCGTCCCGACAACCTGGTCGTCACCGCGGTCGGGGACATCGACCACGACGAGCTCGCCGCGCTGCTGGGGACGGGTCTTCGCGGTGGTGGCTGGACGCTCGAGGACGGGGCGCTGCCCCGCCGTCGGCCGCGTGCCGAGTCTCCTGCCGGGGACTCGGCGAACGCCTCGGTCCACGACGTCTCCGCGATCGCCTCGCACCGTCTGATCCGCCCCGCGGAGCAGAATCACATCTATCTCGGCGGCCAGGGGCTCTCCGCCGTCAGCGAGGACCGCCACACGCTCTCCGTGCTCATGTCGGTGCTCGGCGGCGGCATGTCCTCGCGCCTGTTCCAGAACATCCGCGAACAGCGCGGCCTGGCCTACTCGGTCTACTCCTTCAGCGGCGGCTACCGCGACGCCGGCCTGTTCGGGATGTACGCCGCTTGCCGCCCCTCCCGCACCGCGCAGGTCGTCGAGCTGCTCGCCGAGGAGCTCGATCGGATGGGTGCCAGCGGCATCGAGCAGGAGGAGCTGTCCCGGGCCAAGGGCCAGATCACCGGGTCGTTCGCCCTCGGGCTCGAGGACACCAGCAGCAGGATGGGCCGCCTCGGCACGATCGAACTGGTCCACGGGACGTACACGAGCGTCGACGAGACGCTCGAGAAGATCGGCCGGGTCGACGCCCCGGCCGTGCAGGAGCTCGCCGCACGCCTGGCCAGCTCCTTCAGCACCCGTGTCGAGGTCGGCCCGGAGTCCTGAGCAGTCCTCCGCGCAGTGCCCGGGAAGCCCGACCACCAGCTACTCCAGCTACTCCAGCTACTCCGACCCTCCACCTACTCCGATCCGTCGAGGAGCACCTCATGACCAGCACTGACAAGACCCCCCTGCGCGTCGCCGTGATCGGCGCCGGCGGTCGCATGGGTTCCGAGGCCTGCCGCGCCGTCGACGAGGCGTCGGACCTCGAGCTGGTCGCCGCGCTCGGCCGCGACGACGAGCTCTCCACCCTCACCGACGTCGGCGCGCAGGTCGCCGTGGACCTCACCGTCCCGGCCGTCACCGCCCAGAACGTGCGGTGGCTCGTGGACCACGGCATCCATGCCGTGGTCGGCACCACCGGCTGGACCGAGGAGGCCCTCGGGGACCTGCGCGCGCAGCTCGAGAGTGCCGACGATGAGGTGGGCGTGCTGATCGCCCCCAACTTCGCGATCGGGGCCGTGCTCGCCATGCGCTTCGCCGAGGTCGCCGCGCGCTACTACGACAGCGCCGAGATCATCGAGATGCACCACCCGGACAAGCTCGACGCCCCCTCGGGGACCGCGCGCCACACCGCTGCAGCGATCGCCCGCGGGCGAGGGGCCGCCGGTCTCGGTCCCGTGCCCGATGCGACCCAGAAGGATCCGGACGGCGCTCGCGGTGCGGTCGTGGACGGGATCCACGTGCATGCGGTGCGCCAGCGCGGCCTGGTCGCCCATGAGGTGGTCCAGTTCGGCGGCCCGGGGGAGCAGTTCCAGCTCCGCCACGACTCCTTCGACCGCGCCAGCTTCATGCCCGGTGTGCTCCTGGGTGTGCGCGAGGTCGCTGCGCACCCGGGCCTCACGGTGGGCCTGGACGGCTACCTCGAGCTCGGCTGAGCGGGGACCTCGATGCGTCAGAAGATCGTCGTCGTCGCGCTCCTGCTGATCACCGCGGCGTACTGCTGGGGGCTGGGCTGGATCGCGTGGGGCTTCGTGCGCGCCGGGAGCGCACTGGGCTATGGCCTCGCCCTGGGGATCGTCATCCTGCTGGGGCTGACCGTCTGGGTGACCTGGCGGGAGGTGCTCTTCGGGATCGCTGCTGGTGACCTGGCCCGCCGCTATGAGCCCCCGGCGGACGCCGACGCCGAGGATCCGCGTGCCGAGTTCGAGGCCGCCAGGGCGGCATTGCAGGACGGCGGCCCGCAGGACACGGGCCAGGACACGGGCGCAGAGGACAGCGGTCGTCGGGCCGCTGGCGAGCAGGAGTGGACCGCATGGTTCCGTCTCGCTCTGGCGTACGACGCGCTGCATGACCGCAAGGCCGCCCGCATGGCGACCCGGCAGGCCATCGATGCCCGTCGAGCGGATGCCCGTCGGGCGGATGCTCGGACGGCCGGCGTTCGGAAGACTGGTGCTCGCGGGGCGGGATCCGGTCGCTGATCTGGCCCAGCCGAGGGCCTGATCAGGCCCAGCCGAGGGCGCGCAGGCCGGCGGCCGCGACCGCCGCGGCGATCACGACCACGAGGAACGGGGCTCGCGCGAGCAGGAGCACCGCCGCCACGGCGATCGCGACCAGGCGGGCATCGAGCACGATCTCGGTGCCGCTGGTGGCCGTCTGCGTGGCGACCAGAGCGCCCAGCAGGGCGATCGGCAGCAGCGTGGTGATCCGGGCGACCCGCGGCCGGTCCAGGACGTCGGGCGGTGCCTGGTAGCCCAGCCACTTCTGCCCGAAGGACAGCACGGACGCGGCGATCACCGCGATCCAGAGCATGGTCATCGCCTGTCCTCCGCTCGGGGCTGCGGGTCGGGAGACACGGACGCCTCGGGAGGCGCAGAAGCCTCGGGAGCCGCGGACGCCTCGGGAGACGTGGAAGGCATCCTGCGCCCCTCGGGTCCTCCGGAGCGGCGCGTGGGCAGCAGCCCCGCGAGCACGGCGACCAGGGCCGCGGCCAGGACCGGGAGCCCCGCAGGCAGCGACGGCGTGGTCACGAGCGCGAGGAAGGCGGCGGCGACGGCGATCGCGACCGCGTCGAGCGATCGCAGTCGTGGCCACAGCAGGGCGAGGAACGCCGCGGCGGCCGCAGCATCCAGCCCCCAGGCGCGGGGGTCGGCGACGTACTGCCCGGCGAACGCCCCGATCAGGGAGAACAGGTTCCAGAAGACATAGACCCACACCCCGGCCGCCCAGAACCCTGCCCGTCTCTCCTGCTCATCGCTGCCGGAGGCGGCCAGGGCCGCGGACTCGTCGATCGTCAGCTGCACCCGGGCCAGTCCCTTCCATCCGTGGCGGGGGAGGGAGCGGGCGAGGATCAGGCCGTAGAGGGTGTTGCGCACGCCCAGCAGCACCGAGGCCGCAGCGGCGCCGAGAGCGGATCCGCCGCCTCCGATCACCCCGATGAAGGCGAACTGGCTGCCGCCGGTGAACATCACGGCGGAGAGCACCATCGCCTGCCAGACGTCGAGCCCGGAGGAGGTGGCCAGGGCACCGAAGGAGATCCCGTACAGCCCGGTGGCGAGGCCGATCGAGAGCCCTGTGCGACGGATCCTGCGCACCGGGAGCGCGGCGCCGGGACTCTCCGGGGCAGTGCCGGGTGAAGCAGTGGTCATGATGGTGTTCACTGTACGGTCACCTGGGCGGACGTTGCTTTCGTGTCCGGTCCTCGATGTGAGATCGTGACGCCATGACGGCCACCTCGGACCCCCTCGCCCAGACCACGCCCGGCGACGCGCTCCCGCTGCGCGCGAAGGTCCTCCTGCTCGACATGGACGGCACCCTCATCGACTCCGGGCCCGCGGTGGAGCGCGCTTGGAACACCTTGCTGCGCGAGCTCGGGACGGACCTCGAGTTCGGTCACGCCCAGCACGGGAAGCCCGCCCGTCAGGTCCTCACCGAGCTGCTGCCGGAGCTCGACGCCGATCAGCTCGCCGCGGCCCATGCCCGGGTCGAGGCGCTCGAGATCGCCGACGTCGGATCGATCGTGACGCTGCCGGGCACCGAGCGTCTGCTGGGCGAGCTCGATGAGGCGGCACGAGTGCTCGGTCGCCCCACCTGGACGATCGTGACCTCGTGCACCGCCCCGCTGTTCGAGGCGCGATGGTCCACCACCGGACTGCCGGTGCCCGCGAAGATGGTCACCGCGGACCAGGTGAGCCGAGGGAAGCCGGATCCGGAGCCGTACCAGCTCGGTGCACGACGCCTCGCGGTCGACCCCGCGCAGAGCATCGTGCTCGAGGACTCCGTGGGCGGGCTGCTCTCCGGCACCGAGGCCGGTGCGCGCACGGTCGCCGTGACGAGCACCACCCCGGCCGCCGAGCTGTCGCCGCTCGCGGACGCCCTGGTCACCTCGCTGGACGACCTGGAGATCCGGGCCGAGGGCGACGACCTGGTGCTGGCCCGACGCGGTAGCTGAACGTCACGCCGCGCCTGCTCTGTGCAGGTCTCCGGCGTTGATAGGCTCAGGCGGCCGATCCCGGTCCGCACGCCGTCCACGGGTGCCGGGCGGATCCGGTGTCCGCGTCGCCCCGACGCGACGCCGCCGCGGATCGGAGCCGTCCCCTTCGAAAGGACCCCTCCCATGTGCGGAATCTCCGGAAGCTACGGATTCGGTGCCGACACCGAGGGCATCGCCCGACGGATGAACAGCGCCCTGGCCCACCGCGGGCCGGACGGCGAAGGCCTCTTCGTCGACGGTGAGACCGGTCTGGCCCACCGACGGCTCTCGATCATCGACGTCGCCGGCGGCGCGCAGCCGATGACCACCGCCGATGGTCGCTACACGATCGTGTACAACGGCGAGACCTACAACTACCTGCCGCTGCGTGCCGAGCTCGAGGAGCTGGGCCACACCTTCCGCACCGACTCGGACACCGAGGTGCTCCTGGAGGCGCACGCCGAATGGGGCACCGCTGCCTACGACCGGTTCAACGGCATGTTCGCCTTCGCGATCCACGACGCGCAGACCTGCACGGTCACCGTGGCGCGGGACCACTTCGGCATCAAGCCCCTCTACTACTGGGTCGACGAGAGCACCGTGGGCACCGGGGGACGCCCCCAGGTCCTGTTCGGCTCCGAGATCCGTGCACTGCTCGCGGCGCAGCGCTTCGAGGCCGCACCGGACGACCGCGCCGTGTACCGGTACCTGAAGTTCCGCGTCCAGGACGACGACTCGCAGACCTTCTTCCGCGGCGTGCGTCGCCTCATGGCGGGCGAGGTCCTCGAGATCCGCGCCGACGGCACCTCGGTCAGCTCCTTCACCCGGCTCCAGGAGGAGCTGCGCGAGATCGCCGAGCGACCCAGCCGCCCGTACAGCCAGGAGGTCGTCGACGAGTACCGCGAGCGCTTCCAGGAGTCGGTCCGGCTGCGTCTGCAGTCCGAGGTCCCCGTCGGCACGTCCCTCTCCGGTGGGCTGGACTCCTCCGCGGTCGCCGCCGTGATCGCCCGTCACCTGCGCGAGCAGCCCCAGGACGAGAACTTCAGCGCCGTCGGCAGCCGTCAGAACACCTTCTCGGCCGTCTTCCCGAACTCCTCGAACGACGAGGAGGCCTACGTCGACAAGCTGCTCAGCGACAACGCGGGCCAGATCACGGCGCACAAGATCCACCCCCAGCCGGACGCCTTCCTCGAGGACCTGCGCGACTTCGTGCGCACCCAGGAGGAGCCGATCATCTCCACCGGGCCGTACGCCCAGTACGCGGTGATGCGCGAGGCCAGCCAGCACGTGACCGTGCTCCTGGACGGTCAGGGCGCCGACGAGATGATGGCCGGGTACAACCCGTACTTCTACGTCTACCTGCGTCAGCTGCGTCGGCAGAAGCGTTTCAAGGAGCTCGCGAGCGAGATCGTCGGCTCGCGCGACATCCTCCGCAAGCTCGCGCGCACCAAGTACTCCGGGCGCACCTCGGTGCCGATCGAGGCGCTGCTGAACTCCGGCTTCGTCTCCGAGCACAGCTCCGAGAAGGTCACCTCCGTGCAGGACGACATCAAGGAGCGCCTGCTCGAGGACACCTTCCGCTCCTCGCTGCCCTCGCTGCTGCGCTACGAGGACAAGAACACGATGCGCTTCAGCATCGAGGGACGTGTCCCCTTCGTCGACAAGGAGCTGCTGAAGTTCCTGTTCTCGCTCGACGAGTCCGCGATCATCCACGACGGATGGAACAAGCGGATCCTGCGCGAGGCCATGGACGGGATCCTGCCCGACATGATCTCCAAGCGCCGCAACAAGATCGGCTTCACCACCCCGGAGGGGGAGTGGTTCCGCACGATCGCCCCGGAACTGATGGACATCTTCGCCTCCGAGTCCTTCGCGAGCCGCCCCTACTTCGACGCCCCCAGCGTCGTCGCCCTGTTCGAGGACTACATCGCGAACCCCGGCAACCACGGCACGATGATGTTCTGGCGCCTGCTGAACGTCGAGCTGTGGATGCGCACCTTCTTCGACGACACCGAGGGCTCCATGCGAGCCCTGGGTGATCGGGCCGCCGCCGACGAGCAGTCGGCGCTGGCCTCCGCGGCCGCCGTCGCCCCCGTCGCCGTTGACAAGCAGCCCGAGGTCGAGGAGGAGCCCAAGAGCGACTACGTCGCCAACCCGGGCAAGGAACTCGACCTCCTCTCCGAGTCCGACGGCCGCACCTGGCGCCGTCTGCCTCTGCAGACCGCTCTGGTTGCCCGCGGGGACGATGTCGAGTCGCTCGCGCGGGAGCGGGTCGAGAGCTTCGCGGCGTCCCTGCCCGCGGACGTCGTGCCCGACGGGTCCCCGTGGTACTTCGTGATCAGCGAGAAGATCATCGCCATCACGCAGGGCCGCTCGTGGTTCACCTGGGAGATCAAGCCCCGTCGGTCGGCGAAGGTCCTCAGCCGCTTCGTCACCCGCACCCCCGCCGGCATCGGCCTGGGCGACCCCACCACGATGGAGCTCGCGATCCGCGAGGTCGGCCTGCCCCGCGTCGTGGCGGCCTCGGCCGCCGGCGCGGCCGGCAAGGTCATCGGCAAGCGCGGCCTGTTCTACGAGGTCGTCGGCGCGAACGTGCGGGCGATCGACGGCCCCACGCCGTACTCCGCCTTCCCGTCCAACGTCTCCGCGAAGCTGCCCCCGAAGGATCCGGACGCCGTCTCGGCGAAGATCTCCGCGGCGATCCGCGGAGCGGACATCCCGGCGGCGCTGCGCGACAGCTTCGTGGGCACCGTGGTCATGGACGCCAACGACATCGGCCGCAACGTGCTGGGATCGGATGTCGACACCCCGAACGAACGCCTCGAGGCGACCTTCGCGGACAACCCCCTCGGCCAGGGCCGTCAGCGCACCCCGCTGGCGATCCTCGTGGATCTCGGAGTCGCGTCACGGCGCTGAGCAGGACAGGGCCTGCATTAGGCTCCTGGGATCAGGACATCTCTGGGAGGAGATCATGACCAGCACCGACACGCGCCCCGCGAGGCCCTTCGGCGCGGTGGGGACCGCTGTGGTCACGCCGTTGACGCAGGACGGCCACGGGATCGACCTCGACGCCGCCCAGAAGCTCGCGGTGCACATCAGCGAGCATGGCAACGACCTCATCGTCGTCTCGGGCACCACGGGTGAGGCGCCCGCGCTCACCGACGTCGAGAAGCTCGAGCTGGCGCGCGCCGTGCGCGCCGCCGTCGGGCCCGAGGTCAAGGTCGTCGCCGGGGTGGGCACGTACGACACCGCCCATTCGATCGATCTGGCGCGGGCCCATGCCGAGCTCGAAGGGCTCGACGGCCTGCTCGTCGTCACGCCCTACTACTCCAAGCCCAGCCAGGCAGGGGTGATCGCCCACACCACTGCGATCGCCGACGCGACCGACCTCCCGGTCATGCTCTACGACATCCCGGGGCGCACGGGCATCCCGCTCGCCTACGAGACCCTCCTGCGTCTGGGCGAGCACGAACGCATCCTCGCGGTCAAGGACGCCAAGGGCGATCTGCAGCAGGCCAGCAGGGTGATGGCCGAGACCGGGCTGGCGTATTACTCCGGCGAGGACGCCCTGAACCTCCCGTGGCTCTCGATCGGCGCCTCCGGCGTGGTGTCGGTCGTCGGCCAGGTGGCGGCCGAGTTCGAGAAGCAGATGGTCGACGCCGTGGACCGCTCCGACCTCGCGGGCGCGCTCGAGGCGCATCGCCGCCTGGTCCCGCTGGTCGAGGCGATCATGAGCCGGCTCCCCGGCGCCGTCGCGGCCAAGGCGGCGCTCGCCCTGCAGGGGGTCCTGCCCCATGCCGCGATGCGCGGCCCGCACGTCCCGGCCGACGCGGACCAGCTGCGCGCCCTCGCTGCCGCGCTCGATGCGGCCGACGGCATCCCGCCGTGCGATCCGTCCCGCCGCCCCTTGTGACCTCGCGGTGAGCTCCGTTCCACGCCGCGACCTCCCGCAGACAGCGTGAGAACGGTGTGAATTCGGGGTGAGATACGCCCGGTGCGACGGGCCGCCGCGCCGCCTCCCGGGTCGAACAGGGACCGAGCGGTACCCTGGGTGGCATGGCGACACGTACGTCTTCCCCCGCACGTGCGTCGAAAGGCTCGTCCCGGAGCTCGTCCGCCGGTACCTCGCGTACCGCCGGTTCCGCTGCCCACGATCCGTCGACGCTCCCTCTGCCGGTGCGCGCAGTGCGCTCCGGCTATCTGGCGATCGCCCGGATGATCGGCGGCCTGGTCCGCTCGATCGGCGTCGCACGCTGGGAGGTCGCGCCCGACCAGCGACGGGACGGCTATGCGCTGTTCCTCCTCCTCATCGCGGCCCTGGTGGCCGTCGTCGAGTGGTGGCAGTCCACCGGCCCCGTGTTCGGCGCCGTGCACACCGTGGTGGCCGGGACCTTCGGCATCTCCTCCATGGTGATCCCGCTGCTCGCGGCCGGATGGGCGATGCGCATGTTCCGCCGTCCCGACCAGGTGCGCGCCAACAGCCGCATCGCGATCGGGATCCTCCTGCTCCTCACCGCGATCTCGGCGATCGCCTCCGTCTCCGCCCGGCTCCCCGCTCCGGCGGACGGCATCGACGCCCTGGCGCGCGGGGGAGGGGTGCTCGGCTATCTCGCCGCGGCCCCGCTCGAGGCCCTGCTCCCGCCGGTCGCCGTGATCGTCATCCACTCCGTGGTGATCGCCTTCGGCGTTCTGGTGCTCACCGCGACGCCCGTGGAGTCGATCCCATCGCGCCTGCGCGGCGTGTACGACGTGATGGTGGGCAGCAGCGAGGAGGAGGACGCCGAGCGCGTCGCCCTCGGTCTGCGCCCCCGCCGCGTCGACCCCGCGGTCCACGAGCAGGCCACCCAGGCCCAGTCCGCCGGCCGGCCGCGTCGCCGCAGCCGCCGGGAGAAGGCCGAGGACGAGGCCGCCCGTGACCACGAGAACTTCGGTTACGCGGGCGACGAAGCCTTCGAGCAGGGCGTCAGTGCCGAGGCGGCCGCCGCGGCCGAGGCGAAGAAGGGCCGGGGCTCCCGCGCGAAGCGGGCTGCGAAGGCCGACTCCGCGGAGGTCTTCGACGTGGTCGAGGACGAGAACAACCGGGCCAAGACCTTCCCCGGCAAGGGCGACCCTGCTGCTGCCGGCGCGACCACCCCGATGCCGACCGCTGCTGCGAAGGCGCCGGTCGCGAGCCCACCCGCTGCGACCAAGGCCGTGCCCACCAAGCCCGCGGCGGAGGAGAAGCCGGATCTCGTGCACCCGCCGATGGGCGATCTGCCGCGCGCCGGCGAGCAGCTCGAACTGGCCGGCGACGTCGTGTACACGCTGCCGGACTCGTCCTTCCTCCTGGAGGGCGCACCGCACAAGACCCGCTCGGAGGCCAACGACCAGGTGGTCGCTGCGCTCGAGGAGGTATTCGAGCAGTTCAACGTCAACGCCAAGGTGGTCGACTTCTCCCGCGGACCGACGGTCACGCGCTACGAGGTCGAGCTCGCTCCGGGCACCAAGGTCGAGAAGGTCACGGCCCTGGACAAGAACATCTCGTACGCCGTGGCGAGCTCCGACGTGCGCATCCTCTCGCCGATCCCGGGCAAGAAGGCCATCGGCATCGAGATCCCCAACACCGACCGCGAGACCGTCGTCCTCGGCGACGTGCTGCGCAGCTCGGTCGCGCGCCGCACCGAGCACCCCCTCGTGATGGGCGTGGGCAAGGACGTCGAGGGCGGATACGTCATCGCGAACCTCGCCAAGATGCCCCACCTCCTGGTCGCGGGCGCCACCGGCGCCGGCAAGTCGGTCTTCGTGAACTCGATGATCACGTCGATCCTCATGCGCGCCACGCCGGAGGAGGTGCGCATGGTGCTGGTCGATCCCAAGCGCGTCGAGCTGAGCATCTACGAGGGCATCCCTCACCTGATCACGCCGATCATCACCAACCCGAAGAAGGCCGCCGAGGCCCTCGAGTGGGTGGTGAAGGAGATGGACGCCCGGTACGACGACCTCGCCGCCTTCGGGTACAAGCACGTCGACGACTTCAACAAGGCGGTGCGGGCCGGCGAGGTGAAGCTGCCCGCGGGCAGCGAGCGACGGCTCGCCCCCTACCCGTACCTGCTGGTCGTGGTCGACGAGCTCGCCGACCTCATGATGGTCGCCCCGCGCGACGTCGAGGCCTCGATCCAGCGCATCACCCAGCTCGCGCGTGCCGCCGGGATCCACCTGATCCTCGCCACCCAGCGCCCGTCGGTCGACGTCGTCACCGGCATCATCAAGGCCAACGTGCCCAGCCGCCTCGCGTTCTCGACCTCGTCGCTGCAGGACTCGCGCGTCATCCTGGACTCCGTCGGCGCCGAGAAGCTGATCGGCCAGGGCGATGCCCTGTTCCACCCGATGGGCAAGGCGAAGCCGATGCGCGTGCAGGGCGCCTGGGTCAACGAGTCGGAGATCCACAAGGTCGTCGACCACGTGAAGACCCAGATGAAGCCGAACTACCGCGAGGACGTCCAGGTCGTCGCGGCCAAGAAGCAGATCGACGACGACATCGGCGACGATCTCGACGTGCTGCTGCAGGCCGCGGAGCTCGTGGTCACCACGCAGTTCGGCTCCACCTCGATGCTCCAGCGCAAGCTGCGTGTGGGCTTCGCCAAGGCGGGTCGCCTGATGGACCTGCTGGAGTCCCGCGAGATCGTCGGCCCCTCGGAGGGGTCCAAGGCGCGCGACGTGATGATCCACCCGGACGACCTCGCCTCCGCGATCGCCCGCATCCGCGGAGAGGACGTCCCCGAGGAGGACGCCGATCAGCCGTACGGCGCGGATCAGGCGGTGGACCTCGAGGAGTCCGACGCACAGGACGCGCCGGATCCCGAGGGCGCCACGGCCGCCGGCACGGAGGACCGGTACGGCTCCGATCCGCTGGCCGACGACGGCTCCGAGCCCGCGACCGATTACTACGACGACGAGGGCGGCGAGGACAGCGAGGACGCCTGGAGCCTCACCGGGCGCTGAGCTCCCGTCCCGTCCCGTCACCCGACCCGGAGCGCGAGTTCCTCGACCGTCCGGCCCTATTCCACCCCGCGAGCACAGGAGCATCATGACCACACCCCGCACGGAGCCGGTGCCGCTGTGGAACATCGCCAACATCCTCACGATGGTGCGGTGCGCGATGGTTCCGCTGCTGGTGGTGCTCGCGGTCATGTACCCGGACACCGTCCCCGGCCGTCTGCTGGTGGCGGCCGTCTTCGTGGTCGCGATGATCACGGACTTCCTCGATGGATATCTGGCGCGGAGCCGGAACCTCATCACCGACTTCGGCAAGATCGTCGACCCCATCGCCGACAAGGCGATGACGGGCGCGGCGCTCATCATGCTCTCGATCTGGGAGTACGTGCCGTGGTGGATGACGATCCTGATCCTGGTGCGCGAGATCGGCATCACCGTCATGCGCTTCACGATCCTCAAGTACGGCGCCCTGCCGGCGAACATGGCCGGCAAGGCGAAGACGATGGTCCAGACCATCGCGATCACCTTCTGCCTGATCCCCTTCGAGCTGTGGTGGGAGCCGGCCCGGTGGATCGGACTGGCCCTGGTGCTGCTCGCCGTGGTGCTGACCGTCTGGTCCGGTCTCGTGAACCTCAAGGACGGCCTTCGTCTGCGCCGTGAGGCCCTCGCGGGCGGCGCGTCGTGAGCATCGGCCCGGAGGCGGTCATCGCCCGGGCCGCGGAGCGCGGGCTGATGATCGCCACGGCCGAGTCGCTCACGGCAGGTGCCGTGGTGGCCCGCCTGGTGGACGTCCCCGGGGCGAGCGCGGTGATCGCGGGCGGCGCCGCCTGCTACTCGTACTCGGCGAAGACCCGTGTGCTGGGCGTGGACGAGGGGCTGCTCCAGGAGCGCGGCGCCGTCAATGCCGAGGTCGCCGAGGCCATGGCGGAGGGAGCGCTCGCGCTGTATGACGCCGACCTCGCGATCGCCACGACGGGCGTGGCCGGGCCCGGTCCTGATGACCGCGGCGCGGCGGAGGGCACCGTCTGGTTGGGACTGGCCCGACGAGACGGCCCGGCCTCCAGCCGTGAACTGCATCTCAGCGGAGGCAGGGCGCGGATCCGGGCCACGACCGTCGACCTCGCGATCCAGATGCTCGCCGAGGAGCTCCCGAGCTGAGACCCCGTGCAGGTCAACGCGTTCTGCGTCGGGACCCGCGCGGACGGTCCCGCTGTGCAGACCTCTCAGGGATCCCTGGGATCGAGGCCACTACACTCTGGGGAACACTCTTGAGGTGTCGGGCGTTGTTCTGGACGTGATGACTTCTCTGCACCGCACCCCCGAGGTGTTCCACCAGTTCAACCAGAGGAAGGGAGGCAAGGCCATGGTCCTGTTCCGTCAGGAGCTCGGCGACGTCCTGCGCGATGCGCGCCGCAACCAGGGACGCACGCTGCGTCAGGTGTCCTCCGATGCCCGCGTGTCCCTGGGTTACCTCAGCGAGATCGAGCGCGGCCAGAAGGAGGCCTCCAGCGAGCTGCTGGTCTCCGTGACCGATGCCCTGGGTCTCCCGCTGTCCTTCGTGCTGCGCGAGGTGTCCGACCGGATCGCCGTCTCCGAGAACGTGAGCATCCCCGACACCGTGCCCGAGGGTCTCGCCGACGATGCGAGTCCGCTGGTCGGTGCCCACTGAGGTGCGTCGCAGCGAGTTCACGGAACTGGCCGACCACGTGTTCGGCCCGGTCCTCGCAGGAACGTATGTCCGGGACCTCGTGCTCGAGGGAGCCGGCGGCATGACCGCCGAGCAGGCGCTCGAGCACGGGGTTCCCGTGCGCCGGGTCTGGGTGACGCTGTGCGATGCGATGGAGATCCCCGAGTCCCGTCGCTGGGAAGTGCCGTTGGAGCAGCGCCAACGCTGACCGTTGCGGGCACGCCGCTGGACGGGTGCGCGCGCCACCGTGACCGACACGCCGCGACACGGGCGATGAGGTCGCGCATTCGAACGCCTGTTCGGTACAGTGGTTCTCGACGGTCACCCGGCACGACATCCGCGAACTCGCCTTTCCTCCCCACACCCCGGTCTTCCACAGGGGGTGCAGGGCGGCGGCGAATGTCGGGGGCCCCGCTTACTGTGGCCGTACGGTCAATACGTCGGCCCACCGGCCCCCTGGAAGGAACCAAGCACATGGCTGCACCGAAGTCTTCGAAGCCCGCCGTCACGAGGTCCACCGCGAAGGATCGTGGCTCCTCGCTGGACAACGCGCTCGCACAGATCGACCGCCAGTTCGGCAAGGGCTCGATCATGCGCCTGGGAGACGACACCCGGCCGCCGGTCGAGGTCATCCCCACCGGGTCCGTCGCGCTGGACGCCGCACTCGGCATCGGCGGCCTGCCCCGCGGCCGCATCGTCGAGATCTACGGACCGGAGTCGTCCGGTAAGACCACGCTCGCGCTGCACGCGGTGGCCAACGCCCAGCGCAACGGAGGCATCGCTGCTTTCATCGATGCCGAGCACGCGATGGACCCCGAGTACGCGAAGAAGCTCGGTGTCGACACCGACGCGCTGCTCGTCTCCCAGCCGGATACCGGTGAGCAGGCGCTCGAGATCACCGACATGCTGATCCGTTCCGGTGCTCTGGACGTCGTGGTCATCGACTCGGTGGCCGCCCTGGTCCCGAAGGCGGAGATCGAGGGCGAGATGGGCGACTCCCACGTCGGCCTGCAGGCCCGTCTCATGTCGCAGGCGCTGCGCAAGCTCACCGGCGCGCTGTCCGCCTCCGGGACCACCGCGATCTTCATCAACCAGCTGCGCGAGAAGATCGGTGTCTTCTTCGGCAGCCCCGAGACCACCACCGGTGGCAAGGCGCTGAAGTTCTACGCGTCCGTGCGCATGGACATCCGTCGGATCGAGACCCTGAAGACCGGCACCGATTCCGTGGGCAACCGCACCCGGGTCAAGGTCGTCAAGAACAAGATGGCCCCGCCCTTCAAGCAGGCCGAGTTCGACATCCTGTACGGCGAGGGCATCTCCCGCGAGGGCGGTCTGATCGACCTCGGCGTCGAGCATGGCATCGTGCGCAAGTCCGGTGCATGGTTCACCTATGAGGGTGACCAGCTGGGTCAGGGCAAGGAGAACTCCCGCCAGTTCCTCAAGGACAACACGGACCTGGCCGTGGAGATCGAGGAGAAGATCCTGCGCACCCTCGGCGTCGGCAAGTACGCGGCCGAGCAGGCGGCGCCCGAGGACGACGCGATCGACCCGATCGACGCGCCCCTCGCCGAGGACGAGTTCCTCGACGAAGACGTCCCCGCCACGATCTGATCCATGGCGTACTCGCAGGTCGACGTCGGCGGGAGTCGTGCTCAGAAGGGCATGACTCCCACCGCTGCCGATCCTGGTGAGATGCAGACCGCCTCGGAGATCCGCGGCGATCTCTCCCAGCGGACGCGGCAGATCCTCGACGCCCCGCGGCAGGCGCCCGACCCGTACGATGCCGCGCGGGAGAAGGCGATCGTCCACGAGTGCCGCTATCTCATGCGCCTGCTGTCGCTGCGCAAGCGGTCTGCCGGGGAGATGCGTGACCGGCTCGTCCAGCGCGAGGTCCCCGCAGACATCGCCCACGAGGTCATGGCGCGCATCGAGCGAGCAGATCTCATCGACGATGCCGCCTTCGCCCGCGAGTGGGTGACACAGCGGCGCTCTCTGCGCGCCCTGGGGGACGAGGCGCTGCGCCGGGAGCTCGCCCGGAGGCGTGTGGAGTCCGACCTCATCGAGGACGCCCTGGGCAGCGGGGAGGACGACGAGGAGATGCGTTGCCGGGACCTGGTGCGCTCGCGGATCGGGTACCGCGATCGCGAGCAGCTGCGCAGCGAACGCGACGGCAGCCATCGTCGGCGGCTCTCCCGCCGCCTCGATGCGCTGCTCACCCGGAAGGGCTACCCAGGCTCCCTGGCGGTGCAGGTCATCGCCGCGGAGCTGCGAGCGGCAGCAGACCCCGCCGGCGACTGACTATGCCGGCGACTGACTCTGCTGGCGTCTGGTCCTGCTGGCGTCTGGTCCTGCTGGCGACTGGCCCTGCCGGCGACTGATCCTGCTGGCGACTGACTCTGCTGGCGACTGATCCTGCCGGCGACTAGTCCCATCGCCGCAGGTGCCGGACTCACGGCACGGGCGGCGCGCCGACGACGGCGGCTCGGGCCGGAGCCCTGCGGGCGAGGCTGCTGCGACGCTGCACCCACACCGCGAGGCGCGAGAGGGAGATGTTCAGCGCGATGTACACCGCCGCACCGACCGCCAGCAACGGGAGCAGGTAGGCCGCATTCGTCAGGGCGTCCGAGACCCGGCTCACCCCACGCAGCAGCTCTGCATAGCCCACGATGTAGCCGAGCGAGGAGTCCTTGACCAGCACGACTCCCTGGGCGATCAGCGACGGGAGCATCATGCGCACGGCCTGCGGGAGCTGGATGTCGCGATAGATCAGGAACGAGCCCATCCCCACGGACTGCGCGGCTTCGGTCTGCCCTGCGGGCAGGGCCGTGATTCCGGCACGGAGGATCTCCGCGAACACCGCGCTGTTGTACAGGACCAGGCCGAACACCACCGCCATCAACGGGCTCGCCCCGGGGAGCACCAGGATCCCGAAGAACATCACCAGGATGACGGGCAGGCCACGGAACACCTCGATGATCCCCGTGGCCGTCCAGCGCAGCGGGGCGAACGTCGAGGCGCGCACGGACACGAGAGCCACCGCCAGCAGCGCAGCCAGCGGAAGGGCGATGACCGCGGCCAGCAGCGTGTTGCCCAGGCCGCGGAAGATCGCCTGCCACACGTGCCGGGTCTCGAACCCTGCGAAGTTCGTGGGGACGTCGACCAGCACCATCCACCGGTCATCGAACACGCCGTTGCGGGCGAAGAGGACGATGATCGCGACGGCGATCGCCACCAGCACGATGGTCAGGACCACGGAGATGCGGCGCTCACGCGCCCGCTCCTCGGGACCGGCGACGTCATAGAGAACAGGTCCGCTGGTGCTCATCGGGCGAACGCCACCTTCCGCTCGAGGTGCCCGGCCAGCTGGCCCAGCGGGATGCAGATGACGAGGTAGCACAGGGCCACCCCGAGCAGGATCGCGAGGACATCGGCGGAGTACACGTTGGTCAGGCGGCGTGACATCGCGAACAGCTCGAAGACGCTGAAGGCGCCTGCCACCGAGGTGTTCTTCACCAGTGCGATGAAGACGCTGATCAGTGGCGGGATCGCGGTCCGGAGGGCCTGGGGGAGCACCACGATGGTCAGGTTCTGCCGGAACGACATGCCCAGGGAGCGGGCCGCCTCCGCCTGACCCACCGCGACCGAGTTGATGCCCGAGCGCACTGCCTCGGCGACGAACGCCGTGGTGTAGCAGGACAGTGCGATCACCGCCGCCACCTTGTAGCCCACGGTGAACCCCATCGACGGGGTCACGAACACGTAGAAGAAGAACACGATCGTCAGCGGTGTGTTCCGCAGGAGCTCCGTGTAGCCAGTCGCAAGTGCCCGCAGCGGGGCATACGGCGAGACCCGCGTCCCGGCGATCAGCGTTCCGGCCACCAACGAGATGACGCCGGAGAGCGCGGCGAGGGTCAGCGCCGTGGTGAATGCGGTCCACAGCATCTCGTGCTCGATGACGAAGGTACCCACGGGCGACTCCTGGCAGGTCGTCGGGCCGGCTCAGAAGGCCGGCCCGATGGGATGGGGATGGGTTGGGATGGGGATGGGAAAAGGAAGGAACAGGGCGGGAGGGGACAGGGACGGACCGGTCAGCAGCGGTCAGTAGCGGTCGAGCTCCGGCGGCTCCGGGGTCGGGAGCACGGAACCGGCGGTGCCCTCCCAGGCCTTCGCCCAGGACCCGTCGTCGTAGGCCGCCTGGATGGTGTCGTTGAGGAAGGCTCGGAAGTCGTCGTCGCCCTTCGCCAGGCCGATGCCGTACGGCTCCTCGGTGAAGGTCTCGCCGTCGTTGACGAGCTTGAGCTTGTCAGGATCCGCCTCCTTGAACCCCGCGAGGATGACGTTGTCGGTGGTGACGACGTCGACCTGGCCGTTGGTCAGCGCCGCGACGCACTTGGAGTAGGTGTCGAAGGGGACCAGCTCGGCGTCGGGGTGGTTGTCCAGGATGTACTGGGCCGGGGTGGACCCGTCCACGGAGGCGACCTTCTTCCCGGCGAGTGAGTCCTCGCCGGTGACGTCCTCGTTGTCCGCGAGCACCAGGAGCGCCTGGCCTGCCACGTAGTACGGCCCGGCGAAGTCCACGACCTCCTTGCGGGTGTCGGTGATCGAATAGGTCGCCACGACGATGTCGACCTGGCCGCCCTCGAGGAACGGCTCGCGGTTCGCGGAGACGGTCTCGGACCATTCGATCTTCTCCGGGTCGATGCCGAGCGCGCCGGCGATGATCTTGCCCATCTCGACGTCGAAGCCGAGCGGCTTGCCGTCGGGGCCGGCCTGGCCGAAGAGCGGCTGATCGTACTTGGTGCCGATCTTGATGCTGCCGGCCTCGTTGAGCTTCGCCATGGTCGAACCCTCCGGGAAGTCGCCGGCCTCGACGTCGGCGACGGAGACGTCGTCCTTCTCGCTGCCGCCACAGGCGGCGAGGGTGGCCGCAGCGACGGTGCCGACGGTGCCGGTCAGGAAGAGACGACGGTTCAGGGACCTGCTCATGATGTTCTCCTTCGTAGGGTCAGTGCGGGTGCGGGTGCGGGTGCGGGTGCGGGTGCTGTGGCTGGTGCTGTGGAGCGGGAACGAGGACGGGAGCGGGAGCGGCCGACGAGGGGTCAGTGGTCGAGGATCTTGCCGAGGAAGTTCCTGGCGCGCTCCGTCTCGGGAGCGGAGAAGAACGCCCCGGGAGAGCGCACTTCGACGATGCGGCCGGCGTCCATGAGCACGACACGATCCGCGGTGCGGCGAGCGAAGCCCATCTCGTGCGTGACGACGATCACCGTCATGCCGTCCTTCGCGAGCCCGGTCATCACCTCGATGACCTCGCTGATCATCTCGGGATCCAGGGCGGACGTCGGCTCGTCGAAGAGCATCACCTTCGGAGCCATGGCCAGGGAGCGAGCGATCGCGACGCGCTGCTGCTGCCCGCCGGAGAGCTGCGCGGGGAGCTTGTCGGCCTGATCGGCGACGCCCACCCGCTCCAGCAGCTCCATGCCGGTGCGCTCGGCCTCCTTGCGGCCGATCCCCTTGACCTTGATGGGGGCCACGGTGATGTTCTGCAGCACGGTCTTGTGGGCGAAGAGGTTGAAGGACTGGAACACCATGCCGACCTCGGAGCGCAGCCGCGCGAGCCCGGGCCCGGACGTGGGCAGGAGCTCGCCATCGATCCGGATCTCGCCCGCGTCGGTGGTCTCGAGCCGGTTGATGGTGCGGCACAGCGTGGACTTCCCGGAACCGGACGGGCCCAGCACGACCGCGACTTCTCCGGCCGCCACCTCGAGATCGATGTCCTGGAGGGCATGCAGATCACCGAAATGCTTCTGGACGCCGGACAGGGAGACGAGCGGCGTGACGAGGGCGCCGCCGGAGGCGTCGACCTCATCGGCATGAGCATGCGCCGTATCCTGGATGCACTATGCCCCTCAGCTCCCTCGCCTTCGACCCCGCCGTGCCCGTCGGCCCCCGCAGCGCCCCGCGGGGCACGTACCAGGTGCGCACGTTCGGCTGCCAGATGAACGTCCACGACTCCGAGCGCCTCACCGGGATGCTCGAGGAGTCCGGGTTCGTGGCGGCACCTCCGGGCGCCGACGCCCGCCGCGGCGAGGTCGACGTGATCGTCTTCAACACCTGTGCGGTGCGCGAGAACGCCGACAAGAAGCTCTACGGGACCCTCGGCTCGCTGCGCCCGGCGAAGGATGCGAACCCGGGGATGCAGATCGCGGTCGGAGGCTGCCTGGCACAGAAGGATCGCGCCGCGATCGTCGAGCGCGCCCCCTGGGTCGACGTCGTCTTCGGCACCCACAACCTCGGCTCGCTCCCCGTCCTGCTGGACCGCGCCCGCCACAATACCGAGGCGCAGGTGGAGATCCTCGAATCCCTCGAGGTGTTCCCGTCCACGCTGCCCACCCGTCGGGAGTCCTCCTACGCGGCGTGGGTCTCGATCAGCGTCGGCTGCAACAACACCTGCACCTTCTGCATCGTGCCCTCGCTGCGCGGGAAGGAGAAGGATCGCAGGCCGGGGGAGATCCTCGCCGAGGTGCGCGACGTGGTGGCCTCCGGCGCCCTGGAGGTCACGCTGCTCGGGCAGAACGTGAACTCCTACGGCGTCGAGTTCGGCGACCGCGGGGCCTTCGCGAAGCTGCTGCGGGCGTGCGGGGAGGTCGACGGGCTCGAGCGGGTGCGCTTCACGTCCCCTCATCCGGCCATGTTCACCGACGACGTCATCGACGCCATGGCCGAGACCCCGAACGTCATGCCCCAGCTGCACATGCCGCTCCAGTCCGGATCCGACGACGTGCTGCGCCAGATGAAGCGCTCCTATCGCAGCCGGAAGTTCCTCGGCATCCTCGAGCGCGTGCGCGAGCGGATCCCCGAGGCCGCGATCACGACCGACATCATCGTCGGCTTCCCCGGGGAGACGGAGGACGATTTCCAGCGCACGCTCGAGGTCGTCGAGGCGTCACGCTTCTCCAGCGCCTTCACCTTCCAGTACTCGATCCGCCCCGGCACCCCTGCCGCGACCATGGAGGACCAGATCCCCAAGGAGGTCGTCCAGGAGCGCTACGAGCGACTCACCGCGCTGCAGGACCGGATCACCTACGAGGAGAACTCCCGCCTCGAGGGCAGCGTGGTCGAGGTGCTCGTCGCCGAGGGGGAGGGGGAGCGGGATCGCACGACCCATCGCCTCTCCGGCCGCTCCCGCGATCATCGACTGGTCCACCTCGCGCTCCCGCCCGATCTGCCCGCTGCGGACAGGCCGCGCCCGGGGGATCTCGTCACCGCCACGGTCACCCGCGCAGCGCCCTACTACCTCATCGCGGACAGCGCGCTCGCCGCCGAGGGCGGATCGCCCGGTCCGGAGCAGTTCTCGGTGCGTCGGACCCGCTCCGGGGATGCCTGGGAGTCCGGGACGGACGGAGCGGGCGGCGGATCCTCATGCGGGACGGGTGGCGCCGTCGTGGCATCCGGGCCCATCACCCTGGGCATGCCGAGCCTGCGTCGTCCCTGAGCCCACGCACACGAACGGCCGGCGCCCCGCAGGGCGTCGGCCGTTCGTGTGCGTGCGGAGCCCGTGGGAACCGCGGACCGCAGGCTCAGACGTCGAGCTCGTCCAGCTCGGCGCCGAGCCGCTCCTCGAGGCTGTGGAAGAACGCGATCACGGTGCTCAGCCCGCACTTGATCGCGCTGTCGACCTGGGAGTCCAGAGCGCCCGCGCGGAAGTCCGCTGCGAGCTCGCCGTAGACGCCGAGGAGCCCCTCGGACTCACGACGCACGTAGACCTTGGGCCAGATCCGGTTCATGTTCCACTCGTTGCAGAGCTTGACCATCTCGACCTTGCGGGAGAAGTCCACCGAATGGCTCCAGCGGCCACGGGTCTGCAGAACAGCCTGCTCCTCGCCGGACAGCATGAACTGGAACCGGTAGTCATCGAAGCGTGCCCGGAGGATCTCCGGGTGCTCATCGTCCTCGACGAAGGCATATCCGTGCCGAGCAAGGCTCTGCTCGATGCGGGCCATGGACATCGGGGCGAGTCCGTGAGTCGAATCCGGCAGTGCGGGGGACTCGTGCGGTGCAGTCACTTCCAACCTCAGGCAATGCAGTAGTCGTGGTGGAGCGCCCGGCGGTGCAGGGCCGCGGCTCACCCTACTCCCTTCCCCGGGGAACCAGCCTGCGACCAGGCGTGATTCGGCTGACCCTCGTCATCGGTGCAGGTAGTCTGCCGCGCATGGACAATCCTGCGACCGCGCGGCGCGATCCCTCCTCGCATCGGACGGGTCTCCGCGCAGGTCACGCCCCGCTCCCGGTGGTCGCCGTCGTCGGGGCCACGGCGACCGGGAAGTCGGATCTGGCGAACGCGCTGGCCCGGCAGCTCGACGGCGAGATCATCAACGCCGACGCACTGCAGTTCTATCGGGGCATGGACATCGGCACCGCGAAGGTGACCCGTGCCGAGCGCGATGCGGTGCCCCATCACCAGCTCGACGTCCTGGAGGTGACCCAGGAGGCGAGCGTCTCCGCGTATCAGGCGGCCTCGCGCGAGGCGATCGCGGAGATCCGCTCCCGGGGGAGGAGACCGATACTGGTGGGCGGCTCGGGCCTCTATGTGCGCGCTGCCCTCGACGAGATCGAGTTCCCGCCCACGGACGCGGACACCCGTGCCCACCTCGAGGCACGTGCAGCGGAGCACGGCACGGCCACGCTGCACGCCGAGCTGGCACGCCGGGATCCTGAGGCCGCGGCGAAGATCGGCCCGGGGGACACCCGACGCATCGTGCGCGCCCTGGAGGTCGGCGAGCTGACCGGTCGTCCCTTCGCCGCCTTCCTGCCGCGACCGGTCTACGCGGACCCCGGCACCGTGCAGATCGGTCTGAGCCTCGAGCGAGCCGATCTGCACGACCGCATCGAGCGCCGGGTCCGCACGATGGTCGAGCTCGGGCTGCTGGACGAGGTCCGTGCTCTGCGCGGCCGAGGACTGGAGCAGGGCCGCACCGCGCGACGCGCGATCGGCTACGAACAGGCCCTGGCCGTGCTGGACGGGACGATGAGCTGCGAGGACGCGATCGAGGCGACGATCATCGGGACGCGCCGCCTGGTGCGCAAGCAGGACACCTGGTTCCGCCGTGACCTCAGGGTCCGGTGGGTCGACGCCTCCCCGGACCCGCACGGCGACGGCGACGCCGTTCTCGAGCGGGCCCTGCACGTGATCCAGGATGCGGGCGGTCCGGACGGGCCCGCGGCGGCATAGGCTCGACCCATGACCGACAGCATGCGTTTCACCAAGGGCCACGGCACCGAGAACGACTTCGTCATCCTGGACGATCCGGACGGTGTCCTCGAGCTGTCCCCGCAGGCCGTCATCGCCCTCACGGACCGCCGGGCCGGCATCGGCGGCGACGGAGTGATCCGCGCCGTGCGCACCCGCGCCGCGGGGATCGATGCCCCGGCGGATGCCCCGGAATGGTTCATGGACTACCGCAACGCCGACGGCTCGATCGCGGAGATGTGCGGCAACGGGGTCCGCGTGCTCGCTGCGCATCTGCTGCGTGCGGGGCACGTGCACGAGGACAGCTTCGCCGTCTGGACCCACGCCGGGGTGCGATCGATCGACGTCCTCGAGCGCCCGGACAGGGACGGTGCTCCCTGGTCGGTGCGCATCGGCATGGGGGCGAGCTCGGCCGCCCAGGGGGCGCGCACCGTCGAGATCGAGGGGCAGGCGCTCCCGGTCACGGACGTCGACATGGGCAACCCGCACGCCGTCGCCTTCCTCCCGGAGGGCATCGACCTCGAACAGCTCGACCTGACGCACCGGCCGTCCCTGGACCCCGAACCGCCCGCCGACGCCAACATCGAGCTCGTCGTCGAGCGCGGGTCCCGGCACGTGGCGATGCGGGTGTTCGAACGCGGGGTGGGGGAGACCCGCTCCTGCGGGACCGGGGTCGCGGCGACGGCCGTGGCAGCGGCCCTGCGCGCCGGGGACACCAGCGCGCAGCCCTGGACCGTCGATGTGCCCGGTGGGCGCCTGCAGGTGGGATGGACCGTGACGGGCGAGGTCACGCTCACCGGGCCGGCCGAGCTCGTCGCCGACGGCGTCACCCTGGTCTGACGGGACCCACCTCGAGCACCCGGAAGCCCTTCGCGCTCGCGACCTTCGCGACCTCGCGGTCGGGCAGCTGCTCGCCGAGCCAGCGAGCCAGCGGATCCGCTCCGAGGTTCTTGCCGACCACCAGCGCGGCAGTGCCCACCGGGGCGAGGCGGCCGGTCCACTCCAGCAGCAGCGCATGCAGGGCAGGCTTGCCGATCCGGATCGGCGGGTTCGACCAGATCGCGTCGAGCTCCAGATCGGCCGGTACCTCGTCCGGGGAGACGACGCGCACGTTCGTGAGGCCTGCCCGCTCGACGTTCTCCGCCGTGAGCTCACGAGCTCGCTCGCTGACGTCGAGCGCCCACACCTCGGCATGAGGATGCGTGATCCCCGCGGTCAGGGCGATCGGTCCCCAGCCGCACCCGAGGTCGAGGATCCGTGCCCGCGCCGGCGGCATCGTGATCTCGTCGAGCCGGTTCAGGAGCACGGCGGTCGCCTTGTCGAGGCCGTGACCGCTGAACACGGAGGCGCAGGAGACCAGGTCGAGGTCGCGACCGGCCAGTCGCACCCGGAGCGGGAACCGCCGGGCATCGGTCGTCGGAGAAGGGGTGAAATAGTGCTCGTCCACCTGAGCAGGATACGGACTCCGGCGGCCGAGGAGCGCTCCCCGTGCGCGCCGGTGCGCAGCGGCTCTCTCCGCTCGCCGCAAAATCCCTCGACCCCGGTCCAGGAGCGTGCGACTCTAGTCAGAACAGTTCGTCCCCCACCTCGAGGAGTTCCCCCACCGTGCCCATCGCCTTCCATCCCGAACCCGACTCCGACACCGACGTCGACGGGACCACCACGGGAGGGGCCGGGGCCGCGGCGCACACCGACAGCGCAGGCACCCCGGCCGCCCCGGAGGAGACCACGCCGGCCGATGGCCGACGAGATGCGCTGACCCAGCGGATCCTCTCCCGCAGTGCAGCCTCCGCCGCGTCCACCACCCATGACTCCTCGTCCGACGGGGAGCAGTACGATCTCGCCGACCGTCAGGCGCTGCGCCGCGTCGCCGGGCTCTCCACCGAGCTCGAGGACGTCAGCGAGGTCGAATACCGTCAGCTCCGGCTCGAACGCGTCGTGCTGGCGGGTCTCTACACCTCGGGGAACACCGAGGAGGCGGAGACCAGCCTGCTCGAGCTGGCCGCGCTCGCCGAGACGGCGGGGTCCGAGGTGCTCGACGGCGTGCTGCAGCGTCGTGCCCACCCCGACCCCGCGACCTTCCTGGGCAAGGGCAAGGCGGCCGAGCTGGCCGAGATCGTCGCCACCGCGGGCGCCGACACCGTGATCGCGGACGGCGAGCTCGGCCCTGGTCAGCGCCGCGCGCTCGAGGACATCGTCAAGGTGAAGGTCATCGACCGCACCGCGCTGATCCTGGACATCTTCGCCCAGCACGCCAAGTCCCGCGAGGGCAAGGCGCAGGTCGAGCTCGCGCAGCTCGAGTACCTGATGCCGCGACTGCGCGGCTGGGGCGACTCGATGTCCCGGCAGGCAGGCGGCCAGGTGGGCGGTGCCGGTGCGGGGATGGGCTCGCGCGGCCCCGGCGAGACCAAGATCGAGCTGGATCGTCGCCGGATCCGCGACCGGATGTCCAAGCTGCGTCGGGAGATCAAGGCGATGGCCCCGGGACGCGAGGCCCAGCGGGCCGACCGCCGGCGCAGCCAGGTACCGGCCGTCGCGATCGCCGGCTACACCAACGCCGGCAAATCCTCCCTGCTCAACCGGCTCACCGGGGCCGGGGTCCTCGTGGAGAACGCCCTCTTCGCGACCCTCGACCCGACGGTGCGCCGCTCCACCACCCCGGACGGCCGTGAGTTCACCTTCGCCGACACCGTCGGCTTCGTGCGGCACCTGCCCACGCAGCTGGTGGAGGCCTTCCGCTCGACCCTCGAGGAGGTCGGCGACTCGGATCTGCTGCTGCATGTGGTCGACGCCTCCCATCCGGACCCCGAGGGCCAGATCACGGCTGTCCGGACGGTGCTCGGCGAGGTCGACGGATTCGATGTGCCCGAGATCATCGTGCTCAACAAGGCCGACCTCGCCGGGCCCGAGACGATCGCCCGCCTGCGCAGCCAGGTCGAGGACTCGATCGTGGTCTCGGCACGGACCGGCATGGGCATCGAGGAGCTGCGCGACCTGATCGCCGAGCGACTCCCGCGTCCTGCGGTCGAGGTCGACGTGCTGGTGCCGTACTCGCGCGGTGATCTGGTCGCCCGCGCGCACACCACCGGCGAGGTGCTCTCCGAGGAGCACGTCATGGAGGGCACGAAGCTGCACGCCCGCGTGGATGAGGCGCTTGCCGCAGAGCTGCACGGCGCGGCCTGAAGGGTCATCGGATCAGCCGCGGATACGCTGATCCGATGACCACCGCCACCGATCACGAGGCCGCCCCAGGGGCCGCCGACATCCAGCTGTCGACCCTCATGGAGGCGGCGGTCTCGGCGATCGGTGGCGTTCCGCGTCCCGGCCAGCAGACCATGGCGGAAGCGGTCGACACGGCGATGTCCGGGGGCCGGCATCTTCTGGTCCAGGCCGGTACGGGCACCGGCAAGTCGCTCGCCTACCTGGTTCCCGCGCTGCGGCATGCTCTGGTCAGCGGACGCCCTGTCGTGATCTCCACCGCGACGATCGCCCTGCAGACCCAGATCGTGCGCAAGGACCTGCCGCGCCTGGTCGAGGCGGTCGCCCCGCACCTTCCGCGAACTCCCACCTTCGCCCTGCTCAAGGGACGGGCGAACTACCTCTGCCGGCACAAGATCGATGGCGGCTATCCCGTGGACATCGACCCCGGTGCACTGTTCGCCGAGGCCTCTGCCGACCCGTCGCGCTCGGGCAGCGAACGCCTGGGGGACCAGGTCAAGCGGCTCCGTGAGTGGTCGGAGGAGACCGACAGCGGTGACCGTGATTCTCTGGAGGACCCGGTCTCCGACCGTGCCTGGCGCCAGGTCTCCGTCACCGGCTCCCAGTGCCTGGGTGGGACCTGCCCGATGGTGGAGTCCTGCTTCGCCGAACGCAGCCGCGAGCTCGCCCGCGAGGTGGACATCGTGGTCACCAACCACGCCCTGCTGGCCATCGACGCCTTCGACAGCCACGGCATCATCCCCGAGCACGACGTGGTCGTCTTCGACGAGGCGCATGACCTCTCCGGGCGCGTCACCAGCGCTGTCACCGATGTCCTGAACCCGGGCATGCTGCGGGGCACCGTGCGCGACCTGCGCGGCCTCGGCGTCGCCGGGACGGCACTCGACGATGCCTCCGAGGAGCTGCGGGAGTCCCTCGAGCTCGCCCCGGACGGTCGGGTGATCGGTCCGCTGCCCGACCGTCTCGCCGACGCGATCCAGCAGCTGCGGATCGAGGCCCGCACGGCCCACTCCGATGCCAAGGACGCCGGCGACGATGCGACGACGGGGACGGCCGGAACCCGCAAGACGGTCCGGGCGAATCTGCAGGAGATCATCGACGTCTGCGAACGCCTGGCGTCCCCGGCCGACGACGACGTGGTCTCCGTCTCCCACTCTCAGGCCACGGGGCGCTCGAGCATCCAGGTGGCGCCGTTGAGCGTGGCCGGCGCGATGCGCGGTGCGATCCTCGAGCACCGCACCGCCGTGCTGACCTCCGCGACCCTCGCGCTGGGGAACCGCTTCGAACCGGCCGCCGGCGAGGTGGGGCTGGCCCGGGTGGACCGGATCGGCACCGAGGAGATCCCGGTCGCCGCGGACTCCGGCGCGTGGGCAGGGGTGGACGTCGGCAGCCCCTTCGAATACCGCAGCCAGGGCATCCTCTACACCGCACGGCATCTCCCGCCGCCCGGACGGGAGGGCCCGTCGACGGCGATGCTCGATCACCTCACCGAGCTGGTGGAGGCATCGGGCGGGGGAGCGCTGTGCCTGTTCTCCTCGCGTCGAGGCGCCGAGCTGGCCGCTGAGCACGTGCGTGCGCGCCTGGATCTCACGATCGAGGTCCAGGGCGAGGACTCGATGGCGAACCTGGTGCGCAACTTCCGCCAGGACGAGGACGCCTCGCTGTTCGGGACCCTCACCCTCTGGCAGGGGGTGGACGTCTCCGGGCGGTCGCTGCGTCTGGTCACCATCGACCGGATCCCCTTCCCGCGGCCCGACGACCCCCTGACCGCGGCACGACAGGAGCGGATCAGCCGCAACGGGGGCAACGGCTTCATGTCGATCTCCGCGCAGCACGCGGCGCTGCTGCTGGCCCAGGGGTCAGGCCGGCTGATCCGCTCCCATGAGGATCGAGGGATGGTCGCCGTGCTCGATCCGCGGCTGGCCACCGCGCGCTACGCAGGATTCCTCCGTGACTCCATGCCGCCGCTGTGGCCCACCACGGATCCCGAGGTGGCTCTCGGCGCCCTGCGCCGCCTCGCGGACGACTGAGCAGACCACCGAGCCTGCCGAGCCTGCCGACTCCGCCGAGCCTGCCGACTCCGCCGAGCTTGCCGAGTCCGCTGAGCCTGCCGCTCGGGACCCCGGGCGGCAGACGCCAGCGGCGTCGTGCATCGCATGCGGGGCGGCGGCCCTCAGATCGAGCGGAGGACCGCCACGACCTTGCCGAGGATCTCGGCGTGGTCACCCAGGATCGGGGCGAAGGACGGGTTGTGCGGCATGAGCCACACATGGTCATCGCGCTGCACGAAGGTCTTCACGGTCGCCTCGCCGTCGATCATCGCGGCGACGATCTCCCCCTTCTGCGCCTCCTTCTGACTGCGTACCACCACCCAGTCGCCGTCGCAGATCGCGGCGTCGATCATCGAGTCGCCGACCACCTGGAGCAGGAAGAGGTCGCCGTCGCCGACCAGCCGTGAGGGCAGGGTGAAGATGTCCTCGACCTGCTGCTCGGCGGTGATGGGGACGCCGGCCGCGATCCTGCCCACGAGGGGCACGGAGACCGAGTTCGGGGTGATCTCGGGCGCGGACGGGGCCTCGGGGGTGCCGTCGGCACCGGGCATGACGACCTCCATCGCGCGGGGGCGCTTGGGGTCGCGACGCAGGAAGCCCTTGCGTTCGAGGGCCTGGAGCTGATGGGAGACGGACGACGACGAGGTCAGGCCCACCGCATCCCCGATCTCGCGCATGGTGGGCGGGTAGCCGTGCGCGGCGATCTCGGCGTTGATGGTCTCCAGCACGAGCCGCTGCCGACGCGTGAGCCCTGCCGTCACAGGGTCCTCCACGGCGTCGTCGCGAACCCTGATCTGTTTGGGGGTGCTCGGCGTCATGGTGCGGGCCTCCTGGCTTCGTCTGTCGGACCCCTGCGGTTCCGTTGTCGTGTCACCCAGCCTAGGGCGGCGCGCACGGGATTCCAAACAGGTGTTCGAGGTTCCTCTTGCGTGTCGCGCCGAAGTGGGGCTACAGTCGCACAGACATTCGATCGAACAGGAGTTCGGACATGCGTACGGATATGGCTACGGTTCTTCCCCTCCCGCAGCACCGCCACGAGCGGAATGAGCGTCCTGCTCGATCGGACGTTCGACTCGAGGCGACCCGGCGCGGCCGGATGCTCTTGATCGCCACGGCCTTCCTGCTCGGGCTCGCCGTCGCCGCGGCGGCGCTGCTGGTGTTCGGCATCCCGGCTGCTCTCGCGGGCGATGGGGAGAGCGATGCGGTGACCGTGACGGTCCAGGACGGCGACACCCTCTGGGGATACGCCGAGGACTACGCTCCCGAGGGCATGAGCGCCCAGGAGTTCGTCGTCGAGGCGCGAGCCCTGAACCAGCTTCCGACAGGACGGGTCTCTGCGGGCCAGGAGCTCGAGCTGCCAGTGCTCGAGGGTGCATCGCGCTGATGTGAGCGCGGGCCGGTATCCTGGCCCGATGCACTGTCCGTTCTGCCGCCACCCCGACTCGCGAGTCGTGGATTCGCGTACCTCCGACGACGGCGCGACGATTCGTCGCCGTCGCCAGTGCCCCAACTGCTCCCGTCGCTTCTCGACCTCGGAGACGGCATCGCTGTCGGTGCACAAGCGCTCCGGGGTCAGCGAGCCCTTCAGCAGGGCGAAGGTGATCTCCGGGGTGCGCAAGGCGTGCCAGGGGAGGCCGGTCACCGATGATCAGCTCGCGATGCTGGCCCAGCGCGTCGAGGAGGACATCCGCTCCAGCGGCCTGGCCGAGATCGATGCACATCAGGTCGGCCTGTCGATCCTGCAGCCGCTCCAGGAGCTGGATCTGGTGGCCTATCTGCGCTTCGCCAGCGTCTACCAGGCCTTCGATTCCCTCGATGACTTCGACGCGGCCATCGTCCGCCTGCGGGCCGAGGCGTCGGCAGCGGGCTGATCCGGTGGAATCATGGACGGATTCCGACATATCTGCCGGATCCTCTGTCGGTTCCGGGACCAGATTCGGTGGATTCTGTGGAGATGGTCCGGGTCCTGCCTCGTCTGTGCATAAGATATCCCTCGTGCGCTCTTGCAGCGCACACCTGATCGGCGGTCGCGGAGGGGAAGCCGCGGCCGCCGATCGCCGTCTCAGGCAGGCGTGATACCTGCCGGGAGCGCCCGCGAGTGGACCACACCGAGATGGTGGGTCGTGCGGGTCATCGCGACGTAGAGGTCGCCGGCACCATGGGCTTCGATCAGCTCCATCGGTTCGACGATGACCACGCCGTCGAACTCCAGCCCCTTGGCCTCCTGTGCGGTCATCACCGCGATCTCATCGTCGACGCCCGAGGATCCTTCGCCCACTCGCGGCAGTCCGCGGCGTGTGCTCAGCTCGGTGAAGACGTCGGACACCCGTTCCGCCGCCGCGATGACCGCGAGGCGCCCGATGCCCTCTGTGTGCACGGCCTGGACCGCATCGGCGGCGGTCCGCGCCAGATCCGCCTGGTCGCTGCGCTGGATCACGGGATCGCGGTCCCCGTCGCGCACCGAGCTGACGTCGGTGACGGGCAGGTTCTGGGCATGCGCCATCGCCATCGCGCGATCCATGATGCGGCTCGGCGTGCGGTAGTTGACGGTCAGGTGCTCGACCTGCAGCCGATCCTGGATGTACGGACTGAGGGCTTCGTCCCACGACGTCGTCCCTCCTGCGGAGGAGGTCTGCGCGACGTCTCCCACCACCGTGAAGGACTTGGTGGGTGCCCGCCGCATCAGGGCGCGCCAGCTCATGGGTGAGTGCTCCTGGGCCTCGTCGACGACGACATGGCCGTAGGTCCAGCTGCGTTCGGCCGATGCCCGCTCGGCGAGTGTGCGGCCATCACGGACCCGGTTGACCTGATCGGCCAGGTCCTCGGCACGCACGATCCCGGAGCTGTCGATGTTCTCGATGACCTTGCGGGCGTAGTCGACGTCCGCCTCGCGCTGCGTGGCGGCGTCGCGGGCGCGTGCTTCGGCAGGTGCGGAGTCCTCGCCGAGGAGCTCGGCGACCTCGTCGAGCAGCGGGATGTCCTGGACGGTCCAGGGCGCGTCCTTGGGCCGTGCCAGGATCTCGATGCGGTCGGCGAGCGAGGGCGGGGCGGCCGCGCGCAGGCGGTCCGGCCGGGAGAGCAGGATCCGCAGGAATCCCTGCGGGGTGTAGGGGAGCCAGGCCAGGTTGAGCTGCCTCTTGACCTCGGAGTCGTTGCGGAGGTCCGACAGCAGATCGGGCCTGTCCTCGGGGACCACGGTGTGGCCGCCGGCGGCCAGCGCCTTCTCGTACGACTCGGCGAGGCGGTCCATCGCCACACGGACGAAGACGGCGCGAGCCGTGTTGTGCGGCTTGTGGGATGCGCGGGCTTCACGGCGGGCAGCGCGCAGCGCACTCCGGGTCAGGGTGATCGGTGTGCCGTCGATGCGCAGTCGGATATCGGAGTCCGGCACGATCTGGCGCTGCCGGATCGCCCGGTCGAGGAGCTCGGCCATGGCGATGTCGCCCTTGAGGGCGGCGATCTGATCCTCGTCGTGGAGGAACGTCTCGATGCCCGGGTACAGCTCGCCGGGAGTGAGCATCACGACGCCGGACTCCCCGAGGCTCGGCAGCACCCGTTCGATATAGCGCAGGAACCCGGGGGTCGGCGCCATGATCAGCACGCCGGTGTGCTCGAGCCGACGACGATGGGTGTACAGCAGATAGGCGGCACGGTGCAGGGCGACCGCTGTCTTCCCGGTGCCGGGCCCGCCCTGGACCACGAGCACGCCGCGGTTCTCGGAGCGGATGATGCGGTCCTGCTCGGACTGGATCGTGGCGACGATGTCGCCCATCCGTCCGGTGCGGTGACCGGAGACGGCGGCGAGCAGAGCGCCCTCGCCCTGGAGCACGACATCGTGGTCGGGATCCTCGAGCACGGACTGGTCCAGGACGTCGTCCTCCAGGCCGTTGATGGTGCGTCCGCGGCTGATCAGGTGTCGCCGCAGGCGCACGTCCTGCCGGTCGGTGCTGGTGGCCTGGTAGAAAGCGGCCGCAGCGGGGGCGCGCCAATCGACGAGGAGCTGCTCACGCTCGGCGGTGAACAGTCCGATGCGGCCGATGTAGTGGCGTGCCGCATCGTCCATGTCGAGACGTCCGAACACCACGGCACGGGCGACGGATCGCAGCAGCGCCAGCCGATCCTCGTACAGCGCCATGAACGAGTCCCGCTCGGACCGGTTCTGATGCGTCGAGGCGTGCTGGGAGGCCTGCATCTGTTCGAGATTGTGCTCGACCTGCCCGATCAGCACGTCCAGTCGTGCGTAGAGACGATCGGCATAGGCCTGTTCGTGCGCGATCTCCCGATCGATCTGTCCCTCAGCATCGTCCACGGATCTGCCCCCTCTGACGGTGAATCCTTCCGCCGCACCTCACGGGACGGACCCAGGGTCGGCGGAGCACAGTGGTCCATTATGGTGGACAGGCCTGGATGTGCGTGCCATCCGGCACGTGACATCCAACCGGCCGCGAGGGAGGAGACGCTGATGCGCGACCCGCGTGACCTGTACCGTTTCGAGTCTGCGGATGTGCTGGCGGAGGTGCCGCGGACCGGTCTGACCCTGGTCCATGCCCTGCCGGGTCTGGTGGATGCCGGCAACGCCTGCCGGATCGCCTCCACCTACCTGCGCGACGAGCTCCGCCATCTCCGGCTGGTCTCGTTCGACATGGACGAGCTGCTGGATTACCGAGGGTCTCGCCCTCAAGCCGTGTTCGACGGGACCTCCTACACGAGCGTCGACATCCCGGAGCTCACGCTGTCCCTCATGTACGACGAGGCGGATCGCCCCTTCCTCTTCCTCGACGGGCCGGAGCCGGACCTCCAATGGCGTCGTCTCGCCGAGGCGCTGACTGACCTGGTCGAATTCTTCGACGTCGAACGTGTCGTGGGCATGCAGGCGGTGCCCATGGCGGTGCCCCACACCCGGCCGATCGGCCTCTTCGCGCATGCCAACGACCCGTCCCTCCTGGGACGGCCCTCGACCCGCCCGACCCCGGCGCCCGGCACGATGCTCGGGGCCGATGAGGACGACTCCCCGGAGATCCTCATCCCGGCGGCCTTCGGTGCGCTGCTCGAGCTCCAGCTCGGCCGTGCCGATCATGCGGCCATGGGGTACGCCGCCCAGATCCCGCACTACCTCACCCGCACCGACTTCCCGGCCGGAGCGCTCGCACTGCTACGACGGGTGAGCGATGCCGCGGGCCTCGATCTGCCCCTCGTGCATCTCGGCGACCTGACGGATGCCGCGACGGTCGCCCTGCAGGGGACCCTCGAGCAGAACTCCGAGGTGCGCCAGATCGTCACCGCGCTCGAGGAGCAGTACGACTCGATGAGCGAGGGTGCTGATCAGTCCCCGCTCTCGACCACGATGGATCTGCCGACGGCTGATGAGCTCGGGGAGCACTTCGAGCGCTTCCTGGCGGACCATGACGGAGAGAGCCCGGACGAGCCCCGTTCCGCGTGAGGCCTCGGCCGGCACCCGTAGTCCGGTGCACGGCCGCATATCCCGGTGCAGGACCGTGTTTCCGGTCCTGGAGCCGGAAGTCGTTACCTCTTCGTGACCGTTCGGTCGACTTCGCAGTGTGAACGGGGACACTGCCGTGGCAGAATGGCGGCGTTACGGAGATGCAGGTTCCGCAGGACAGTCCGTCGAAGGTGCTTCGGCACAGCAGTACGGCTTGCACCTGACGTCCTCCGCTTCGGCGGCGGGCGGTTTCCCGTGGCACCGCGATCGCGTACCGCGATCGTTGATGGACGACACAGAAGGTGACAGGTATGGCACAGGGCTCGGTCAAGTGGTTCAACGCCGAAAAGGGCTTCGGATTCATCGAGATCGACGGAGGCGGCGCTGACGTCTTCGTGCATCACAGCAAGATCGACATGGACGGCTACCGCGCGCTCGACGAGGGTCAGCGTGTGGAGTTCGAGGTCAGCCAGGGGGACAAGGGCCCGCAGGCCGAGCAGGTTCGCCCGGTCTGATCAACGGCAACCCCGTTAATCTCACGGACCGGCCAGGAGCACATGCTCCTGGCCGGTCCGTCGTTGTCGGGACATCTCTTCGTCGTCGGGTCTGCGGGAGTCGTCGTCAGGCCTGGCCCAGCACCCGGCCGGCCCGTGCGAGTGCCTGGACCTGCGAGGGCTGTGCCAGCCGCACCGACACCGCATCCGAGCGCAGATCACGGTCGATCCCCTCGGGCAGCGGACGGTTCGAGGCCAGGAGCACACAGTTCCCGCGGCGTTTGCCGGAGAGGTGCGCCGGTTCGGCGATGAGGCCGACGTGGGGGAAGACGGCGCTGAGGGTCGCGACCTCATCCGCCATGAGCCCGGTTCCCGGTGGAGCGGCGCAGTTGGCCAGATAGAGCCCACTGTCGCGCAGCACGCGGGCGGCGTGCTGCGCCGCGTGGACGGTGATGAGGGGTTCCGGCGTCGTCGCGCCGGAGAAGACGTCACGCACCAGCACGTCGAACCGGTCCTCCCTCCACGCCGCCATCGCACTGAGGGCATCGTCGATCCGGAGTCGGAGCTGAGGCGAGCGGGGCAGGTCGAACCAGTCCCGGACCTGGTTCGCGAGGAGTTCGTCGAGCTCGACGACGATCTGCTTGGACCGTGGATGCCGCGCGGCGATCGCCCGGGGCAGGGAGCAGCCGCCTCCGCCGAGGTGGGCGAGCTGCGGGGCGGAGCTGCTGCCGAGTTCCGACGGGCCGTTCCTGCCCGAGCCGAGGTGCTGGTCGATCGCGATGAGCATCCACCGCATGTACTCGAACACCAGGTGCTCGGGATCGGGATGAAGATGCGAGGACGGCACCCCGTTGACGTCGAGCAGCACGGAGCCGTCGTTCTCGACGGTGAGCCGGGCCGTCCCGGTGGAGATGGGGATGGCGGTGTCGAGCGGGCCGAGGTGCTCGAAAGGGGCGTGGCGCACACGCTCGCGACGGGACATCGTCCCACTGTAGGAGACCGGCAGCCGTACCCCGGGTGCACGCGCCGAGGTGGGGCGGACCTCGTTCCTCCCCACTGCCCGTTCATCCACCGCAGCTGCCTCGGCGCCCCGTCTGTCGGACCCCCTGCATACGGTTCGAGGACGAAGCGGATGGCGAGGAACCCGAGCATCCGCACCGCCACGGTATGGAGAGGAGGCAGAGATGGCTACGACCGCATCGAGGACCCGGGGGAGCGCTCCGGTCCTCTCCGCCGATGCCCGCGCCGTCAGGCTGCGCCTCGCGCACCTCGATCAGGACCAGGCCGATCTGGAGCGCGCCCGGGATCTTCTCCAGCAGGGGGAGGCCGCGGTCGCCACTGACCCCCGTGAGGCCTTCGAGCTCGTCCACCGTGCGGCGCTGCGCGGTGCCGGGATCATCGTCGCGCGCGCCAATCGTGACCGCCGCCGCCGGCTCCCGCTGAACGTGTGGACGGCGATGGAACGCATCGGCGGCGAGGACGCGGAGCGGGCGACCGATCTCGCCCCACTGGTGGCGGAGCGGTCCCGCCTGGATCGAGATCCTTCGGCTGTCCCGGATCCTGTTCTGCTGCAGGCGCATGTCGAGCAGACCGCACGGCATCTGCGGAGCGTCTCGGAGCGGCTGGTCTCGGATCTGCCGTCGCACGTCACGGCATTGGCGGGGTGACGACGCCCCGCTCGCTCACGGGCGCCGAGTACAGTGCCGTCACGAAGGAGGTGTCGATGGCAGCGCAGGACGGTGTCGGACCGACCGTGGAGATCCCGGGAATCCTCCATCTGGATATGGACGCCTTCTTCGCGTCCGTCGAGATCCGTGACAATCCCGAGCTCAGGGGCCTCCCCGTCGTCGTCGGCGGAGCGGGGGCGCGCGGAGTGGTCGCGGCGGCCAGCTACCCGGCCCGGACCCGCGGGATCCGCTCGGCGATGCCGATGGCGAGTGCGCGCCGGCTCGCCCCGGATCTTGTGATCGTCCCGCCGCGCATCTCCCGTTACCAGGAAGCCTCTGCGCTGGTGATGGAGCTGCTGAGTTCCGTCGTCGCCGATATCGAGCAGATCAGCATCGATGAGGCTTTCCTCGACGTGCGCGGAGCGCGCCGTCTCTTCGGCGGACCGGACCAGATCGCCACCCTGCTGCGCACCCGTATCCGAGACGAGCTCGGCCTGCCCAGCTCCGTCGGCGGCTCGGTCTCGCGCGCGGTCGCGAAGATCGCCTCGGCACGGGCGAAGCCCGACGGCCAGCTGATCATCCCGGCGGAGCGGACGGCGGAGTTCCTCGCCCCGCTGCCGGTCTCGGCGGTCTCGGGGATCGGCCCGAAGGCGGTCGCCTCCCTGGAACGGATCGGCGTACGGACCATCGGCCAGATACAGGAGATCCCGCCACCCACCCTGGCGCGGGCGCTCGGCACCCGCGCACCCGAGATCATCCGGTTGGCTGCGGGCAGCGACCGCACCGGGCTGGGCCATCGGGTCCGGGACAAATCATTGGGCACCGAGCGCACCTGGGACGAAGACCTCACCGACGCGGACGAGGTCAGGCGTCGCATCACCTCGATGGCGGATGACGTCGCCCGCCAGCTCCGTCGCAGCGATGCCGTGGCCCGCACGGTCGTCCTCAAGCTGCGCAGTCCCGACGGGACGACGATCACGCGTTCCTCGACCCTCGACCAGCCGACGTCCAGCGGGGAGCGTCTGCGCGAGCAGGTCGTCGCCCTGTGGGACAAGGAGCGGCACCGGCTCCGGCGGATCCGTCTGGCCGGTGTGAGAGTCACGCATCTGGAGCCGGAATCGGGCTCCGCGATCCAGCAGGAGCTGACCAGCCGGTCCGCTCTCTGGAAGGAGCTGGAGACGGCGATGGACCGGGCCACGGACCGATTCGGGACGGCCAGCCTGAGCAGGGGATCGACCGTGGGACCAACCACCGACGGGGCGCAGCGCACGGCGACATCCCACGATCCGAAGGGCGTTCGGGACCCCCGCGGGGGCCCCGGCGTGTGATGCAGTGCCCCGAGTGTTCCCATTACCCAGGAACTGGCTCTAAACTGGATCAATCGCCGATGAGGGCACCGGAACCTGATCGGCAGCTGGGGCGCCGAACGGGGCGCGTGAGGACCGGGGACAAGGAGCGGGACCATGCCGCTGTCTGAACATGAGCAGAAGATGCTCGACGAGATGGAGCGCCAGCTCTTCGCTGACGACCCACGTCTCGCGCGGGCTTTTGCGCCGACGAAGAATTCGCGACGGAGCGCGCGCCGGATCGCCATCGGCCTCGGCGCGGTCATCCTCGGCCTCGGAGTCCTGGTGCTGGCCGTCTCGCTGCCGGCGATCTGGCTCGGAGTGATCGCCTTCCTGGGGATGCTCGCCGGTGCCATCTACGCCGTGACCACGCCGAGCACGACCTCCCAGGAGGGCAAGCAGGAGCCTGGCGGCGGGGGAGGCGGCCAGGGCCCCGCCACGCCGCACGGCGGTCATGGCGGCTCCTTCATGGGCAAGCTCGAGCAGCGCTGGGAGAAGCGCTCCGGAGACGACCCCCGTCGCTGACGACAGACTGAAGCACTGAAGCACTGAAGCACTGAAGCACTGAAGCACTGAAGCCCCGGCTCCTCGAGCCGGGGCTTCTTCATGCCCGAGTGCCTTCGGCAGGGCGTCCGGCCCTCCTCCGCGCAGGGCGCTGACCGGATGGTTCGTCGACGACCTCGTGAGTCCGGCCCCTGGTCGACGCTGCATCAAGGGCCCGTCCCGGCCCATTCCCCACTTCGCCCCACCATGGTCCTCCCTTTCCCTCCACCGGGCGTGCGCAGCGGCTGCCGAGAGCGAGTCGGACTCCCTGACCTGCAGTTCTGCGGAACCGTCGCGCCGGATCGGTGGAGGTCTGCTCTCGCCGATCGGCGCAGCGGGCCGGAATCGACGCGCCGTGAGCGAATTTCCCCCCACCTCACCCCACCGGTTTGACCTGCGGTGATGTGGCGCAATAGGAGGTATTCGACCTCAAACGGGACCCAGTGTGGGGAGTAGTGGGGTAAAGTGGAGCGTGTTGGGAGGAGATGGGGTTCGGTTCTCGAGTCGCGGTAGGTAGAGGAGGCGCTGGATGTTCCTCGGCACCTTTACGCCCAAGCTCGACGACAAGGGGCGCCTGATCTTCCCGGCCAAGTTCCGCGATGAGCTCGCTTCGGGACTGGTCATGACTCGTGGGCAGGAGCACTGCATCGCCGTGTATCCGCTCGCCGAGTTCCGCCAGAAGCTCGAGGAGGCCCGTCGGGCGCCCACCACCGATCAGCGGACTCGTGACTACCTGCGAGTGCTGCTGTCCGGCGCGGAGGACGTCATCCCGGACAAGCAGGGCCGCATCACCATTCCGGGCCACCTCCGCGGCTACGCGGATCTGGACCGGGAGTGCGCCGTCATCGGTGCACTCGACCGACTCGAGATCTGGTCGCTCCCGGCGTGGGAGACCTATCTCGAACAGAAGGAAGAAGGATTCGCCGAGACCTCCGAGGAGGTGGTTCCCGGCTTGTTCTGAGTTCGACTCGACGGACATCCGTCCTGTGAGACCTCTCGTCGTTCCCGCCCCGATGCAACTTCCCCGGTGGCGGGTCGGGAACGACGGGGAATCTGACAGGACGGCACCGCGACCAGGATGCGGAGTCGATCGACAGGAAGGATCCTCACGGATCCGGCCACAGCACATCGCACGAACAGCACGAAGGGGAGAGGTGACATGGACGAGACGCAGCACGACCTGCCGGCGGAAGAGCGGCACGTCCCCGTCCTGCTGGCCACGTCGGTCGAGCTCCTCGTCCCCGCCCTCCAGGAACCTGGTGCGGTCTACGTCGATGCGACGCTCGGCATGGCGGGCCACGCCACCGCCGTCCTCCATGCCGCACCCCATGCGCGACTGGTCGGCATCGATCGTGACCCCGAGGCCCTCGAACTCGCGCGCACCCGGTTGGACCGCGAGGGAGTCGGGGACCGAGCCACCCTGGTCCACGCCACGTATGACGAGATCCCCGAGGTCCTCGAGGAGCTCGGGCTCCCCGGAGCGCACGGCGTGATGATGGATCTGGGGCTGTCGAGCTTCCAGATCGACACCACAGATCGCGGCTTCTCGTACTCGGTCGATGCCCCTCTGGACATGCGGATGGACACGGCCTCGAACGGTCCGACGGCCGCAGATCTGCTGCGAGACCTGCCCGAGACGGAGATCGCTCGCATCCTCCACGAGCTCGGCGACGAGCGCTTCTCCCGTCGGATCGCACGTCGGATCGTCGAGCAGCGTCAGACTGCACCGTTGACACGCAGCGGCGAGCTCGTCGAGCTCCTGGACCGCGCCATCCCCGGATCGTCGAAGGCCAGCGGCGGGCATCCCGCCAAGCGCACCTTCCAGGCGCTGCGGATCGCCGTCAACGAGGAGCTCGAGATCCTCGCCTCGGCGATCGAATCCGCGCTGGACTGCCTGCACGTGGGCGGCCGCATCGTGGTGGAGTCCTACCACTCGGGCGAGGACCGCCTGGTCAAGACTGCTTTCGCACGACGCACCCGGTCCTCCGCCCCTCCTGGGCTGCCGGTGGAGCTCGAGGAGCACAAGCCTTCCTTCGCCCCCGTGATCCGCGGCGCCCTGCAGGCCGACGAGGCCGAACGGGGAAGCAACTCCCGGGCAGCGTCCGTCCGCCTGCGCGCCCTGACCCGTACCCGATCCGCCGAGAGAGCTCACTGACATGGCCAGCACTTCAGCCGTTCACGCCCCCGCGGTCCGTCCTGTCCGGGGCCCGCGGAGCACCTCCGCAGCGCGCCCCCGTCTCGCCATCGTCGCGGCGCCGAAGACGGCCGGCAGCTCGATGCCGTTCACGATCCTGTGCACCCTGATCGTCGCGGCCACCCTGGCGGCGCTGCTCTACATGAACATCCAGATGTCGGATACCAGCTACGAGATCACGCGTCTCCAGAGCCAATCCCAGCGGCTCACGGAGGAGAAGCAGTCGCTCACCGAGACCGATGAGCGACTGGGCACGCCCCAGGAGCTCGAGCGTCAGGCCCGCGAGCTCGGCATGGTCCCGGTCACGGATCCGGCATATATCGACCTCGACACGGGCAAGATCATCGGCGAGACGTCCCCGGCGGCGCAGACTGAGGTGAACCCGGAGCTGGCGAAGGTGGCCCCAGAGGCCGCCGTGCCGCCGGCTGAGATCTACGACAAGCCCACGACCTATCACGGCATGGGCAACGAGGGAGTCTGACCATGGCGCGGTCACGCTCGTCCCGTCGGACGCGTCCGACGCAGACCACCGGCCGCCCGCGCGGCCGTGCCGGAGCCGCCCGCATGCCGCAGAGCCGGCTCGGCGCACCGGCCGTCCGCCACCGCCTGCTGATCTGCATGATCATGGTGGCGGTGCTGTTGATTTCCGGGCGGCTCATCTGGGTCCAGGGGCTCGATGCGAGCGCACGGGCCCAGGAAGCGATCGACCAGCGCACCGTCACGCGCACCATCCCGGCGCTGCGCGGGGACATCCTGGACCGCAACGGCACCACGATGGCGAGCTCGGTCGAGCGCTACGACCTGTGGGTCAACCAGCTGCAGGTCGACGAATACCTCAAGGGGTCCAAGGACGCAGAGGTCAAGGGGATCGATGCCGCAGCCCAGGAGCTCGCTCCCGTGCTGGGCTGGTCCGTCAAGGACACGAAGGCGAAGCTGACCGGTGACCGCGGATTCATGTATCTGCAGAAGAACGTGGACCCCAAGGTGCGCGACGCGATCATCTCCCTGAAGATTCCGGGCATCGGCGCCGACCGGGTCGCCGACCGGATCTATCCGGCCGGATCCGTCGGTGGGAACATCCTCGGCTTCGTGGGGGCCGACGGCGACGCACTGGCCGGCACTGAATACTCCTTCGACGACGAGCTCAGCGGCACGGACGGCAAGACCAGCTACGAGCGCGGCGCCGGCGGCCAGATCATCCCGACCGGCACGCAGCAGACCACACCCGCCGTCGACGGCAACGACCTCGTGCTGACCATCGATCGTGACCTGCAGTGGAAGGCGCAGCAGATCGTGGCGGGCGCCGTCGACAAATGGGGAGCGACCGGTGGCAGCGCGGTGGCGATGAACGCCCGCACCGGCGAGGTGCTGGCGATGGCCGAATACCCGTCGTACGACCCCAACAATCCCACGACCGACGACGGCCAGTACTTGGGCAACCGCTCGATCTCCAACGTCTTCGAGCCCGGCTCGACCGGCAAGCTGTTCACCCTCGCCACAGCCCTAGAGGAGGGCACCGCGACCCCCGAGTCGCAGTACAAGGTCCCCTCCGAGATGTACTTCGACGGCGAACGGATCAAGGACTCCCACCATCATCCCGAGCAGAAGCTGACCTTCGCCGGGGTGCTGAAGAACAGCTCCAACGTCGGCACCGTGCAGATCTCCGAGAAGCTCGACCCCCAGGTGCGCTACGACTACCTGCGGGCCTTCGGTCTGGGGGAGACCACAGGCGTGCAGCTGCCGGCCGAATCCGCCGGCGTCGTGCACCCCCCGGAGGACTGGACCGGACGCACGAGGTACACGACCGCGTTCGGGCAGGGCTACAGCGTCAACGCCCTCCAGATGGTCTCCGCCGTGGGCACCTTCGCCAACGACGGGGTGCGGGTGAACCCCTCGCTCGTCTCCGGGGTGCGTCAGGACGATGGATCCGTGCGTCCGCTCGGCCAGCCCGACAGCACTCGGGTGATCTCCTCCGACACCGCGGCCACGATGCGTGGCCTGATGGACAACGACATCGTGGACGGCGAGGACAACGCCTCGGTGACGGGCTATGCGACGGCGGGCAAGACCGGCACGGCGCAGGTCGCCGACGGCACCTACACCGCCTCGTTCATCGGCTTCGCCCCGGCGGACGATCCGGAGATCGTGGTCGGCGTGTTCGTGTTCGGCCTGGACACGTTCATCTCGGGCAACAAGGCCGCCGCCCCGGCGTTCTCCGAGCTGATGACCTTCACCCTGCAGAACCAGGGCATCCCCCCGACCGGCGTTCCCGGTCGCGAGTACGAGAACGAGTGGTGAGCCCCCGGTGACCGATCCTCACGATCCCGCAGCACGAGGCCGTGCAGCCCAGCTGCCTGCAGTTCGAGAGCCTGCCGCCCAGGACTCCGCCGGTGCGGAGCCGCCTCGCCCTCGTCGAGCCCACGGGGTGAGCGCGGCGGAGCTCGCCGCGTCCCTCGGGGCCACCGCGCCGGAGGGCGAGCTGCTCCTGACTGGGGTCACGCTGGACTCCCGCAGCGCTCGGGACGGCGACCTCTGGTGCGCCCTTCCCGGTGCGAACGCGCATGGGGCCGACTTCGCGGGCCAGGCCCGGGAGCGGGGTGCCGTGCTCGCCCTGACCGATGAGGCGGGCGCTCAGCGCTGCGAGGACGCCGGGCTCCCCGCCCTCGTCGTCGACGACCCTCGTGCCGCCACAGCCGCCGCCGCCGCGATCGTGCAGGGGCGACCCGCCACGCACCTCCGGACCATCGGCGTGACCGGCACCAACGGGAAGACCTCGGTCACCACGGTCCTCACCCGCGTGCTCGACGAGCTCCAGGTGCCCGCCGGGGTCATCGGCACCAGCGGCACCGCCTATCGCGATGCATCCGGCGACGACCATCGCATCGCGACGGTCCGCACCACGCCGGAGGCCCCCGAGCTCCACGGGATCCTCGCCCGCATGCTCGAGGACGAGGTCCAGGTGGCCTCGATGGAGGTCTCCAGCCACGCCCTCGTGCTCCACCGCGCCGACGAGGTCGTCTTCGACGTCGCCTGCTTCACCAACCTCAGCCAGGACCACCTCGACTTCCACGGCACCATGGAGGCGTACTACGAGGCCAAACGGATCCTGTTCACCCCCGAGCACTCCGCGCGCGGCATCGTGTGCGTCGACGACGAATGGGGCCGGCGCCTCGCCCGCGAGGCGAACGTCCCGGTGACGACCTACGCCACGGACCCCGGGGTCGAGGCGGACCACACCGCCCGCGACATCCGTGCCGAGGGCTTCGGCAGCACCTTCACGGTCGACGGTCCGGACGGTCCCCGCGCTCTGCGGGCCGCGCTGCCCGGGCGCCACTACGTCGCCAACACGCTCGCCGCCGAGCTGCTCCTGGCCGCGATCGGGATCTCCGGTCCCGAGACGACGGCGGCGCTCGGCGAGGCCGGCGCCGTCCCCGGGCGCATGGAGCTCGTGGCCTCGGAGCCGATCCGCGGCGTCGTCGACTTCTCCCACACCGCGGCCGCCCTCGAACAGGCCCTGATCACCCTGCGCGCCGTCCCGGGGACCCGCCGCCTGATCGTCGTCATGGGAGCGGGTGGAGATCGGGACCGCAGCAAGCGGCCCGCCATGGGGGAGGTCGCTGCGCGCCTCGCGGACGTGGTGATCGTCACGGACGACAACCCGCGCTCCGAGGACCCTGCCGAGATCCGACGCGCCGTGCTCAGCGGCATCCCGGAGAGCACGAACGCGCAGGTCCACGACGTGGACGGGAGGCGTGCGGCCATCGAGCTCGCCGCGGAACTGGCCGACGTGTCCGACACCATCCTCGTGGCCGGCAAGGGAGCCGAGACCGGACAGCAGATCAGCGGTATCGTCCATCCGTTCGATGACCGCCTCCGACTGCGCTCCGCGCTGGCCGGGACCGGGACCATGTGCGCCGACGACACGGACGGAGAACGCTGACGATGCTGCAGACCACAGCTGGGGAGATCGCTGGGATCACCGGAGGTCGCCTCGTGGGTGGAGCGACCGGTGACGAGACCGTCACCGGAGCGGCCCGGATCGATTCTCGAGAGATCGAGGGCGGTGACCTCTTCGCCGCCTTCCTCGGCGAGCACGCCGACGGGCACGACCACGTCGCCGCGGCGCAGCAGTCCGGAGCAGCCATCGCCCTGGTGACCCGGGACCTCGGCCTTCCGGCGGTGCTCGTCGACGACGTGCGCACCGCCCTGTGGGACCTCGCCCGGGCACAGCTGGCACGCGCCCGCCAGGAGCGCGAGGACCTCGTGGTCTTCGCGATCACGGGCAGCGCCGGCAAGACCGGGGCCAAGGACCTCCTGGGCACGATCCTGCGCACCGTCGGCGAGACCATCGCGCCCGTCGGCAGCTTCAACAACGAGCTCGGCCTGCCCCTGACCGTGCTGCGGCTGGACTCAGCGACGCAGTACCTCGTGCTGGAGATGGGCGCCCGCGGCATCGGACACATCACGCAGCTCACCGACATCGCGCGCCCCGACGTGTCCCTGGTCCTGAACGTGGGCAGCGCCCATCTGGGGGAGTTCGGCAGCGTCGAGGCGATCGCCCGTGCCAAGGGCGAGCTGGTCGAAGCGCTCGAGCCCTCCGGCAGGGCGATCCTGAACGCCGAGGACCGGCTGGTCGCCGCCATGGCCGATCGCAGCGCGGCTCCCGTGCTCAGCTGGGGCTTCACCACCGGCGGCCTGCGCGGAGAGGACCTCACCCTCGACGTCGACGCCCGCGTGAGCTTCACCCTCGTCGTCCCCGAGGGCGTGACCACCCTCCAGGGCACCGACGTGCCCGCGGGCCGTTTCCCCGTGCGCCCGGACCTGCTGGGCGACCACCAGGCGGCCAACGCCCTGGCCGCTCTGACGGCAGCGGTCTCCGCCGGGGTGGACCCGGCCGCCGCGGCCGCCGCCCTCGAGGATGCCAAGCTCGCCTCGGGGCAGCGGATGGAGGCACTGCGCGCCGGCGGCGTGATCGTCATCAACGACGCATACAACGCGAACCCGGATTCGATGCGCCAGGCGCTCAAGACTCTCGCCCACCTCGGCCGCGGCCACCGCACGATCGCGGTGCTCGGCGAGATGCTCGAGATGGGGCCGGACTCCGTGCGCCTGCACGATGAGATCGGCCGCCTCGTGGTGCGCCTGAACATCGGCCAGCTGTACGCGATCGGCAACGGCGCCGCACCGATCCATCACGGGGCGAGCCTCGAAGGCAGCTTCGGGGGTGAGTCCGAGTACCTCGACACGGTCGAGGAGGCGATCGCCGTGCTAGAACGAACGGTGGTGCCCGGTGACGTGGTGCTCCTGAAGTCCTCGCGTGACGCCGGGCTCCGGGAGATCGCCGCGCCGCTCATCGACCACCTGCAGCGACGAGACGGTGCTCTCCCGGAGCACTCGGCAGACGAAGGAGACGACGCATGATCGCGATCATCATCGCGGGAGCGACGGCCTTCCTGCTGTCCATCGGGGGCACCCCGCTGTTCATCAAGCTCCTGGTGCGCAAGAGCTACGGCCAGTTCATCCGGGACGACGGCCCCACCTCGCACGCCACCAAGCGCGGCACCCCGACCATGGGCGGCGTGGCCATCATCCTGGCCACGATCCTCGGCTACGGTCTCTCGCACCTCTTCCTGCTGACCGTGCCGTCCGTCTCCATCCTGCTGGTGCTCTTCCTCATGGTGGGGCTCGGGGTCGTCGGCTTCCTGGACGACTACCTGAAGATCTCGCAGCAGCGCAGCCTCGGACTGCGCCCGCGCGCGAAGCTCATCGGCCAGTTCCTGGTCGCGACCGCCTTCGCCGTGCTCGCCCTGCTGTTCCCCGACGGCAACGGCAACACGTCGGCGTCGACCAAGATCTCCTTCGTGCGAGACGTCGAGTGGCTGGATCTCGCCTTCGCGGGCTCCGTCGTCGGCTTCATCCTCTTCGCGATCTGGGCGAACTTCCTGGTCGCCGCCTGGTCCAACGGCGTGAACCTCACCGACGGCCTCGACGGTCTCGCCAGCGGCGCCACCATCATCTTCACCGCCACCTACCTCGTCATCGCCTTCTGGCAGTGGCGCCAGGTGTGCAACGTCGACCTGGACGCCGGGGGAGTGGTGCACTGCTACGACGCCCGTGACCCTCTGGATGCCGCCGTGCTGTGCGCCGCCATCATCGGCGCCTGCGTCGGCTTCCTGTGGTGGAACACCTCGCCCGCGAAGATCTTCATGGGGGACACCGGGTCCCTCGCTCTCGGCGGCGCGATCGCCGGGCTGACCATCGTCACCCGCACCGAGATCCTCGGCGCGGTCATCGGCGGGCTGTTCGTGATCATCGCCCTGTCGGTGATCATCCAGGTGGGCAGCTTCAAGCTCACCGGGAAACGTGTGTTCCGCATGGCCCCGCTGCAGCACCACTTCGAGCTCAAGGGCTGGAACGAGGTCACGATCGTGGTGCGCTTCTGGATCGTCGCCGGCGTGCTCGCCGGCCTCGGCCTCGGCATCTTCTACCTCGACGCCCTCCCGAGGATCACCTCATGACCGCAGCAGAACCCACCCCCGCACCCCGCACAGACCGTCCCGACGTCGAGAACCTCGCCTGGCCGGGCCTCGACGTCGCCGGGCTGCGGATCCTGGTCGCCGGCTTCGGCATCTCCGGCTACGCGGTCGCCGACCAGACCATGCAGCGCGGCGCGCACGTGCTCGTGGTCGACGGCTCCGACACCCCGGAGATCCGCGAGCGCACCCAGATCCTCGAGGTGCTCGGGGTCGAGGTGCGCCTGGGTCGGGAGCACACGCTCGCCCTGCCCGAGGATCGCGAGGTCGACCTCGTCATCACCTCCCCGGGATGGCGCCCCGACCAGCCCCTCCTCGCCGCCGCGGCCGCCGCCGGGATCCCGGTGTGGAGCGAGATCGAGCTGGCCCGACGGATGCAGCCGGCTGACGGTCCCGACTGGCTCGCCGTGACGGGCACCAACGGCAAGACCACCACCGTGACCATGCTCGAGACGATCCTCCAGCACGCCGGACTGCGCGCCGTCGCCTGCGGGAACGTCGGCCTGCCCGTGATCGAGGCGGCCCTGGACCCCGAGGGCTTCGACGTGCTCGCGATCGAGCTCTCCAGCTTCCAGCTGCACTGGACGCAGAACCTCGACTGCGAGGCCGCTGCGGTGCTCAACATCAGCGCCGACCATCTCGACTGGCACGGAGGCGCCGAGGAGTACGCGCTGGCCAAGGGCCGGATCTACCACGGCGTCCGCACCGCGTGCATCTACAACGTCGCGGACGAGACCACCAGGCGGCTGGTCGAGGACGCCGATGTCCTCGACGGCGCCCGCGCGGTCGGGATCTCCCTCGCCACACCCGGTCTGTCCGAGATCGGCGTGATCGACGAGATCCTCGTGGACCGCGCCTTCCTCGCCGAGCGCCGCACGGCCGCCGCCGAGCTCGCCACCCTGTCGGACCTCGCCCACCTCGGCCCGCACGGGGCCGGGCCCCACCTCGTGCTCGACGCCCTGGCCGCGGCCGCACTCGCCCGCGCGCACGGCGTCGCGGCGGAGGCCGTGCGCGACGGACTGCGGGCCTACCGCGTGGGTTCCCACCGTGCGCAGCTGATCGCGACGATCGACGGCATCAGCTTCGTCGACGACACCAAGGCCACCAACCCGGCCGCTGCCGCAGCGTCCCTGCATGCCGCGGACCGCGTCGTATGGATCGCCGGGGGCGACACCAAGGGCGCCGATCTCGAGCCGCTGATCTCCTCCACGGCGGACCGCCTGGTCGGAGTCGTCCTGCTCGGAGTGGACGACCAGCCGTTCCGTGCCGCCCTCGAGCGACACGCCCCCGAGGTCCCCGTCCGACGCATCGATCCGGGTGACACTGACGACGTCGCCGGGCGCTCCCGACTCATGGAGGACGCGGTGCACGCCGCCCGTTCCCTCGCCTCGGCAGGGGACGTCGTGCTGCTGGCACCGGCAGCCGCCTCCATCGACCAGTTCCGTGACTACGCGGAGCGGGGGGATCTCTTCGCGGCGGCCGTCCATCGACTGCCAGGAGCGAGCACATGACGATCGAGGAGACCCGCCGGGACACCCGTCGGTCCACCGGCGTCGTGCGTCCCGATGAGGACCAGCCGCTGGGCAGCATCAGCTCCCGTATGCGGGACGGCGTCGGCTCCTGGTTGAAGTCCCCGGCGCTCGACTTCTACGCCCTGATCGTGATCGGCACCCTGCTCATCAGCGTGGGCCTGGTCATGGTGCTGTCCTCCTCCGCGGTCCTGAACATCTCCCGGGGGAACTCCGGGTTCGCCGGGCTGTTCCGCCAGGGGACCTTCGCGGCCATGGGGCTCGTCCTGCTCGTCGTCGCCGCCGCGCTGCCTCCGGCCTTCTATCGCAAGGCGGCCTGGCCCCTGCTCGGAGTGGGCATCGCCCTGCAGTGCCTGGTCTTCGTGCCCGGCCTGGGTTGGGCCGTGGACGGCAACCAGAACTGGATCCGCATCGCCGGGCAGACGCTTCAGCCCTCGGAGTTCCTCAAGCTCGCCCTCGCCGTATGGCTGGGTGCCCTGCTGTCCATGAAGCGGCCGTTGCTGCACAGGCCCGCCCATCTGCTGTTCCCGCTCGTCCCCGGAGTCGTCGTCGCCCTCGGCCTGGTGATGCTCGGCCACGACCTCGGCACGATGATGATCATGGCCCTGCTCGTCGCCGGCGCCGTCTGGGTCTCCGGCGTGCCGCGACGCTGGTTCATGGCGGCAGGGGTCGCGGGTCTGGTGGCGGTCATCGGCCTGACCGTCACGAGCGCGAACCGTATGGCGCGCATCGGGAACTGGATCCACGGGATCTGCCAGGGCGATTCCTGCTATCAGTCCGATCAGGGCCTCATGGGTCTCGCCGAAGGCGGCTGGTGGGGCGTGGGCCTCGGCGAGTCCCGCCAGAAGTGGGGACGTCTCCCCGCCGCGGAGGACGACTACATCTTCGCCATCATCGGTGAGGAGCTGGGTCTCATCGGCACCCTCGGTGTGCTCCTGCTCTTCGCCGCACTCGCGCTGATCCTCTTCCGCATGATCACGCGGATCGACGACCACTTCATGCAGGTCACGATCGCCGGCATCAGCGCCTGGCTGCTGGGCCAGGCCTTTGTGAACATGATGGTGGTCACCGGGATGCTGCCCGTGATCGGCGTCCCGCTGCCGTTCATCTCCTCCGGCGGCTCCGCGCTGCTCGCGTCCATGGCCGCGCTCGGGGTGCTGATCTCCTTCGCGCGGCGCGAGCCGGGCGCCCCCGAGGCGATCAGCGCCCGGATGGCGTCGGTGCGCAGCTCCGTCGGCGTGCTGCCCGCCCCGCGCGACACCGCCTCCACCGCGTCGAAGCGCACCGGCTCGTCGAAGCGCACCGGCGCGTCGAAGCGGTCGACGACGAAGGCCGCCGGGGGCGCCAAGAGCTCGAAGACCCCCACGACCGCCACGAGCCCCGCGAGCACGAAGAGCCCCTCGGGCAGAAAGAGCTCACAGGGCGCCCAGCGCTCCAAGCCCTCGACGGCTTCGGGATCGTCCCGCTCCTCCGCCCGTTCGAGCACCTCGCCTGCTCGTCGTTCCCCCTCGTCCCGAAGGACCCGATGACCACGACCACCCCGCCCCGCATCCTGCTCGCCGGAGGTGGCAGCGCCGGGCACGTGTCCCCGCTGCTGGCCACGGCCGCCCAGATCGTCCGTCGCGCGCCGGAGGCCGAGGTGCTCGTGCTCGGCACCTCCGACGGGCTAGAGAACGATCTCGTCCCCGCAGCCGGCTTCGAGCTGCTCACGATCGACAAGGTGCCCTTCCCCCGGCGTCCGAACGGGGCCGCGCTGCGCTTCCCGGGTCGTTTCGTGGGGACCCTGCGCCAGGTGCGGGCGATCCTGCGCGAGCGACAGATCGACGTGGTCGCGGGTTTCGGCGGCTATGTGTGCCCGCCCGCCTACCTCGCAGCCTTCTCCGCGCGTCTGCCCGTGGTGGTCCATGAGGCCAACCGGCGACCCGGTCTCGCGAACCGGCTCGGCGCCCGACGTGCCGCCGAGGTGCTCACCGCCTTCGACGGCTCGAGCCTTCCCGGCGCGCGCCGGATCGGGATGCCGATGCGCGACGGCATCGCCCACCTCGATCGTGACGCCCGCCGCGCCGCCGCACGGGAGGCCTTCGGTCTCGATCCCGACCGACCGGTGCTGCTCGCGACCGGCGGATCCCTCGGCGCCCTGCGGCTGAACACCGCGGTCTCCGAGGCCGCGGAGAGCTTCCTCGACGCCGGCGTGCAGATCCTCCACGTCACCGGCCGCGGCAAGGCCGAGGGCCTCGTCGAGCGGCCCGGCTACCGGGTCGTCGAGTACGTGCTGTCGATGGAGGACGCCTACGCCGCCGCGGACCTCGCCCTGACCCGGTCCGGCGCCGGCACGGTCTGCGAGCTGACCGCCGTCGGGCTGCCGTCCCTCCTGGTCCCGCTCCCGATCGGGAACGGCGAGCAGGCCCTGAACGGGCAGGACGTCGTGGCCGCCGGGGGCGCGCTGATGGTGGCGGATGCGGATCTCGACGCCGAGGTGCTGCGCACACAGGTCCTCCCGCTGCTCCAGGACGCCGAGCGCCTGGGCGCCATGGCCGAGGCGTCCCGCGCCTTCGGCATCTCCGATGCCGCCGAGGTCATGGCCGACGTCGTGACCGGCGTCGCACGCCGAGCCTGACCCGGTCCCCCGAGCGATCCGACTACGGTGATCCCATGACCTCCGCTGCAGTCCCCACCGGCCCCTCGAAGCAGCGCGCACCGCGCACGATCCTGCGTCCGGGGGACGTCATCACGCAGCCCGCGTGGCCGACGGATCGTCCGATCCGCAGTGTCCACGTGATCCGCATCGGGGGCGCCGGGATGTCCGCCGTCGGCCGCCTCGCCCTGGAGGCCGGGCTCCGCGTGAGCGGCTCGGACTCGCAGGACGGCCAGTTCATCGCCCCGCTGCGCGAGGCGGGCGCGCGGATCGCCCTCCGCTTCGACGCCGCATCACTGGCCGAGGACGTCGACGTCGTGGTCGTCTCGACCGCGGTGCGCGCCGACAACCCCGAGGTGATCGCCGCTCACGAGCGCGGGATCCCGGTCGTCCATCGCGCGGCCGCCCTGGCAGGCCTGCTCTCCGGCCGTGACCTCGTCGCGGTGGCCGGCACCCACGGCAAGACCTCGACGACGGGGATGGCCGTGATGGCCCTGCGCGGCGCCGGTCTCGACCCTGCCTGGGCCCTCGGCGCAGCGGTCCCGGACCTCGGTCGCAACGCCGGCTTCCGTGCGGATCCGGCAGTGACGGCCGCCGGCACCGGCGCGGCGTCCGACTCCGGCTCGAGAGGTCCCGCGGCGATCGAGGCCGACGAGTCCGACGGATCGTTCCTCGCCTTCGCCCCTCGGTCCCTCGTGGTCACCAACCTGGAGCCGGACCACCTCGACTTCCACGGCGACGAGGAGACGCTCACCGCGGCCTTCGACACCCTCACCGGACAGATCGTCCCCGGCGGTCACCTCGTGGTGTGCGCCGATGATCCCGGTGCCCGTGCCCTCGGTGAGCGCGCCGCGCAGCGCGGCGTCGCCGTGACGACCTACGGCACCGACGCCGGCTGCGACTGGCAGGTGCTCGCCGAGAGCAGCAGCGCCGGGGGCACCGAGCTCGAGCTCAGCACCCCCCGCGGCACGCTCCGCACCACGCTCTCGGTGGCAGGGCACCACAATGTGCTCAACGCCCTCGGCGCGCTCGCGGCCGTCGGCGCCGCAGTCCCCGAGGCGGAGCTCAGCGCCCTGGCGAGCGGCCTGTCCGTCTTCACGGGCGCCTCGCGACGCTTCGACGTCGCGGGAACCGCCGGTGGTGTCACGGTGGTCGACGACTACGCCCACCATCCCCGGGAGGTCGCGGCGACCATCGCCGCAGCCCGCGGCATCGTGGAGGATCAAGGGCTCGGCGGCCGGGTGCTCGTGGTCTTCCAGCCGCATCTGTTCTCCCGCACCCGGGACTTCGCCGCAGACTTCGCGACCGCTCTGGCCGCGGCTGATCTCACCTGGGTGATGCCGGTCTATGCGGCGCGCGAGGATCCCGATCCGCGGATCGACGCCCGCACCATCACGGATCATGTGCAGACCGGGACCGTTCGGCCCGTCGAGGGGCCGGACCAGGTCGCCGCCGCAGTGCGCGGCGCCGCCGTGCCGGGCGATCTCGTGCTCATGCTCGGCGCCGGTGACATCGTCGAGACCACCCCAGCCGTGCTGGCGGCGCTGGGCGACGGAGCGGGGGAGCGCTGATGGCGCGCCGTCCCTCGGCACCGCGTCCCCGCACCACCGCACGGCGGCCCAGCCCTGCACGGACCCCGCGGCCGGCGACGTCGGAGGGGCGCTCCGGGATGACGCCCGCACGGGGTGACGGCGTCACGGCGCGACCTGCACCGTCAGCCCGCCCCGCACCATCGGTCCGACCTGCACGGTCCGCAGGATCGGCCCCGTCGGCACGCACGGCGGCCTCCGCACCGTCTGCTTCCTCGGCTTCTTCTGCCACCTCGGCAGCTCCCGCCCCGTCGGCGAACCCGGCGCCGCGGGTCGCACGGCCGGGATCCTCTCGCGCCACCACCCGCACCACCCGCACCCCGCGCACCTCGAGCACCGCCGTCGGCCGACCGGGCCCGCAGGCTCCCGCCGAGCGCTCCGCGACCGAGGCCGGCACCGGCGGCGGCTCCGCCGGCGGAGGCCGAGTGGTCCAGGCCGCGGGGCGCTTCCGCGAGATGGTCGCCGGGCGGCCCTGGCGTCGTCGCCGTCGCGCGATCATCGCCGGCGCGTGCGCAGCGGTGGCGCTCCTGGTCGCGGCCGTCCTCGTCGTGATCTTCCTCCCGGCGCTCCAGCTCCGCGAGGTCTCGGTCTCCGGTCTCGGCTACGTCCACGAGGAGGAGGTGCGCACCGTGCTGGATCAGGACCTCGGCGACAGTGTTCTGCTCCTGCCGACCTCGGACATCGCCGAGCGCGTCGAAGCGGTGCCGGGGGTGGAGAGCGCAGAGGTGGAGCGCTCCTGGCCCGACGGCGCCACGGTGACGATCACCGAGGCGGAGCCGGTCGCCGTCCTGACGACGACCGACGGGAGCTCCGCCGTCATCGACGGCACCGGGCAGGAGCTGCCTGCCGAAGCAGGGGAGGGGGCCGAGCTCATCCCGCTGACCGTGGATGCCGGGTCCGCGGATCCGGAGGGTGCCGCGACCGCGCTCAGCGACGTCCTCGCGAGCATGCCGGACGGCCTGCGCGGTTCCGTGCAGCAGATGACCGCCTCGAGCGCGAGCGACGTCCAGCTGGTCCTCGCCCTCGAGGACGGCGGCACGAAGACCGTCGTCTGGGGTGATGCCGCGGATTCGACGCTCAAGGCCGAGGTGGTCCAGGCGCTGATCGACCAGCCCGGCACCGAGATCGACGTGTCCTCCCCGGTCGCCCCGGTCACGCGCTGAACGGTCGGTCCCGCTCGAACAGGGTGAGCCTTTCCACGGTTCGCAGCCGACACGCGGCCGACACGCGCCCGTGGTGTTTGCGTGGGAGTGAAGTCCTCCCTAGCGTCAAAGGAAAGAAGAGGTGCCCCGAACTCCAAACCTCGAGTCGAGGTTGAGGGTTTCGGCAGTCGGTGACCAGGCGCGACGCAGGCTCCTCTTCGCAGGTGAACGACAAGAGCAAGGACCCTAAACGTGGCCGGAACCCAGATCTCCCTAGCAGTCATCAAGGTCGTCGGCGTCGGCGGCGGAGGTGTCAATGCTGTCAACCGCATGATCGAGTCCGGTCTCAAGGGCGTCGAATTCATCGCGATCAACACCGACGCCCAGGCGCTGCTGATGTCCGACGCGGACGTCAAGCTCGACGTCGGCAAGGAGATCACGCGTGGTCTCGGTGCCGGCGCCGATCCCGAGGTCGGCAAGCGCGCGGCCGAGGACCACGCCGAGGAGATCGAGGAGGTCCTGCGCGGGGCCGACATGGTCTTCGTGACGGCCGGCGAGGGCGGCGGAACCGGCACCGGCGGTGCCCCCGTGGTCGCCAAGATCGCCCGCAGCCTCGGCGCGCTCACCATCGGTGTCGTCACCCGTCCGTTCACCTTCGAGGGCCGCCGCCGCTCCACCCAGGCGGACTCCGGCATTGCCGGCCTGCAGGCCGAGGTCGACACCCTCATCGTCATTCCCAACGACCGCCTCCTGTCCATCGCGGACAAGCAGGTCTCCATGCTCGACGCCTTCAAGAGCGCCGACCAGGTGCTGCTGTCCGGCGTGCAGGGCATCACCGACCTGATCACCACGCCGGGCCTGATCAACCTCGACTTCGCGGACGTCAAGTCCGTCATGCAGGGCGCCGGCAGCGCCCTGATGGGTATCGGCTCGGCACGTGGCGACGACCGTGCCCTCCAGGCCGCCGAGCTCGCGGTCTCCAGCCCGCTGCTCGAGGCCTCGATCGACGGCGCCTACGGCGTGCTGCTCTCCATCCAGGGCGGCAGCGACCTCGGCCTGTACGAGGTCTCCGAGGCCGCCCGCCTGGTCCAGGAGGCCGCTCACCCGGACGCGAACATCATCTTCGGCTCCGTCATCGACGACGCCCTGGGTGACGAGGTCCGCGTGACCGTCATCGCCGCCGGCTTCGAGAGCGGCGGCCCGGCCCAGCGCCAGGACGTCGCCCCGCAGCAGCGTCCGGCCCCCCGCCAGGAGCCGGTCCAGCCGCCGCGCGCCGCGCAGGAGCCGCGTCCGGCCTCCACGTCGCAGCGTCCGTCGTCGGGTTCCGGTGCGGCCGCGGCCCCGGGTGCCTGGGGTCTGCCGCAGCAGACGTTCTCCCCGACCCGTCCGGGGTCGAGCGATCCGGAGACCGAGGTGCTCGAGCCCACCGAGGCCGATCAGGAGTACGCCGCTCCGCAGCAGTCGCAGTTCCCGCCGCAGCCCGCGCCCCGCGCTCCGCAGCCGGAGCCGGTGCGTCCGCCGCGCATCGAGGAGCCGCCGTCGGACGATGACGATCTCGATCTGCCGTCGTTCCTCAAGTGACATCAGCTCTCCCCGCACGGGCCCCGCGTCATCGCGGGGCCCGTGCCCTGTTCACGGGGCGTGCCGGGGGAGTGGGGGCCGGCGACTACGCCACCTTGAACCTCGCCCGCCACGTCGGGGACGAGGACGGCGTCGTCGACCGCAATCGCGCGCTCGTCGCCGCCGAGATCGGGGCCCCGCTCGTCTTCGCGGAGCAGGTCCACTCCCCGGATGTCCACGTGCTGCCGGAGCACGGCCCCGTCCCGGTGATCACCGCCGATGCCCTGGTGACGCGCCGCTCCGACGTGGCGCTGGCGATCATGGTCGCGGACTGCCTCCCGGTGCTGCTGTCCGATGAGACGGCGGGCGTGATCGCCGTCGCCCATGCCGGCCGGGCCGGTCTGCTCGGCGGAGTGCTCGAGAACACCCTCGCCGCGATGGCGGAGCTGGGGGCGGTCGCCGAGCAGATCTCCGCGAGCATCGGCCCCTCGATCTGCGGGAGCTGCTACGAGGTTCCCGAGGAGATGCGCGCGGACTCCTCACTGGTCCTGCCGGCCACGTGGTCCCTTACCCGGTGGGGAACCCCTGCGCTCGACCTGCGTGCGGGAGCCGTCAGCGTGCTCACCGGCGCCGGCCTCCCTGCGGCGGAGATCGACGTGGACCACCCCTGCACCCTCGAATGCGAGGACTTCTTCTCCTATCGGAGGCAGGCTCGCACGGGACGGTTCGCCGGGGTCGTCCGGCGCCGCTGATCCCCGCTGGGGCGGCGTGCAACGGCCCGATGTCGGAGGCGGCGCAGGCACGACACGGGAGGCGACACGCCGACGGCCTCCCTGGGCAGAGGAAACCCCTGCGGTACTTTCGAGGCACAGGGCTCCCGCGCACTCCCCGTGCTTCCCCGGAGCCCCGGTCAGCGTGAACAACAAACTGGGAGATCTGCGATGGGTAACTGGCGCAACGCCATGGTCGCTCTCGGCCTCGCCAACGAGGTCGACGATGAATACTACGAGGACGAGCGGCAGCGCCCGGACGAGGCCGCCGCTCCGGCTCGCCGCACCGAGCGTGGCGTCGATCCCGCACCCGAACGGGAGGCTCAGGTGACCCCGATCCGCCAGCGCTCGAATGTTGTCGCCATGGCCCCGGCAGTGGAGGAGTCGATGCACCGCATCACCACCATCCATCCGCGTTCCTACAACGACGCGAAGGCGATCGGCGAGTCCTACCGTGACGGGGTGCCCGTCATCGTGAACCTCTCCGACATGCAGGACGGCGACGCCAAGCGCATGGTCGACTTCTGCGCCGGTCTCGTCTTCGGTCTTCGCGGCAGCATCGAACGGGTCACCTCCAAGGTGTTCCTGCTCTCCCCGGAGTTCGTCCAGGTCGACGGGGATACCTCTGCCGACGAGGGCAGCTTCTACAACCAGAGCTGAGCGCCTTCATGCAGCTTGTCGCAGGAGTGCTGTACCTCGCAGTGCTGCTGTACCTGATCGTGCTCATCGCCCGCCTGGTCCTGGAGTGGATCCAGTCCTACGCGAGGGAGTTCCGCCCGCGGGGGATCGTGCTGGTGCTCTTCGAGGTCGTGTTCACGCTGACCGACCCTCCGGTGAAGGGCCTGCGACGCCTCATCCCTCCGTTGCGGCTGGGCTCGATCGTGCTCGATCTGAGCCTCATGATCCTGCTCGTCGTGGGGTGGATCCTGCTGTCCGTCCTGGCCTCGCTCGCAAGCTGACGTCGCGCAGCGCTGCCCAGTCGAGCCCTCACGGCTTCTCGCAGAAGTCGTGGCAGGCTCCCGCTATCCGCTAGGCTGTCGCCACCGCGCTTCATGCGCACGACGACCCCTGACTGATGAGAAGGTGACCCATGGCTCTGATGCCCGATGACCTGCTGTCCAAGCGGTTCACGCCGGTTCGGTTCTCCGAGGGCTATGACATGGACGAGGTGGACAACTACCTCGATAACGACATCCTGCCGCGCCTGCAAGAGCTGATCGACGAGAACAACCGACTGACCAAGGAGCTCGAGGAGGCGCACAACCGCCTCGCCGAGGTCGAGTCCGCGCCAGCCCCTGTGACCGCCGAGTCCGCTGAGGCCCCTGTGGTCGCGGACGACGTCGAGACCGACGATGCCGCTGTCGACGGGGCCACGGCCGCGTCGACGGAGGAGCCGGATGCCGGAGCGACCGCGCAGAACACCGTCGTGGACGATGCTCCTGCCGAGTCCTCTGCCGCTACCGCCGCCGTCGCGCCTGCCGCCGCTGCAGGTGGCGCCGACGCCGCCGGCATCATCGCCCTGGCCAACCGTCTGCACGACGAGTACGTCAAGAACGGTGAGGATGAGCGCGACCGCCTCATCACCGAGGCCAATGACGAGCACAAGCGCATCGTCAGCGAGGCCGAGGAGAAGTCCCGCACCACGCTGGCCGAGCTCGAGACGAAGAAGGCGGACCTCGACAAGACGATCGAGGGCCTGCGCACCTTCGAGCGCGACTACCGCAACCGTCTGCGCAACTACCTCGAGAACCAGCTCCGCGATCTCGACACGAGCGAGACGCAGGACAAGCAGGCGAACTTCGGTCTGTGAACCACGCTGATCAGTCGCCGACGAGCGCCGGGCCCCACGGGTCCGGCGCTCGTCGCCGTCCGAGCCGGGGCACGGTCCTCGGCGGGATGGCAGTCGTGGGGCTGCTGCTGGCCGTCGTCGACCAGCTCACCAAGAACTGGGCCGTCGCGAACCTGCCGGAGCTGGACCCGCAGCCGTTCCTCGGCGAGATCCTGCACCTGACCCTGCTGTACAACTCCGGTGCGGCCTGGGGGATGGGTTCGGAGATCACGCCGGTCGTCACCGGCCTGCAGATCGCGATCGTGATCGGCGTGATCGTCTTCGCCGTCCGCTCGGTCCGGTCGTACTGGTACACGCTCGCCCTGGGCCTGATCCTCGGTGGGGCGCTGGGCAACATCCACGACCGCGTGCTGCGCGCTCCCGGCCCCTTCCACGGTGCGGTCGTCGACTTCCTCGAACTGCCCCATTGGCCCGTGTTCAACGTGGCCGACATGGCAGTGGTCGCCGGAGCGATCCTCGTCGTGCTCCTGGGCGTGATCGGGATGTCGCCGAACCCCGCCGAGGCCGAGGAACGTGCCCGCGCGGAGGCCGTCGGCACCGCCGGGACCGACGACGTCGAGCATCCGGAGGAGACCCGGTGAGCTCCTCGCGCACCCTCATGGTCCCCGACGGGCTGGCCGGTGAACGGGTCGACGTCGGCATCTCACGGATGCTGGGCCTGTCCCGCACCCGCGCCGCAGACCTCGTGATGGCGGGTCTGGTCCAGGTCGATGGCAGCGTCCCGGCCCGCTCCACCCGGCTCGAGCCAGGCTCGGTGGTCGACGTGGAGCTCCCGGACGAGCGGCCCGCCTCTCTGCTGCGGCCGCAGATCGCCGACGGCATGACCCTCGTCCACCAGGATGAGGACATCGTGGTGGTCGACAAGCCCGTCGGCGTCGCCGCACATCCCAGCACCGGCTGGTCCGGTCCCACCGTGCTCGGGCACCTGGCCGCGGCGGGCGTGAGCATCCGCACCAGCGGCGACCCCGACCGGCAGGGCATCGTGAGCCGTCTCGACGTGGGCACGAGCGGCCTGATGGTCGTGGCCCGCACGGAACGCGCCTACACCACCTTGAAGGACGCCTTCCGTGCCCGCGAGGTCGGCAAGATCTATCACGCGATCTGCCAGGGCACCCCGGACCAGGCAGAAGGCACCATCGAGGCGCCGATCGGCCGGTCCCCGAACCACGACTACAAGTTCGCGGTGCTCCAGGACGGCAAGCATTCCGTCACCCACTACGAGACTCTCGAGGCGCTGCACGGCTCCACGCTGCTCAAGGTCCGCCTGGAGACGGGCCGCACCCATCAGATCCGTGTGCACATGGCGGCCCTGAAGCATCCGCTGGTGGGGGATCCGCTGTACGGCTCCGATCCGGGCCTCGCCCAGAAGGTGGGGCTGATCCGTCAGTGGCTGCACGCGATGGAGCTGACCTTCATCCATCCCGCGACCGGGCGTCCCGTCACCTACTCCTCGCAGTACCCGCTGGACCTGCAGGACGCGCTCGACGCGCTGCGCGGCTGAGCTCGTCCCTGACCTCGTGCAGGAGTCGAGGGGACGGCCGGAGCCGGGGTAGCGTCGAGGCATGACCGACGAGCAGACCCCCACCGCGCTGAGCCCGACGCGAGATGCGGCCCTGGCCCGAGAAGACTTCCCCTTCATGAGGGTGGCGCGCCGTCTCGGCATCGACCCGGCCGAGGCCGAGGTGGCCCTGCGGGACGATGACCGTGCTCGCGCCGCGATCGCGCGTTCCCTCCGCGAGTTCCTGGAGGCGGACGATGCCCGTCGGGCCGGGCGCGCCCCCTCCACGGCGATGGCCCTGGACCCGGACTTCCCGACCGGGGTGGGGATGGCGCTGGTGGGCGCCGCCGTGCTGTGGGAGGCTCGCGAACTGGTGCCGTCGGTCGCGCTGCGGGTCGCCAAGGACCACTACGAGGACGGGGCGGACGAACTCGCCGCGAGCTACATCGCTCTGGTCCAGGAGTCCGTGGACCCGGGGGAGGACGACCGCCGCGACGCCTTCGCCTGGGCCGCGCAGTCCCTGCTGGTCTCCGTGCTCCAGCGCTCCGGATCACCGGCCCAGGCCGACGAGATCGCCCGCGACCTCGCCGCCCACGCGATCCCGATCGACCTGTGGCGCGATGACGACCCGACGTTGCCCGACGACTCGATGTCCTGGCACGGCGGCGCCTTCGTGGGCGGGATCCCGCCGCGTCGGGACGAGCGCAGCCTCAGCTTCGAGGACGTCCACGACTACTTGAACTCCCTGTTGGCCGAGACGCGCCGCGCGCAGGACGCCGAGGGTGACAGCGACACGGCGTGAACGGGAGGAGCGGCCGCCCCGTACGCTGAGCCCATGACTGAACCCCGAGGTGCCCTGCTCACAGGCAGCGTGAACTACGACGATGCCGAGAAGACGATGCGGACGGTCGCCGAGATCCTCGGCGCCCATGTGAGGCGCATCCCGGACGGCGAGGTGGGGAAGCGGTTCCACTGGATCATGTTCCAGCCCGACGTGCTCGGACAGGCCGCGGGGATCGACCGCGTCGGCGACGAGCCGGTCCCCTTCCCGGCGGGCATCGATGCGCGTCCGCTGCGTCTCGCCGAGGGTGTCGAGGCCGGAGGTATCGAGCTGCCACCGCTCGGCTACGCGGCCGCCGGGATCGAGTCCTATGCGACCTTCGTCCGGCTCCGCCAGGAGGGGACGATCCCCGCGGGGATCCGCTTCCAGGTCTCGCTGCCCACGCCGGTCGCCGTCGTCTCCTCGTTCTTCGCCGGGCAGGAGCGCGCAGCGATCGAACCCGTCTACGCGGACGCGATGCTGGGTGAGCTCGAGCAGATCCTCGAGGCGATCGACCACGACGACCTCGCGATCCAGTGGGACGTGGCCAGCGAGATGGGCATCCTCGAAGGGGCCGAGGGGTACGGCGCCGTGATGGACCACTGGTGGATCGGGGACGTGCTCGAGGGGATCGTCGGACGCCTCGCCGCTCTGGTCGACTCCGTGCCCGGTGACGTCGAGGTCGGGATCCACCTCTGCTACGGCGACGCGGGGGAGAAGCACTTCGTCGAACCCACCGATACGGCGAACCTGGTGCGCGTCGCGAACGCCGTGACGTCCGCGGCCGGTCGCGAGCTGACCTGGTTGCATCTTCCGGTCCCGATCGGCCGGGACGACGCCGAGTACTTCACCCCGCTCGGCGAGCTCGTCGAGGTTCCCGAGCTGTACCTCGGCCTCGTGCATCGGGAGGACGGCTCCGACGGTGCCCGCCGCCGGATCGCCGCCGCCTCCGCCGCTGTCCGGCAGGAATTCGGCGTCGCCACCGAATGCGGCATCGGCCGCGCCCCCGAGGGCACCACCGACGGCATCCTGCGCACTCACGCCGAGGTCGCTGCGCCCCGTCGCTGAGGTTCCCCGCCCTGTTGCTCCTCCCCGGTCCGTCGGACGCGCCGGGGTGACCTCCCCGACGCCCTCCCGATGGCATGTCGGGCCTCCGGACTGGCTACTCTGGAGGGCATGTCCGACGATTTCGTGCACCTCCACGTCCATACCGATTATTCGCTCCTGGACGGGGCCGCGAAGATCGACAAACTCGTCGACGAGACCGTCCGCCAGGGACAATCGGCCGTTGCGATCACGGACCACGGCTACCTGTTCGGCGCCTATGAGTTCTACAAGACCGCCAAGGCGGCCGGCATCAAGCCGATCATCGGCATCGAGGCGTATGTGACGCCCGGGACGAGCCGTCATGACCGCACTCGCATGCAGTGGGGCACCCGGGAGCAGCAGCTCGCCGGCGACGACGTCTCCGCGCGTGGCGCCTACACCCACATGACCCTGCTGTCGCGCTCCACCGAGGGCATGCACAACCTGTTCCGTCTGGGCTCCGCCGCCTCGCTCGACGGGCAGATGGGCAAGTGGCCCCGCATGGACCGCGAGATCCTCTCGAAGTACTCCGAGGGTCTCGTCGCCACGTCCGGCTGCCCCTCCGGCGAGGTGCAGACCCGCCTGCGTCTGGGCCAGTTCGACGAGGCGGTCAAGGCCGCCGGCGAGTTCCAGGACATGTTCGGCAAGGAGCACTACTTCATCGAGCTGATGGACCACGGACTGTCCATCGAGCAGCGCGTGACCAAGGACCTCATCGAGGTGTCCAAGGCCGTCGGCGCGCCCCTGCTGGCCACCAACGACCTGCACTACGTCACCGAGCAGGACGCGACGATCCAGGACGTCCTGCTGTGCATCAACTCCGGGTCGCGCCTGAACGACCCCGACCGGTTCAAGTTCGGCGGCTCCGGGTACTTCCTGAAGTCCGCGCAGCAGATGCGCGAGCTCTTCCGCGAGTTCCCCGAGGCCTGCGACAACACTCTGCGCGTCGCCGAGATGAGCGAGGTCGAGTTCCGCACCACGGACGACGGCGCCAACTACATGCCCAACTTCCCCACTCCGGAGGGCGAGGACGAGGAGTCCTGGTTCATCAAGGAGATCCAGCGCGGACTGGAGTACCGCTACCCCGCGGGCATCCCCGACGACGTGCAGAAGCGCGCCGACTACGAGGTCCGCGTCATCCTGCAGATGGGCTTCCCCGGCTACTTCCTGGTGGTGTCGGACTACATCAAGTGGGCCAAGGAACAGGGCATCCGGGTGGGACCCGGCCGTGGCTCCGGCGCCGGCTCGATGGTCGCCTACGCCATGCGCATCACCGACCTCGACCCGCTCGAGCACGGCCTCCTGTTCGAGCGGTTCCTGAATCCCGACCGCGTCTCCATGCCCGACTTCGACGTCGACTTCGATGACCGCCGCCGCGGCGAGGTCATCGAGTACGTGGAGCGCAAGTACGGCGACGACCGCATCGCGCAGGTCATCACCTACGGCGTCATGAAGACGAAGAACTCCCTCAAGGACGCCTCGCGCGTGCTCGACTACCCCTACGCGATGGGCGACCGCCTCTCCAAGGCGCTCCCGCCCACCGTCATGGGCAAGGACATCTCCATCAAGGGGATCTTCGACCCCGAGGACAAGCGCTACGCGGAGGCGGGGGAGTTCCGCCGGATCCACGACGAGGACCCCGACGTCCAGAAGGTCGTCGAGATCGCGAAGGGCGTCGAGGGCCTCACCCGCGGCTGGGGCGTCCACGCCTGCGCGGTGATCATGTCCAGCCACCCCCTGGTCGACATCGTCCCGATGATGCGCCGCCCCTCCGACGGCCAGATCATCACCCAGTTCGAGTACCCGACGCTGGAGACCCTCGGCCTGCTGAAGATGGACTTCCTGGGGCTGCGCAACCTCACCGTGCTCTCCGACGCGGTCGCGAACATGGAGCGCAACGGGAAGGTTCCCCCGGACCTGGAGACGCTGCCCTTCGACGATGAGAAGACCTACGAGCTCCTGCAGCGCGGAGACACCCTGGGCGTGTTCCAGCTGGACGGCTCGGGCATGCGCACCCTGCTGCGGCAGATGAAGCCTGACCAGTTCGGCGACATCACCGCCGTCTCGGCGCTGTACCGCCCGGGTCCGATGGGCATGAACTCCCACACCAACTACGCGCTGCGCAAGAACGGGCTGCAGGAGATCACGCCGATCCACCCGGAGCTCGAGGAGCCGCTCTCGGAGATCCTCGGCGAGACCTACGGCGTGCTGGTCTACCAGGAGCAGGTCATGCAGACGGCGCAGAAGGTCGCCGGCTACAGCCTGGGTCAGGCGGACATCCTCCGCCGTGCAATGGGCAAGAAGAAGAAGGCGGAGCTGGACAAGCAGTTCGCCTCCTTCGAGGCCGGTATGAAGGACAACGGGTACTCCACCGCCGCGGTGACGGCGCTGTGGGAGACCCTGATGCCGTTCGCGGACTACGCCTTCAACAAGTCGCACTCCGCCGCGTACGGGGTGGTCTCCTACTGGACCGGCTACCTCAAGGCGAACCACCCCACCGAGTACATGGCGGCGCTGCTGACCTCCACCCAGGAGAACCGCGACCGCCTGGGCCTGTACCTCGGCGACTGCCGGCACCGCGGCATCACGGTGCTCCCGCCGGACGTCAACCAGTCCGACCTGTACTTCTCCGCGGTGGGGGAGGACATCCGGTTCGGCCTCTCGGCGATCCGGAACGTCGGCGCAAACGTGGTCGAGGAGATCATCAGGACCCGTCAGGAGAAGGGCGCGTTCACGTCCTTCACCGACTTCCTGGACAAGGTCCCGCTGAGCGTCTGCAACAAGCGCACCATCGAGTCGCTCATCAAGGGCGGTGCCTTCGACGAGCTCGGTGCGAACCGTCGCGCCCTCGTGCTCATCCACGAGGATGCGGTCGACTCCGTGGTCGACGTGAAGCGCAAGGAGGCCCAGGGCCAGTACGACCTCTTCGGCGACGTCTTCGGCGACGCCGGCGGGGACGACGTGGCGACCGGCTCCGCGGCGACCATCGTGATCCCGGACCTGCCCGAGTGGGACCGCAAGGAGAAGCTGGCCTTCGAGCGCAACATGCTGGGTCTGTACGTCTCCGACCACCCCCTGTACGGCCTCGAGCACGTCATCGCCCAGAACTCCTCGACCTCGATCAGCGCCCTCGCCGACGACGGGGCCGTCGAGGACGGCGCCATGGTCACGATCGCCGGGCTCATCACGACCCTGCAGCGCAAGACCACCAAGAAGGGCGACATGTGGGCGATCGCCACGGTCGAGGACCTCGAGGGCTCGATCGACTGCCTGATGTTCCCCTCGACCTATCAGACCGTCGCCACCGAGCTCGCCGAGGACCTCATCGTCTCGATGAAGGGCCGTGTGGACACGTCCAAGGGCATGCCCGAGCTGCGCGTCATGGAGATGTCGATCCCGGAGACCGGGGGCGGACCCGACGGCCCGGTCACCATCGCCCTGCCGGCGATGCGCGCCACCACCAAGGTGGCCCAGCAGCTGCGCGGGGTGCTCGAGGACAACCCGGGATCCAGCGAGGTGCGTCTGCGCCTGCAGGAGCCCGGCCGCACCACGCTCATGCAGCTCGACAAGCGGCTCTCCGTGAACCCGTCGGCCGCGCTGTACGCCTCGCTCAAGACGCTGCTGGGCCCCAGCTGCCTGCAGTGACCCGGCGGATGAGAGCGGCCCGACGGGCGTGACACGACAGGAGTGAGATGACAGGCGCGCTGCGGGTCGGGACCTACAACATCCACCATGGGGCCGACGGCCAGGACCGTCTGGACCTGAGCCGCACTGCGGCGGCGATCGCCGCCCTGCGGGCCGACGTGATCGGCCTGCAGGAGGTCGATGTCGGCTACGGTGCGCGGTCGGGCTTCGAGGATCAGGCGGCCCGCCTGGCGGAGCTGCTCGGCCTGCAGGTGTGCTTCGGGGCGGCGATCGACCGTCCCGGCGTCGACCGTTCCGGCACTGACGGTGCCGACGGGGGCGGGAGGCGGCAGCAGTACGGCCTCGCGCTGCTGACCCGGCACGAGATCGTCGCGCACGCGATGCACCCGCTGCCCGGCCACCCGGCCCTCGACGCCCTCCATGAACCCCGCGGTCTGCTGAGCACGACGGTGCGCCCCGCCGGACAGGAACCGCTCCACGTGCTGGTCACGCACCTCGACCACGAGGACCCCCGGCACCGCACCGCGCAGGTGCTGCGGATCCTCGAGCACACCGCCGCCCTGGAGGGCCCCGCCCTGCTGCTCGGGGACTTCAACGCCGACCCCGGCGCCCCGGAGCTCGCGGCCCTCTCGGCGGGCGGATGGCGGGAGGCAGCCACGGACCTCACCCGGAACCTGCCGCGCTCGCCGCTGACCTCGATGCTCGCGGCGGCGCTGCCGCTGGGGAGCTTCCCGGGGCGACCGACCTTCCCCTCTCGCCTGCCCCTTCATCGCATCGACTCGATCTGGGCGCGTGGCGGACTCGAGGCGACGGCGCTCGAGGTCGGGACCAGCCGCGCCTCGGATCACCGCCCCGTGGTGGCGACCTTCGACCGGGTCCCGACCGGACGCTGAGCGGCACCACTATCGTGGGGACATGAGCGCTCCTGAACCGTCCACGGACCCGGCAAGCTTTCTCCCTGACCACCTGCTGGACACCTTCCGCGACCGTGCCGTCGTCCATGACCGGGAGAACACCTTCCCGCGCGAGGATCTCGCCGATCTGCGCGAGGCCGGCTATCTGCGCCTGCTGGTGCCCCGGGAGCTCGGCGGGCTCGGCGCGAGCCTGCTGGAGGCCAGCAGGATCCAGCGCCGGCTCGCCCAGGCCGCACCGGCGACCGCCCTGTCGATGAACATGCATCTGGTGGTCACGGGCGCCGCCCTGCACGCCCACCGGCTCGGCGTCGGCTCCGTGCGCATGATCCTCGAGGATGCCGCCGCCGATCGTCTCTTCGCCTTCGGGATCTCCGAGCCCGGCAACGACGCGATGCTCTTCGACTCCGGGACCAGCGCCGAATCGGAGGAGGACGGTGGATACCGGCTCACCGGCACCAAGATCTTCACCTCCCTCGCCCCGGTCTGGGACCGACTGATCGTCCACGGACGGGTCGCGGGCGACACCTCCACGCAGGCGCGGCTCGTCTTCGGTGTGCTGGAGCGGACCGCGGACGTCGAGACGCTGGACGACTGGGACACGCACGGCATGCGCCCCTCCCAGTCCCGCACCACCCGTCTGCACGGAGCCCGGATCGATTCCGACCGGGTCCTGACCGACACCCCCGTCGGCCCGAACCCCGACCCCTTCGTGATGGGCATCTTCGGCGCGTTCGAACTGCTGATCGCCTCGGTCTACACGGGCGTCGCCGAACGCGCCGTCGCCCTCGGGGCGCAGATCGCCGTGACGCGCCGCAACGTCACCCGGGACATGGTCCATGCCGACGATCCCGACATCCGCCGGCGCCTCGCGCAGGCGGCGATCGGTATCGACGGCTCGGTGCTGCAGATCGAGAAGGTGATGGCCGACCTCGACGCCCTGGGAACGGGGGAGACCGGCCCCGGGATCACCGATCACGGAGCACGCTGGTTCCTGCACTTCTCCGGCGTGAAGTCCCGGGCCACCGAGGCCGCGATCAGCGCCGTCGACCAGGTGCTGCGCGCCAGCGGTGGCTCCCAGTACTTCCGCCGCAGCGAGCTCGAGAGGCTCTCGAGGGATGTGCGCGCGGGCATGTACCACCCCAGCGACGAGGAGTCCGTGCACGCCACCTACGCGAAGGCGCTGCTCGGCGAGATCGGCGCGAACGGTGCGACGGGCGAGAACGGTGCGACGGGCGCGAACCCTCCGACGGGCACGAACGGTGCGACGGACACGGCCGACGCACCGCAGGATCGCTGAGCGCCGTGAAGGTCGTCATCGCCGGCGGCTCCGGCACTCTCGGGCGTGCCCTGAGCGCAGCTCTCACCGCCGCCGGGCACGAGGTCGTGGTCCTCACCCGGTCCCCGCGGCCGGAGGGTGAACGTCCTGAACGGCAGCGCGGCATGGTCCGCGACGTCCGGTGGGATGCCCGCACTGCGGGCGGCTGGGCCGCTGAGCTCGCGGGGGAGGAGGTTGCCCTCGTCAACCTCGCCGGGCGGTTCGTCGATGCCCGGCCCACCCCGGCGACCATCGCAGACCTCACCCGCTCCCGGGTCGAGGCGACGAGAGCGCTGGTGGAGGCGAGCCGCGACCTGGAACGTCCGCTGCGACGCTGAGTGCAGGCCTCGACCACGGCGATCTGGTCCGACGCGGGCGAGGAGCGACTGGACGAGAGCAGTCCGATCCCGATCGGCCTGCCGCAGATGACCGGGGTCGCCGAGCAGTGGGAGCGGGCTCTGGACGGAGCACACAGCGACCGGACGGTCATCCTGCGCACCGGCGTCGTGCTCGAGGCGAACACCCCGGCGCTGGACCGTCTGCTTCTCCTGGCCAGGCTCGGCCTCGGCGGGCCCGTGGGCACCGGTCGCCAATGGGTCAGCTGGATCCACGTCCGGGACTGGGTGCGGATCGTCCTGGCGGCCCTCGGCCTCGAGGGACCCGAGCTGCCGGCAGGGGTGGTGGTCGCCTCGGCGCCCCATCCGGTGCGCAACGCCGAGCTGATGCGCACCCTGCGTCGGGCGGTCGGCCGGCGCGTCGGTCTGCCCACGCCGGCCCCCGTGCTCCGACTGGGCGCGCTGCTGCTGCGCACGGACCCGGATCTGGGACTCACCGGGCGTCACGCCACGTCGAGGGTGCTCGAGCAGGCCGGATTCGAGTTCGAGCACCCTCAGCTCGACAGTGCGATCCAGGATCTGCTGGCGTGAACGAGAGACGCCCCGGCTCCTCCGTGAGGAGGAGCCGGGGCGCCTGGAGCGTCCGAGAGGCGATCAGGCCTCGTCGGCGGGGGTGTCCTCGGTGTCGTCGTCCTGGACGGGAGCGCTCGCCGAAGGCGTCTGCTCAGCCTGCTCGCGCACGTCACGACCGCTGTCGGCGGCGCGCTGGAGCGTGTCCTGGAAGTCGACCCCGGTGGTCGACTTGACCATGTCGAGCACCTGGGCGAGACCGAGCGAGATGTTCTGCCCGATCTTCGACTCGCCATCGGTGGAGAACACCGACAGGTTGGAGATGTTCGAGTACGGCGCGGCGAGCTCGTTGGCGACGGCAGGCAGCACCTCGAGCACCTGGTTGAGCACCGCGGCGTCGTTGAACTGCTTGTACGCCTCCGCGCGGGCACGGGTGGTCTCCGCCTCGGCATCGCCCTTGGCACGGATCGATGCACCTTCGGCGTCGCCCTTGGCGCGCAGGGCATCGGCCTCGGCCTGGCCCTCGAGGCGCACGGCCTCGGCGTCCTTCGAGCGGCGCTGCAGCTCGATCTCGGCCTCGGCCCGACCTCGCGCCTCGATGGCGTGGGCCTCGGCGTCGGCGGTGACCTTGCGGGACTCGGCGCGGTTGCGCTCGTCCTGCAGCTGGGCCTCCGACTCGGCGATGTGCGCGTACTTCTTGGAGTCCGCATCCTGCTGCTCGGCGTAGCGCTTCGCCTCGGCCGGCTTGTGGACCTCGGCGATCAGCTGCTTCTCCCGCAGGTCGTTGTTGCGGACCGCGATGAGCTCCTCCTGCTCGATGATCTTCTGCTGCTGCGCGGCGCGCGCCAGCGGACCGGAGGCATCGGCGACCGCCTGGCGGGCGTCGGTCTGCTCCTTGATCTCGGCGTTGCGGATGTCGAAGGACTGCTTCGACTCCGCCTCCTGCTGGAGGTTGAGGTTCGTGGCCTGGGTCGACTCACGGTTCGCGTCCGACTCGGCGATCGCGGCGCGCTTGGCGACCAGAGCGGCCTCGGGCCGCCCCCAGTCGCGCAGGTACGAGCCGTCGTCCTCGATCGAGGAGATCTGGAAGGTGTCGATGACCAGACCCTGGTTGTTCATCGAATGCTCGGCCTCGGCCTGGACCTGGTTGGCGAACGAGGCGCGGTCGCGGATGATCTGCTCGACGCTCAGCGTGCCCACCACGGCGCGGAGCGTGCCCGAGAGGATCTCCTGGGTGTAGTGGTCGATCTGCTGCTGCTGATCGAGGAATCGCTGCGAGGCCTTGCGGACGTCGTCGATGTTGCCCCCGACCTTGACCTGCGCGACGCCGCGCAGGCGCAGGAAGATGCCGTTCATCGAGTAGCCCTCGACCTCGACCGGGATCTGTCGTGAGCTCAGGCTCAGCACGAAAGCGCGGTCGACGATCGGTCGCACGATCGCACGACCACCGATGATCACCCGAGCGCTGCCGGACTCGAGGTCGATGTCGCCGGTCGGGCTGGCCTTCGCATTGCGACCGGTGATGATGAGCGCCTCGTTGGGCGCCGCGATCCGGTAGCTGCGCATCAGGATGAGCAGCAGGATCAGGATGACGACGATGACGACGACCGCGCCACCGGCAAGTGGTATCAGTGCTTCCATGGGTTCCCCTCAAGTTTTTCAGGCGTGCCTCCGTCAGTCTTTCATCGAATGAGCAGGAGCGGTGCGGTGCTCCAGGACCGGGGCTGTCTCGTGACCTCTGGAACCCGCTGACCTGTGACCTCAGCGTTCAGCTGTCTCGTGGCCTCGGGGTCCACCGGAAGGCGTCTCACGATGTGTCAGGCGTGTCCGCATGTCGGGACGAGAGGTCTACAGTCAGTCGCCGTGAGTACCGCACCAGCACAGTCCCCGACCCCTTCGGCGCCTCCCGCGGCCCCCGCGAACACCCGCGGCCGCGTCATCACCGCCTCGATGGTCGGCACGACGATCGAGTTCTTCGACTTCTACGCCTATGCGACCGCCGCCTCGCTGGTGTTCCCGGCTCTGTTCTTCCCCACGCAGACCCCCGCGAACCAGCTCCTGAGCTCGTTCGCCATCTTCGGCGTCGCCTTCGTGGCCCGCCCGCTGGGCTCCTTGATCTTCGGCCACTTCGGGGACCGGGTCGGCCGCAAGACCACCCTGGTCGCGAGCCTGCTCGTGATGGGGATCGCAACCTTCCTCATCGGGGTGCTGCCTGCCGCCTCGACTCCCGGCTTCACCGTCCTCGCCCCGGCGATCTTGGTGCTGCTGCGGTTCTGCCAGGGCATCGGCCTGGGCGGTGAATGGTCCGGAGCGGCGCTGCTCGCCACCGAAAACGCCCCGCCGGGCAAGCGCGCGCTCTACGGCACCTTCCCGCAGCTCGGCGCCCCCATCGGCTTCATCCTGTCCAACCTGCTGTTCGTGGTCCTCAGCCTGCAGCTGACCGACGCCCAGTTCATGTCGTGGGGCTGGCGCCTGCCGTTCCTGCTGTCCTCGATCCTGGTGATCGTGGGCCTCTGGGTGCGCTTGAAGCTCATGGAGAGCCCCGCCTTCCAGAAGGTCATCGACGAGGAGCGGGTCGCCGCCATCCCGATCGCGCGCGTGTTCCGCACCGCCTGGAAGCCGCTGATCCTCGCCACGGTCGCCATGGTCGCGACCTATGTCCTCTTCTACCTGATGACCGCCTTCCTCATGGTGGTCGGGACCACCCCGGCCGACGAGGAGACCGCCCGCGCCGCCGCGGAGGCCGCCGGCAAGCCGTTCGACGCCGCCGGGTTCGCGCCCGGCCTCGGCTTCGACCGGCCGCAGTTCCTCACCATGCTGATCATCGGCGTCGTGTTCTTCGGGATCTTCACCCTCGTCTCCGGCCCGCTCGCGGATCGGCTGGGCCGCCGCAAGCTGCTGCTGGCCGTCACCGCCGGGATCGGGGTCTTCGGGCTCCTCATCGAGCCGATGGTGCAGGCCGGAACGGTCGGCGCGATGGCGACCCTGATCCTCGGCTTCACGCTCATGGGCCTGACCTTCGGCCCGATGGCCGCGTTCCTGCCGGAGATGTTCGCCTCGGACGTGCGCTACACCGGCAGCGCCGTCAGCTACAACATGGCCTCGGTGATCGGCGCCGCCCCTGCGCCGTACGCGATGATCGCGTTGTGGCAGCTGCTGGACGGCCCGCTGTGGCTCGTGGGCGGGTACCTGACCCTCGCGGCGATCATCACGATCGTGGCCCTGCTGCTCGGCAAGGAGACCCGCGAGGTCGACTACCTGGCCTGAGCAGCAAGACGTGGTCCTAGTTCTCGGCCGGTTCGGCGTCCTCAGCGCGTTCGACGAGCATGGCCAGCTCTGCACGTGAACCGGCGAAGACGTTCATGTCGATGTACCGCTCCTGGCCGTCGTAGCCCTCTCGCCGGTCCCGGTGGGAGTACTGCCAGAAGGCCCATGGCCGCTCATCACCCAGGTCCGGTGGCAGCACCACCGAGCGGATCCAGATCGGGGAGTCGGGGTAAGAGCCGTCGATGTAGAGCTCGTAGGCGTCGGCGGTGGTGTAGATGACCGGAGCGACGCCGTAGTGGGCGGTGAGCTCGTCCAGGAGCGGGACGAGGATCGCGTCCACCTGCGCCCGTGACGGAGGGTCCTCGAAATAATCGCCGTAGAACTCGACATCGACCGCGATCGGCAGGGTCCCGCCCGTGGGCACGGTGTCGATGACGTGCTGCGCCTGCGCGCGACCGGGGCTCTCGAAGCTCACGAAATGGTAGGCACCCACGAGCAGATCCGTGGAGCGGGCATGCTCCCAGTTCTCCACGAATCGTTCATCGACGTACGAAGATCCCTCGGTCGCCTTGAGATAGGCGAAGTCGAGGTCGCCCCCGACGAGAGCCGGCCAGTCGATCTCGCCCTGGTACGAGGAGACGTCGACGCCTCGCACCTCGTGGCCGCTCGCGAAGATCCGGCCCGGCCAGATGACACCGGTCGAGACCAGCATCGCGAGCACGGCGACGAGGACGACCGTTCCCAGCAGTCCGGAGCCGAGCATCACCGAGCGGGGGAGGCGGTGTGCTCCCCGGCTCGGTGCGGACGGTCCCGACAGTGCGGATCTCCCACTCTCGATTCGTCGATCAGCCCTGCTGGCGGTGCTCGCGGTAGTAGCGGATCAGCGCCGAGGTCGAGGAGTCCTCGGCCGAGATCGCCTGCTCATCCCCGGCGACGGCGGGGGCGAGGCCCTTGGCGAGCTGCTTGCCCAGCTCCACGCCCCACTGGTCGAAGGAGTTGATGCCCCACACGACGCCCTGCACGAAGGTGATGTGCTCGTACAGCGCGATCAGCTGGCCCAGCACCGACGGCGTGAGCTTCGGGGCCATGATCGAGGTGGTGGGACGATCGCCGGAGAACTCGCGGGCCGCCACGAGAGCGCCCTCGGTGCCCTCGGCACGCACCTCCTCGGCGGTCTTGCCGAAGGCGAGCGCCTTGGTCTGGGCGAAGAAGTTCGCGAGGAAGAGCTCGTGCACGTCCTGCTCGCCGTCGGCCAGGGCATGGTTCGGGGTGGCGAAGGCGATGAAGTCCGCCGGGATGATCCGGGTGCCCTGGTGGATCAGCTGGTAGAAGGCGTGCTGGCCGTTGGTGCCGGGCTCGCCCCAGAACACCTCGCCGGTCTCGGTGGTGACGAGGGAGCCGTCCCAGCGGGCCGACTTGCCGTTGGACTCCATGGTCAGCTGTTGCAGGTAGGCGGGGAAGCGGTGCAGGTACTGCGAGTAGGGGAGCACCGCGTGGGTCTCCGCCTCGAGGAAGTTCACGTTCCAGATGTTGAGCAGGCCCATCAGCAGCGGCACGTTCTTCTCCGCCGGGGCGGTGGCGAAGTGCTCGTCCATGGCGTGGAACCCGGCCAGCAGCTCCTCGAAGGTGTCCGGGCCCAGCACGGTGGCGAGCACCGTGCCGATCGCGGAGTCGACGCTGTAGCGACCGCCCACCCAGTCCCAGAAGCCGAAGGCGTTCTTGGGGTCGATGCCGAAGGCCTCGACCTTGTCCAGCGCGGTGGAGACGGCGACGAAGTGCTTGGCGATGGCCTCCTTCTCCTGCTCGAGCGTCAGGCCGGCGTTCTCGCGCAGGCCCTGCAGCAGCCACTCGCGCACCAGGCGCGCGTTGGTCAGGGTCTCCTGCGTCGTGAAGGTCTTCGAGGCGACGATGACCAGCGTGGTCTCGGGGTCGAGATCACGCGTGGTCTCGTAGGCGTCCGTCGGGTCGATGTTCGAGAGGAAGCGCGCTCTCAGGCCATCCTGCGACTGGGGCTTCAGCGCCTCGTAGACCATCACGGGGCCCAGATCCGAGCCACCGATGCCGATGTTCACGACGGTCTCGATGCGCTTTCCGGTCATGCCCGTCCACTCGCCCGAGCGCACGGAGTCGGCGAAGTCGTAGACCCGCTGCAGAGTCTCGTGGACGTCCTCGTCGATCTGCTGCCCGTCGATCTCGAGGGTGGGGGAGGCGCCGGCAGGGCGGCGCAGGGCGGTGTGGAGCACCGCGCGGTCCTCGGTGGTGTTGATGTGGGCACCGGCGAACATGGCGTCGCGGTGCGCCTCGACGCCGACCTCCCGGGCGAGCTGCTGCAGGAGCTCGAGGGTCTCGGCGGTCACCAGGTTCTTGGACAGGTCCACATGGAGGTCCGCGGCGTCGGCGCTGAAGCGATGCGCCCGCTCGGGGTCCGCGTCGAACCATTCGCGCAGGGACCCGGACAGCTCGAGGTTGTGCGCCTCGAGGGACGCCCACGCGTCGGTGGTCGTGGGATCGATGGGGGCGGAAGGAGAGTTCGAAGCAGTCATATGGCCATTGAACACCCTTCTCGGGAGGAACGTCGTGCCCGGTCAGCGTGTTGCTGCCGCCTGCACCGAACTGATTGAAAAAGTCCCGAGACCGAGTTGTGACCGGCTGATGGATAGTTCTTGACAGGCGAGGGTGCACACTGAGGGGTGCGTCGTGCGCAACGGAGCGCGACGAATTCAGCTCAGTCATCCCAGGAGACCCCATGGCTATTTCGCGACGATCGATGATGCTCGGCACCGCCGTCGGCGGTGCCGCAGCTGTCACCTTGGCCGCCTGCTCCGGCGGCGACAGCGGCGGCGGCTCTGGCTCCGGCAGCGACAGCGGCGGCGGCTCCGGAGAGCCGGTCCTCGCCAACGGCACCGAGCCCCAGAACCCGCTGATCCCGACCAACACCAACGAGGTCGGCGGCGGCAGGGTCATCACCTCCGTCTTCTCCGGCCTCGTGTACTACACCGCGGACGGCAAGGTCGAGAACGAGGTCGCGGAGTCGATCGAGTCCGAGGACAACCAGAACTGGACCATCACGATCCGCAAGGATCTGAAGTTCTCCGACGGCAGCCCGCTGACCGCGCAGAACTTCGTGGACGCCTGGAACTTCGGGGCGAACACCGCCAACGCGCAGCTGGGACAGTCCTTCTTCGAGCCCTTCGAGGGCTTCGACAAGGTCTCCGCGGACGATGCGACCAAGGATCTGACGCTGTCCGGTCTGAAGGTCGTCGACGACACCTCCTTCACGGTCAAGCTGGTCTCCGCGCAGTCCGACTTCCCCTCGCGACTGGGCTACACCGCGTACTCGCCGGTCCCGTCCTCCGCCTTCGACGACATCGACGCCTTCGGCGAGAAGCCCGTCGGCAACGGCCCGTATATGGTCGACTCCTGGACCCACGACTCCGAGATCGTGCTGGTCCCGAACCCGGAGTACGACGGCCCCCGCGCCGCGAAGAACGCCGGGGTCACGTTCGTGGTCTACGCCGACGAGGAGACCCTGTACAACGACATGCTCTCGGGCAACGTCGACGTCTCGGACCAGATCGCCACCTCGGCGCTGTCGACCTTCGAGGACGAGCTCGGCGATCGGGCGGTCAACGATCCCGGCGCCGTGTTCCAGTCCTTCACCATCGCGCAGAACGATCCGAACTTCTCGGGCGACGTGGGCAAGCTGCGCCGCGCCGCGCTCTCGTACGCGATCGACCGCAAGTCGATCTGCGACTCGCTGTTCTTCGGCACCCGCAGCCCCGCGACGGACTTCGTCGCCCCGGTGATCGACGGCGGCGGCGCCACCGACATCCCCGGTGCTGAGGTCCTCGTGTTCGACGAGGCCAAGGCGAAGGACCTGTGGGCCCAGGCGGAGAAGAAGAAGCCCTACGAGGGCGAGTTCACGCTCTCCTACAACGCGGACGGCCCGCACAAGGACTGGGTCGAGGCGGTCTGCAACTCGATCAAGAACACCCTCGGCATCGAGGCGACGCCCCAGCCGTTCCCGGCCTTCGGCGAGTTCCGCGATCAGATCACCGCGCGCGAGCTCAAGGGTGCCTTCCGCTCCGGCTGGCAGGCGGACTACCCCTCCACCTACAACTTCCTCGGCCCGCTGTACTCCTCCGCCGCGGCGGACGGCAAGGGCAGCAACGACGGCGACTACAAGAACCCCGAGTTCGACGACCTGCTCAAGGCGGGGCTCGCCGCGGCGGACGTCGACGCCGCGAACGAGCAGTACCACGCGGCCGAGGCGATCCTCATGGAGGACCTGCCGGCGATCCCGCTGTGGTACCAGAACACGTTCGGCGGGTACTCGGAGCTGGTCTCGAACGTGCAGTACGGCTGGGACACCGTCCCGCTGTACTACGCGATCACCAAGTGATCCCCTGACCCACCCCTCTGGCGGGAGGCGGCCCTCGTGCCGCCTCCCGCCGTCGCACGTCCATCTGCCGGGGCCATGGACGTGTGACAGCTCTTCCTCTTCTCCTGCCCCGCGCTCCCTCAACCGAAGGTGACCGACGTGATCTGGTACATCGGGCGGCGACTGCTGCAGATGATCCCCGTGTTCCTCGGCGCCACCCTCATCGTCTACCTGATGGCCTTCGTCTCCTCCGGCGACCCCATCGCGGCGATCGCGGGTGAAAAGCCGATCTCTCCTGCTGTCGCGGACCAGCTGCGCGCGCAGTACAACCTCGACAAGCCCGTCCTCGTGCAGTGGCTGATCTACCTGAAGAACCTGTTCCAGGGCGACTTCGGCGTCGGCTTCAACGGGAGGCCGATCGCCAACCAGATCACCGCGGCGTTCCCGGTGACCTTCCGTCTCGCGATCATCGCCGTCGTCATCGAGACGATCTTCGGTGTCATCGCCGGCGTCATCTCGGGGCTGAAGAAGGGCACGCTGATCGACACGACGCTGCTCATGGTGTCGCTGCTCGTCATCGCAGTGCCCACGTTCGTCATCGGCTTCGTCGCCCAGTACGGGCTCGGCGTGAAGCTCGCCCTCGTGCCGGTCAACGTCGGCCGGGACCCGTCCTGGCAGAACCTGCTGGTCCCCGGGGCCGTGCTCGGAGCGGTCTCCTTCGCCTACGTGCTGCGGCTGACCCGCACGTCGATCGCCGAGGTCGCGACCGCGGACCACGTGCGCACCGCCACCGCCAAGGGGCTCTCCCGCGGCGGGGTCATCTCCAAGCACGTCCTGCGCAACTCCCTGATCCCGGTGGTCACCTTCATCGGCGCGGATCTCGGAGCACTCATGGGCGGCGCGATCGTCACCGAGGGCATCTTCAACATCAACGGCATCGGATCGTTGCTCTTCCGAGCCATCAAGGACGGCGAGAGCCCGATGATCGTGTCCCTCGTGACGCTGCTGGTCATCATCTTCCTGCTCGCCAACCTGATCGTGGACCTGCTCTACGCCGTGCTCGACCCGAGGATCCGCTATGCGAAGTGAACCCGTCTCCCGATCCGCGCGCCCCACGGCCGAGCACGTCGTCGCCCCGCTGGAGGAGACTCCGCTGCAGGCCGTCGACGCGGTGGACACCACCACGGCGCCCCGCTCGATGTGGGCCGAGGCCGGCCGCGACCTGGTCCGCAACCCCGTGTTCCTGATCTCCGCGGCGCTGATCCTGATCATCCTGTTCATCGCCGCCTTCCCGGGGCTGCTGACCAGTCAGGACCCCAACTACGGCAACATCTCCCAGGCGAACCAGCCGCCGAGCTCGGAGCATCCCTTCGGGACCACGCGCCAGGGCTACGACGTGCTGGCCCGTGTGCTGTACGGGACCCGCACCTCGGTGATGGTCGGCTTCTTCACGATGATCCTGTCCACGCTCATCGGCGGCACGCTCGGGGCGATCTCGGGCTACGTCGGGGGCTTCTTCGACGCACTCCTCTCGCGCGTCACCGACATCTTCTTCGCGATCCCGCTGATCCTCGGCGCGATCGTGATCGGCAATCGTTTCGACAGCATGACCGTGTGGATCGTGATCGTGGTGCTGGCCGTGTTCGGCTGGACCAACATCGCCCGCATCATGCGCGGCTCGGTCATCTCGGTGAAGAGCCAGGACTTCGTGACCGCCTCGACGGCGCTGGGCGCGAACCCGGTGATCAACCTCGTCAAGCACGTGGTCCCCAACGCGATCGCCCCGGTGATCGTCACCGCCACCGTGAACCTCGGGGTGTACATCGTCGCCGAGGCGACCCTGTCCTTCCTCGGCGTCGGCCTGCCCAGCGGTGCCGTCTCCTGGGGTGGCGACATCTCCGATGCCCGGCCCGCCCTGCGCACCCAGCCGATGATGCTGTTCTACCCCTCGATGGCGCTCGCGATCACAGTGCTGAGCTTCATCATGCTCGGCGACGCAGTGCGCGACGCCCTCGACCCGAAGGCGAAGAAGCGATGACCCCTTCCGAGAACACCCCGAAGACCACCACTCCGAGCGACTCCGCGGTCGCGACGCAGGATGCGCCGCTACTGGAGATCTCGGACCTGGAGATCACGTTCACCACGACCAACGGCCCGGTCCGTGCCGTCCGCGGCGCGAACCTGTCGGTCTACCCGGGCGAGACGGTCGCGATCGTCGGCGAATCCGGCTCCGGCAAGTCGACCACCGCGATGAGCATCGCCCGGCTGCTGCCCAAGAACGGCTCCGTCACCGGTGGCAGCATCCGGTTCGGCGGCCGGGACATCACGTCCGTGCCCACCCGGGAGATCCTCGCCCTGCGCGGCAGCGAGATCGGGCTGGTCCCGCAGGATCCGATGAGCAACCTCAACCCGATGTGGAAGGTCGGCTCCCAGATCCGGGAGGCGCTCGTCGCCAACGGCGTCGCCCGCGGTCGACGGGCCCGGACCCGCTCCGTGGAACTGCTCCAGGAGGCGGGGCTGCCCGACGCGGAGAGGCGTGCCAACCAGTATCCGCACGAGTTCTCCGGCGGCATGAAGCAGCGCGCCCTGATCGCCATGGGGCTCGCAGCCCGACCCAAGCTGCTGATCGCCGACGAACCGACCAGCGCGCTCGACGTCACGGTGCAGCAGCAGATCCTCGACCATCTCGACACCCTCACCGAGGAGCTCGGCGTCGCCGTTCTGCTGATCACCCACGACCTGGGTCTGGCCGCCGAGCGGGCCCAGCACCTGGTCGTCATGTACAAGGGGCAGATCGTCGAATCGGGCCCCGCGATCGAGCTGCTGCAGAACCCGCAGCATCCGTACACCCGGCGCCTGATCGCTGCGGCGCCCTCGCTGGCGTCCCGTCGTCTGGTCTCCGGATCGGGCACGCCCGCGGCGGAGGAGAAGGACGGGACCTCTGCTGTGCAGCGGCCGACGGTCTCCACCCCGACCGCTCCGTCGACGCAGGCCGAGCACGCGGGCCCGAAGTTCGGCTACGGCGAGGTGAGCTCCGATGCCGTGATCCAGGTGCAGGACCTCACCAAGGAGTTCCCGATCCGCGGGAACGTGCCCTGGAGGACCACGCCGTTCACCGCCGTCGACAAGGTCTCCTTCTCGATCGCGCGCGGCACCACCACCGCGATCGTGGGGGAGTCCGGCTCGGGCAAGTCGACTGTCGCGCAGATGGTCCTCAAGCTCCTCGAGCCGACGTCCGGCCGGGTGCTGTTCGAGGGCAAGGACGTCACGACCTACAAGGGCAAGGAGCTGAAGTCGCTGCGCCGTCGTGTGCAGCCGATCTTCCAGAACCCGTACGGCACCCTGGACCCGATGTACTCGATCTACAACACGATCGAGGAGCCGCTGCGGCTGCACGGCGTTGGGGATGCGAAGAGCCGTGAGGCGAAGGTCCGCGACCTGCTCGACAAGGTCGCGCTGCCGGCGGAGATGATGCGCCGGTACCCCAACGAGCTCTCCGGCGGGCAGCGCCAGCGCATCGCGATCGCCCGCGCCCTGGCCCTGGACCCGGAGGTCGTGATCTGCGACGAGGCGGTCTCCGCGCTCGATGTCCTCGTCCAGTCCCAGGTCCTCGAGCTGCTCAACGATCTGCAGTCCGAGCTGGGGTTGTCCTACCTCTTCATCACCCACGACCTCGCCGTGGTTCGGCAGATCGCGGACAACACTCTGGTCATGGAGAAGGGCAAGGTCGTCGAGCAGGGGACCACCGATGAGGTCTTCCATGCCCCGCAGCAGGACTACACCAAGCGTCTGCTGGCGGCGATCCCCGGCGGCTCCATCCCGCTCGCGGGGTCGGAGACCATCGAGGTCGACGCCCCGGAGGTCGCGGTCGAGGACGAGCAGGTCGACGGCCCGCAGCAGGGCGATGGCGTCATCGACCCGTTCTCCGAGGCGGGCCACGTCTGAGCGTCCCTCCCGACCATCACGTCCGACCGCTGCCAGCGGTCGTGCAGGGTGAGCCAGACGTGAGGAGCGCGCCCGGGCCGAGGAATCGGTCCGGGTGCGCTTCTTTCCCTCCGGAGCCCGGTACAGCGTCGAACGTCTCATCGACAGACCACTGACCTTTGTGCTCCGGGCCGATAGACTCACCGAGGCCCTGGAGCGGGCCGCACAGCGGTGCGGTCAGGCGCTGCACGGTCCCCGACCCGCCGCGCAACCTGAAACGAGCCCTCGCGTATGACTCTCCGCCTCCGCAACGACCTGCGAAACGTCGCCATCGTCGCCCACGTCGACCACGGCAAGACCACGCTCGTCGACGCCATGCTGACCCAGGGTGGCGCGTTCAGCGACCACGACAAGCACGACGAGCGGGCGATGGACTCGGGCGAGCTGGAGCGCGAGAAGGGCATCACCATCCTCGCGAAGAACACGGCGATCCGCTATGTCGGCCCGTCGGCCGCAGAGATCGGCGAGCCAGATGGCATCACCATCAACGTCATCGACACCCCGGGGCACGCCGACTTCGGCGGCGAGGTCGAGCGCGGCCTGTCCATGGTCGACGGCGTCGTGCTGCTCGTGGACTCCTCCGAGGGCCCGCTGCCCCAGACCCGCTTCGTGCTGCGCAAGGCGCTGGCCGCGAAGCTCCCCGTGATCCTCGTGGTCAACAAGGTCGACCGCCCCGATGCCCGCATCGAAGAGGTCGTCGGCGAGGCCACCGACCTGCTGCTGGGCCTGGCCTCCGACCTCGCCGAGGAGATGCCCGACATCGACCTCGACGCCGTCCTCGACGTGCCCGTCGTCTACGCCTCCGGCAAGGCCGGTCGCGCGTCGACCGTCCAGCCCGCCGACGGCACCCTCCCCGAGGAGGAGACCGTCGAGCCGCTGTTCAAGACGATCCTCGAGTCGATCCCCGCCCCGAGCTACGACGACGAGATGCCGCTGCAGGCGCACGTCACCAACCTCGACGCCTCGCCCTTCCTGGGCCGTCTCGCGCTGCTGCGCATCAAGAACGGCGAGCTGGCCAAGGGCCAGCAGGTCGCATGGTGCACGCAGGACGGGACCACCAAGCAGGTCAAGATCACCGAGCTGCTCGAGACCAAGGGCCTGACCCGGGTGCCGATGACCGATGTGGCCCGTCCGGGCGACATCGTCGCCGTGGCCGGCATCCCCGAGATCATGATCGGTGAGACCCTCGCCGACCTCTCGGATCCGCGCCCGCTGCCGCTGATCACCATCGACGATCCCGCGATCTCGATGACGATCGGCATCAACACCTCCCCGCTGGCCGGCAAGAACGGCAAGGGCCACAAGCTCACCGCCCGCCAGGTCAAGGACCGTCTGGACTCCGAGCTGGTCGGCAACGTCTCCCTGAAGGTGCTCCCGACCGAGCGTCCCGACGCCTGGGAGGTGCAGGGCCGCGGCGAGCTCGCCCTGTCGATCCTGGTCGAGCAGATGCGTCGTGAGGGCTTCGAGCTCACCGTCGGCAAGCCGAAGGTGCTCACCCGCGACATCGACGGCCACAAGCACGAGCCGGTCGAGCGCATGACGGTCGACGTGCCCGAGGAGTATCTCGGCACCGTCACCCAGCTGATGGCATCGCGCAAGGGCCGCATGGAGACCATGAGCAACCACGGCTCCGGCTGGGTGCGCATGGAGTTCACCGTCCCCTCGCGCGGCCTGATCGGCTTCCGCACCCGGTTCATGACCGAGACCCGCGGCAACGGCATCGCCTCGTCCTACGCCGACGGTTTCGAGCCGTGGATGGGGAACATCGAGTTCCGCGCCACGGGCTCGCTGGTCGCCGACCGCGCCGGCACCGTCACCCCCTTCGCGATGATCAACCTCCAGGAGCGCGGCTCGTTCTTCGTCGAGCCCACCTCCGAGGTGTACGCGGGCCAGATCGTCGGCGAGAACTCGCGCAACGAGGACATGGACGTGAACATCACGAAGGAGAAGAAGCTGACGAACATGCGTGCAGCATCGTCGGACTCCTTCGAGAACCTCGTGCCGCCGCGCCGCCTCACGCTCGAGGAGTCCCTCGAGTTCACCAATGACGACGAGTGCGTCGAGGTCACCCCTGAGGTCATCCGGATCCGCAAGGTCCTCCTCGACGCCAACGAGCGCAACCGCGCCCGGTCGAAGGCCAAGTCCGGGAAGTGATCCCGTGACGGACGCGAGTCCTCGGCCGACGAGGCCCACGACGGTCGACACGACCTCCATCCCCGCCCGGATCCTCCAGGTGGTGATGGGGGTCGTGCTGACGGTGATCTCGGTGCTGCTGATGATCACGACGCATCGGCTGCAGCTGGATGTGCTCGGCCTGACGCTCCCGGCCGGGCTGCTCTTCGGCGCCCTGTTCCAGATCGTCGCCTGCGTGTTCCTCTACGCGGCGACCGGGGCTCGGCTGCCGCTGCTGGTGCTCGGCGGACTGTGGGGGCTCCTCGCGGCGCCGTTCCTGGGCAACGGCGCCGGCGGAGGCGTGCTGATGCCGGCCGTCATCGGCGACCAGCCGCAGTATTCCGGATGGATCGTGCAGGGTCTCGGAATCGCCATCCCGTTCCTCGTACTGCTGGTCATCACGCTGCGGCGACGTCGGCGCTCATGAGCACGCCCCGGCGTCACGACTGGGCGACGATCCCGAACCTCGTCACCCTCGTGCGGTTCGTGCTGCTGGCGCCAGTGTGCGCGCTGCTGCTGCAGGGCCCGGACACCCTCACCGTGGTGCTGCTCCTGGCCTGGGCGTCGACCGACTGGATCGATGGGATGCTGGCTCGCGCGCTCGACCAGACCAGCCGCACGGGCGAGATCATCGACCCGATCGCGGACCGGCTGGGGCTCGCCGCCATCACGGCCACCCTGGCGGTCGCGGGGCTCCTGCCCTGGTCGGCGCTGATCATCATCGTCGTCGCCGATGTCGCGATGGTGCTCCTCGCCACGCGCGCGGCGCTGGGCGGCAGGCTCGGAGTGTCCCGGATCGGGAAGGTGCGCACGTTCGCGCTGATGGCCTCGGTGTTCCTGCTGGTGGTCGCGGCGGCCTGGGCGCCGGACCTGCTCGGCGCGGTGCAGGTGCTGCTGTGGATCTCGGTGGTGCTGCACGTGCTCTCCGCCGTCGACTACATCCTCAGGGCGACCCGGGCCCGGGCTCAGGAGCTGCCCGAGGGCGGCGCACCGGCGGGGGAGGAACCTCCTTCGCGGCGATGACCAGGGCCCGCGGGATCCGCATCGCGCCGCGCCGTGTCATCACCTCGATGGTCCCCTCGTCGGCCTCCAGGATCGTGCCCAGGGCATCACTCATCGACTCCCCGTGCGGGGAAGCCTCCCGGTCGATCGCGTAGCGCAGCACCACCCGCGTCCCGGGCCGGAGGAACGGTGCCCAGCCGGCGCGCACCCGAGGATCCTGCGGGAGATGGTCCCGGGGGTCGTCAGAGGGATCGCCGTGGTGCTCGTCGTGCCTGGTCATCCCACGAGGCTAGCGCGCACGAGGTGTTCGTCGTGTCACGTCCGCCATCGGGGGCCTCGATCGGACGGACCGGGCAGGCTCGGGATGACAGAATGGGGACGTCTCCCTGCCGGAAGGATGCTGCCCATGACCTACGTCATCGCCCTGCCCTGCGTCGACGTGAAGGACCGTGCCTGCGTCGACGAGTGCCCCGTGGACTGCATCTACGAGGGCAATCGCATGCTGTACATCCAGCCCGACGAGTGCGTGGACTGCGGAGCGTGCGAGCCCGTGTGTCCCGTCGAGGCGATCTTCTACGAGGACGACACCCCGGACCAGTGGGCCGACTACTACAACGCCAACGTCGACTTCTTCGACGACCTCGGTGCTCCCGGCGGCGCCGCGAAGATGGGCGTGATCGACAAGGATCACCCGCTCATCGAGGCCCTGCCGCCGCAGACCAATCCGCTGGCCTGATCCATGACCGACATGCCCCGGCCCTCTGATCTGGCAGCGTCCTCTGATCTGGCCGCTCCCTCTGACCTGGCCGCGTCCTCTGACCTGGCTCCTCAGGCTGCCGACGGCGCCACCCGTCGTGGCCTCGCGGCACGGCTCCCTGCCTTCCCCTGGGATGCGCTGGCCGACGCGAAGCGGCGAGCGTCGGCCCATCCGGAGGGCCTCGTCGATCTCTCCGTGGGCACCCCGGTGGATCCCACCCCGGCGTCCGTGCAGCAGGCGCTCGCCGCCGCCGCGGACAGCTCCGGATACCCGACCACGATCGGCACCCCGGCCCTCCGTGAGGCCCTCGTGGACTTCGTGCGCCGCCACCGTGCCGCTCCCGAGCACCTCGGAGTCGACGGCGTGCTGCCCACCGTCGGCTCCAAGGAGCTCGTCGCGCACCTTCCCTTCCAGCTCGGCATCGGCGCAGGAGACGTCGTCGCGTTCCCGCACATCGCCTACCCGACGTACGACATCGGCGCACGGTTCGTCGGCGCCGAGCCGCTGGCGATCGACATGGCGGAGCTCGCGGCGCGCGGCGATGCGGCGCTGCCCGAATCGGCCGATGCGGAACGCATCCGTCTGCTCTGGCTGAACTCCCCGTCGAACCCGACCGGGGAGGTCCTCACGGCGCAGCAGCTGGCGGCGATCCTCAGCTGGGCCCGCGGCCACGGCATCGTCGTGGCCTCCGACGAGTGCTACGCCCTGCTGCCATGGACGGTCGACGAGGTCCCCTCGGTGCTGGATCCGCGCGTGAACGGCGGTGACCTCGACGGGGTGCTGTGCGTGTACTCGCTGTCCAAGCAGTCCAACCTGGCGGGTTACCGTGCGGCGTTCGTCGCCGGTGACCCCGCATTGGTCGGGGAGCTGGTGGCCGTGCGCAAGCAGGCCGGCATGATGCTCCCCGGGCCGATGCAGGCGGCGATGACGGTCGCCCTCGGCGATGACGGCGCCGTGGCCGCGCAGCGCGAGATCTATCGCTCGCGCCGCGCGATCCTCGAGCCCGCGCTGCGGGCCGCCGGAGGCACGATCCACGGCTCCCAGGCCGGCCTGTACCTGTGGACGAGCTTCGGTGAGGACTCGATGACCAGCGTCGAACGTCTCGCTGACCTCGGGGTCCTCGTGGCCCCGGGGATGTTCTATGGTGAGGGGGGCGCGAACTCCGTCCGCGTCGCCCTGACTGCGACCGACGAGCGGATCACCGCCGCCGCCCGGCGCCTCGCGCGCCTCTGAACCCTGCGCCCTGCGCGCACCCACCGATCCGATACTGCACAACGGAGAGCCCATGGATCACGCGAACCCCTCTGCCCAGCTCACGCACGGGGAGAAGTCCCTCGAGCTGCCGATCGTCCCTGCTGTCGAGGGGAACTCGGGCATCTCGATCGGCCCGCTGCGCAAGGAGACCGGCGAGGTCACCTACGACCCCGGCTTCATGAACACCGCGAACGCCAAGTCGGCGATCACCTTCATCGACGGCGACGAGGGCATCCTGCGCTACCGCGGGTACCCGATCGAGCAGCTCGCGGAGAAGTCCTCCTTCCTCGAGGTCTCTTACCTGCTCATCAACGGTGAGCTGCCCACCAACGGCCAGCTCGACAACTTCGAGGCGCAGGTCGAGCGTCGCACGCTGCTGGACGAGCGCTTCAAGCGCATGTTCGACGGCTACCCGCGCGACGCCCACCCGATGGCCGTGCTGCAGGCGGGCACCTCGGCGCTGTCGACCTTCTACCAGGACTCGCTGGACCCCTTCGACGAGGAGCAGGTGCGGCTGTCCTCCGTGCGGCTGCTCGCGAAGCTGCCCACGATGGCCGCCTATGCGCACCGCATCGCCCAGGGCCATGCGCTGCTGTACCCGGACAACCGGCTCTCGTTGATCGAGAACTTCCTGCGCCTGACTTTCGGCTTCCCGGTCGAGGACTATATCGCCGACCCGGTCGTGGTCCGCGCGATGGAGCAGCTGCTGATCCTCCACGCCGACCACGAGCAGAACTGCTCGACCTCGGCAGTGCGCCTCGTGGGCTCCTCGCAGGCGAACCTGTTCACCTCGATCGCCGCCGGCATCGGCGCGCTCTCGGGCCCTGCCCACGGCGGTGCCAACGCCGCGGTGATGGACATGCTCGACCAGATCCAGGCCGAGAACATGGACCCGCGCGACTTCATGGAGAAGGTGAAGAACAAGGAGGACGGGATCCGGCTCATGGGCTTCGGCCACCGGGTCTACAAGAACTACGATCCGCGTGCCCGCATCGTGAAGAAGATCGCCGATCAGGTGCTCGAACGCCTCGGTGTCCACGACGAGCGCCTCGAGCTCGCGATGAAGCTCGAGGAGATCGCCCTGCAGGACGACTACTTCGTGGAGCGCAAGCTCTACCCGAACGTCGACTTCTACACGGGTCTGATCTACAAGGCGATCGGCTTCCCGACGGAGATGTTCACCGTCCTGTTCGCGATCGGTCGCCTGCCCGGCTGGATCGCCCAGTGGCAGGAGATGGTCCACGATCCCGAGACCAAGATCGGGCGGCCGCGCCAGATCTACACCGGTCACGCCGAGCGGACCTACGTGCCCATGAAGGGGCGCACCGGCACCAGCGAGCTGCGCCTCGCGGGGCTCAAGGCGGATCTCGACGGCCGCGACTGATCCCTGCACGACCCGCGCCGGAGCGCGCACGACGACCCTGACTTCGGCCCCTCGCGCGGGGCGTCGAGGTCAGGGACTCGTCGTCGGTGCTGACGGTGCTGACGGTGCTGGCTGTCCTGACTGTGCCGGCTGTGCTGATCAGCCGTTCAGCGTGGCGCGCAGCTCTCCGGCCCGGTTCGAGGTGATCGCGTCGACCCCGAGAGCGGCGAGCTCGCGCGCCCGAGAGATGTCGTCGACCGTCCAGCAGGTCACGGCGAGGCCCTGAGCCCGGGCGAGCACGATCGATGCCGCGTCCACGAGCTCGTGCGACGGATTCCAGGAGCTCGGCCGCAGCTGCTCGACGAGCTCATCGGGGAGCGGGTCGAGGGTATTCCACGTCAGCCGGATCTCAGCGCCCTGGTCCGCGGCCCGCACCGCCTGCATCGCGGTCTCCTCGCCGCAGAACGCGACGTCGGCCCCGGCCTCGCGCACCACATGCACGGCCGCGCGCGCGAGATCGGAGACGGGGTCGTCGTCGGGGATGTCCAGCAGCAGCCGCACCGGAGCGGCGGCCAGGGCGTCGCGGAGCAGCGGGATCCCCTCGGGCAGCTCCGAGGTGCGCTGCTCCCGCACCGGACGGTCGATCCCCCACAGGCGGGCGGTGGTCGCATCGTGCAGCAGCACGCAGTCCCCGTCGGCCGTGAGCCGGAGGTCGACCTCGACCATCTCCGCGCCGTCGCGATGGGCACGCCGGATCGCGGCGAGGGTGTTCTCGACCTCGTGGATCGGGTCACCGCGGTGGGCGACGATCTGCGGGGCGGGCTGCGGGACGGGCAGGGGGTCGCTCATGGGGGAGAGGCTACGCGGGAACCCCGTGCTGTCGGGACCCCGTGCTGTCGGGACCCCGTGCTGTCGGGACCCCGTGCTGTCGGGATCTCGCGCTGCCTGGACCTCGCACCGCCAGGACCTCTCGCCGCGAGGGAGCCCGCGTCCGCCCGACGGCGGTCAGGACCCGCTGACGAGCACCACGATCTGGTCCGGGTCGCCGCCGTCGACGGCTGACCAGGTCGCCGCCTCCTCGCCGCGCAGCGACCGGTCCCAGGTGCGTCCCTGGTAGGACACCTGGACCACGCCGTCGTCCGCCGCACGGGCGACTGCCCAGTTGGCCATCGCCCAGCCGATGGTCGTGTCCCCATCGGTGCTGATCACCAGTGCCGTGGCGCCCGCGGTCTCCGGCACCTGCGGCGCGGAGGACGAGGCGCCGGACAGCGCGGAGGTGAGCCTGCCCGCCTCGCTCAGGCGGGGGAACTGCCGGGACAGCTCGGCGCGCAGCTGCTCGGGGGAGACGGTGGAGCCGACGTCGTCCAGGGTGCACACGAGGTTGGCCCCCGACTGGCCCGTCAGGGCCGAGGCGTACAGCCGCCCTTCGGTCTCGTGATCGCGGTACGCCTCGGGGTATCCCGAGCGCTGGACCCGCTGGGCGACGTCGTTGATGTCGGCGCTCGCGTAGCCGTCGACCGTCTCCAGCACGTCGTAGAAGGCGTTCGTGGAGTACATCGGGTCCAGGATCTGCTCCTGGGTGCCCCAGCCCTGCGAGGGGCGCTGCTGGAACAGGCCGATCGAATCGCGGTCACCGTGCTCGATGTTGCGCAGCTGCGATTCCTGGAACGCGGTCGCCAGGGCGATCGAGGCGGCGCGCGGCGGCAGACCGCGGTCCACGGCCACCGCGCTGATCAGCGCGGCATTCGCCGTCTGCTCGGTCGAGTAGCGGTGCGAGGTGCCCAGCCCGCTCGCCGTGCAGGTCCCGGTGTGCGCGGGGGAGCCGTAGTGCTGCAGGGCGAGGTACGAGCCGCCGGCGATCCCGGCGAACAGCAGAACCATCACCAAGGGGATCACGAGATGGCGGGTGAACGAGCCCTGCCGGCCCGTGCGTCGCGCCATCTCGTGCTCCCTCGTCCGATCAGTTCGCGTGCAGGGCGGCGTTGAGCTCGACGGTCTGACCCTCGCGGGCCACCGCCTGCACGGCGCCGGTCAGGGAGTTGCGACGGAACAGCAGGTTCGGGACCCCGGAGAGGTCACGGGCCTTGACGATGTGCAGCTCGCTGGTGCTGGTGCTGGTGCCGGCACCCTGCTTGCTCTGCTGCTTCTTCTCGCCGACGACCTCGACCTTCGTGCCGGCGGTGAGGTACAGGCCCGCCTCGACCACGCTGTCGTCACCGAGCGCGATGCCGATGCCTGCCTCGGCGCCCACGAGGGCGCGCTTGCCGATGCGCACGCGCTCGGTGCCGCCGCCGGAGAGGGTGCCCATGGTGGAGGCGCCGCCGCCCACGTCGGACCCGTCCTCGACGATGACGCCCTGGGAGATGCGGCCCTCGACCATCGAGGTGCCCAGCGTGCCGGCGTTGAAGTTCACGAAGCCCTCGTGCATGACGGTGGTGCCCTCGGCGAGGTGGGCGCCCAGGCGCACCCGGTCCGCATCGCCGATGCGCACCCCGGAGGGCAGGACGTAGTCGACCATGCGCGGGAACTTGTCGACGCTGAACACGGTGGGGGTGCGGCCGGCGGCGATCAGGCGCAGACGGGTCTCCTCGAAGCCGACCACGGCGCACGGGCCCTCGGAGGTCCACACGACGTTGGTGAGCTTCGCGAAGAGCCCGTCGAGGTTCTGGACGTTGGGCTGCACGAGACGATGGGAGAGCAGGTGCAGGCGCAGGTAGGCATCGGGGGCGTCCTCCGGGGCGGAGGCGAGGTCGATCGTGCGCACCACGACCTCCTGGGTGGTGGCGCGCAGGTCGTCGGCGCGGGCGGAGACGGCCAGCTGCGCGTGGAGCGGCTCGGACTCCGGGTCGCTAGGGGCCTTCCCGAGATGCGGGGCGGGGTACCAGGTGTCCAGCGTGGAGCCGTCGGCGGCGAGCGTGGCTAGGCCGATGCCCCAGGCGTGGGTGGCGGGAGAGGGCGTCGTCGAGGTCATGGGGTCAGTTTACGAAGCACGAGCGGGGGAATGCCCGTTCTGCCCTACGGTCAGCGGGGAACAGCACATCGTGGGTGCGGCCCGGGATGAGACGCGGGCCGGGTGGGGCCGCTCTCTCCCCGGGATCGCGGACTGTCCGGAACGGCTCGGATCAGCCGTCGTCCTGGCCGGTGGGCTCACCTGCGGTCGACCGATGCGGGACAGCCGCCCAGAGGACCTGGTAGTGGAAGGCGGCGTCCTCGGAGTCCGGGTCGCCGGGGATCTCGACTCCCTGCCCATCGCGGTTGAGCGTGTTGTAGTCCGCGAGCGTGGTCTGGATGAGCGAGTTCAACTCCCTCGCCTGCTTCACCGAGAGGCGGAGATCCGTCGTGTAGAGCGAGGTGAGGTCCTCGCCGCCCGGAGCCGCGGACTGCCGGGCGATCTCGGCGCTCCAGGCCGAACGCATCCGCTCGAAGGCCGCGAGAGACGTGGCTCCCGAGGCGGCGAGATAGTCGGCATCGGTGCTGTGCGGATCGTTGGCCGAGCGCTTGCCGTCGTGGAAGTGGAACGAGCTCTGGGTCAGCTTCCACACCCGGTCCCGACGGTCCCGTGCTGCTTCGGGAGCCTCCTCGATCACTCCACCGCGGGCCAAAATGCGCAGGTGGTAGCTCACCGAGTTCGCCGGGACGGAGAGGTCTGCGGCGATATCCGCCGCACGGGCGGTCCCGTGGCGGCCCACTCGCTCGACGATGTCCAGGCGCAGGGGATGGGCGAGCGCTCGCAGCTGCTCCTGGCTGGCATGTCGTGGGGGAGTGGTCGCGTCGTCGTCCGGGGTGGTGCTGCTCATGGGATGAGTGTACGGAGATCGGCGATGCGTGCACCATTCGATGCGCACGGGATGCTGCGCACGGATTCCTGCACGATATCGAGTTCGCGCCATCTGATGCGCACTATGTGTTGCGCATGATGTGTTGCTGGACTACGGTTCTCGACATGACGACCATCGCCCCCGCTCCTCAGCCCTTGCGGCGCAACGCCGAATACCGCCGCTGGCTGCTCGGCGACATCAGCCTCTCCCTCGGCACCGGGATCGGCACGTTCGCCTTCCCGCTCGTGACCTACGCCGTGACCGGCTCGCTGGGAGCGACGGGCCTGGTGGGCATGATCCAGGGGATCGGCGGCCTGCTGGGGATGATCCCCGGCGGGCTGCTCGCCGACCGCTTCGGCAGGCGCCGCCTGCGCCTCCTGGCCGGAACGACCGGCGCGATCCTGCAGGCCGTTCTGATCGCGGTGCTCCTGGCGGGCTGGGGGAGCGTCGCGGTGCTCGCGACGATCGCGTTCCTGGATCGATTCCGCGCCGCCCTGCTGGGCGCCGCCTCGGACGCGATGCTCAAGCAGCTGGTCCCGCCGGCCCAGCTGGCGCGTGCCGCCGCCGTCAACGAAGGTCGCGACGCCGCGGTCGAGATGGCCTCCGGCCCGCTCGGCGGGTTGCTCGTCGGCCTCGCCGTGGTGTTCCCTCCGCTCGCCCAGCTGCTGGGGAATCTCGGTTCCGTGCTCGCCACCTGGACGATGCGCGGCCACTATCTCCCGCGCGTCGAGGATTCCGCGCCCACCAGGATCCGGGACGATCTGCGCGAGGCCGTGGCCTGGACCCTCTCGCAACGCGTGCGGCTGCAGCTGCTCGGCGTGGCCACGCTGGTGAACCTGGGCATGAACGGCATCCTGCTGACGGTGCTGCTGCACCTCACGGCGAGCGGGATTCCGACCGGACGCATCGGCCTGCTGAACACGGTGCTGGCGGCATCGATCCTGCTCGGAGCCGTCCTTGCGCCGCGCCTGGTGGATCGGGTGTCCACCGGAGTGCTGGTGACGGTTCCGATCCTGCTCATGACGGCGGCCGGAGTGTTCATCCCGTTCGCGCCGGGACTGCTGGCGATCGCCGCGGCCTATGTGGTGATGGGGATCGGTCTCGCCCCGCTGAACGCCGCTGCGCAGGGCTTCTTCATGCACATCACCCCGGTCTCCATGCAGGGACGGATCGGTGCGCTGATGGGGATGGTCGCGATGGGGCTCATGCCGCTCGCCCCGGCTCTCGCCGGGTGGGGGCTCGAGCTGGCCGGTCCACGTCCCACCATGCTTCTCTTCGCCGTCATCATCGGGCTCGGTGCCCTCGTGGTGTTCGTCGGGAAGGACCTGCGCCGCGTCCCGGTCGCCTCACGATGGGAGTCCTATGCCCGTGAGCACGGGCTGGCCGCGGAGGACCGAGAGCCTGCGGAGGACTGAGAGCCGGCGGAGGACTGGGAGCCTGCGGAGGACTGGGGGCTCGCGGAGGATCGGGCCCCAGTGCCGGGTGCGGGGACTGCTCGGTGGGGGCGGGGGCTCATGACTCCGCGAGCCCGGTGTCGTCGAGCAGGTCCGGGTCCTGCTCTGCGTCCAGCTCCGCGCCCTGGGCGCCGAACCACTCCGCGGCGCGGGCCCGGCGCACGATCTGCTCGAGCCGTCGGCCGCGCAGCTGCACCGCGATCACGGCCAGGAGCAGGGCGAGCACCCCGCCGCCCAGCAGCCACAGGGCGAGCGTGGTGGCGTCGGAGTCGGCGTCGCTGAGCAGCGTGATCAGGAGGATGGCGGCGCCCACGCAGATCGCGATGATCCCGCTCGCGACGAGGACGGCGGGGCCCACCCCGCGCAGGAGAGCGGGTCCCACGGAGCCGCCCTGCAGCGGTCGGCGCAGCGGGAGGCCGCGACCCAGCTGACCGGGCCGGGAGACCGCCCAGTCCAGCAGCAGGCTGTCGCGCCGGCGGGTCGCGACAGCGCCCACCACGGCCGCCGCGATCAGGCACAGCCCGGTGCCCACGAGGAGCGGGACGAGGCCGGCGGGCAGGGCGTCACGGCTCATTCCGGCGCCGTACTCGGTGCGCAGGGCCGCGACCGCGAAGAAGGCCAGGGCGCCGAGCGCCAGGAGCGTCTCGAGGATCCGCAGGGGGAGCTGCCGTGCGGTGCGCTCCGCTCGGGATGCGGAGTCCAGCTCGTCGGCGTGCGGATCGGCGCCCTCCTCGAGCACCACTCGGCGCTCATCGGCCAGATGTTCCACGAAGTCCTCGCCCCGCCCCTCGGCGCGCAGGGAGGGCGCGTACCGGGCACGCTGGGTCGTGGTCAGCCATGCCGTCATGACGATCGCATCGGCCCGCGCACGCTCCGTGGGCAGCTGGCTCGAGCTCGCGATCGCCCGGATCCGTGCAGCGTGCTTCCCGCCGAACGGGCCCGCGGGAACGGCAGGAGCACCGTGCTGGAGGTGCTTCGGCGGCGGCAGCGGGATGTTCGTCATGCCACATATTCTCCCAGACAGGGACCGTCCAGGAGCGGATCTGCTCGCGCCATACTGGTCCAATGACCGCCGCCACCGACCCCGCCCGCACCGTCGCCGTGATCGGTGCCGGTCCGCGGGGGACAGCGATCATCGAGCGCCTGGTCGCGGCCTCCCATCGGGAGGACTGGCACGGCGGGCTCACCGTGCACCTCATCGATCCCTACGTCGGCCGCGGCGGCGCCGTCTGGCGGCACGACCAGCCCGACGTGCTGCTGATGAACACCACCACCTGCCAGACCACGATGTATCCCGATGCCTCCTGCCACCCGCTGGTGCCCGCGCCGCGCACCGAGACCCTGGCCGATCATCTCGCCGCGGAGGGCCTCGGCCCGAGCGACTTCGCCTCCCGCGCGGCCCACGGCCGCTATCTCGCCCACGTGCTGGCGACCGCCGAGGCCGACGCCGACCCCGCTCGCCTGCGGATCGTGCAGCACGCCGCCGAGGCCGTCGACGTCACCGGACCGGCCGACGGGATCCAGCGGGTGCGGCTGGACGACGGGCGCGTGCTGCGCGCCGACGCCGTCGCGCTCGCCCTGGGCCACCTGCCCACCGCGCTGGGGCCCCGCTCCCAGCAGCTCGCGGATGCCGCCGAGCGCCACGGCCTGGTGCACCTCGCGCCCGCCAACCCCCTGGACGTGGACTACGCCGCTCTGCTGGGCCGGGAGACGGTCGCCGTGCAGGGGATGGGACTGAACTTCTACGACGCGGTCGGCATGCTCACCGCCGTCGCCGGCGGCCGGTTCGTCCCCGATGACACGACGCCGTCGGGCCTGCGCTACCTCCCGGGCGGGCAGGAACCGGTGCTGATCGTCGGCTCGCGCTCCGGCATGGTCTACCGGCCCAAGCCCGACCTCGGGGCGGAGGTGCCCGCGCCCTACACGCCGCAGATCCTCACCGGTGAGCGGGTGCTCGAGATCGCGGTGCGCTCCGCCGGCGTGGACCACGAACGCGACGTCATGCCGCTCATGCTCGCCGAGCTGCGGCGCGCGCTGGACGAGGCGGGCCACAGCGAGCTCGCCACCGACGACGCCCTGCTGCACCTGCTGTTCCCCTTCGGCCGGCGCGGCGGGGGCAGCGCCGATCCGCACCGGCACACGCGCGACGTGCTGCGGCGGGCTCTGGACGATGCGACGCGGCCGGACCCTGCCTGGCTGCTCGTGTACCGGGTGCTGATCGCCCTGCGCGTCCAGGTCAACCGCCTGGTCGACCTCGGCGCTTACACCACGGAATCGGTGCGCGGCGACATCGACAAGCACCTGCGCAACGCCTTCGCCTCCTGGGCCTCGGGGCCTCCGGTGCTGCGAGCCCGGCAGGTGCTCGCCCTCGAGGAGACCGGGCTGGTCCGGTTCGCCGGCCCGCGGATGCACCTGGACATCGATGACGAGGCGGGGCGCTTCGTGGTGCGCTCGGCCGACGGGGAGACCACGCTGTGCGACGGCGTGCTCGAGGCCCACCTGCCGCCGGTGGACCTGCCCGCCTATCGCAGCCCGCTCCTAGGCGCCTGGCGCGAGCGCGGCGAGGTCCAGAAGGACTCCTGGGCCTCCCGCGGCAGCCGGCGCCGGATGCTCACCGGGTCGATCGCGGTGGACGGACTGTACGCGCCCGTCGGCCTCGACGACACCGTCTACGAGCGTCGGCTCCTGGTGGGCGTGCCCGTGAGCACCGCGCAGCCCGGCTCGGCGATCAGCGCGGAGCCGGGAACGTCCGCCCAGCTCCTGCGCCATGCCGAGGCGGTCGCCCTGCGGCTCGCCCGTGCCGGAGGGGCGCTGGGCGCGGACTGAGCCCCACCTTCCCGAAGCCCGCGCTCGCGAGACCCGCGACCGGTGGGGCACACCCGGAGGGGTGCGACGGAGGGGTGCAACCGGAGGGGCGAAACGGGAGGGGCGCAACGGGAGGGGCACAATGGCCGCATGCACAACAGCGTCGCCCCTGCCCTGGACCCCCACGCCGACATCGTCGAGCTCACCGCCGCGATCGTCGACATCGAATCCGTCTCCGGGAACGAGGGGGCGCTCGCCGACGCGGTCGAGGCCGCGCTGCGTGAGCACGCGGACCATCTCGAGGTGATCCGCGACGGCGACACCGTCATCGCCCGCACCGATCGCGGCCTCGAGCGCCGCGTGCTGCTGGCCGGTCACCTGGACACCGTCCCCGTCGCCGACAACCTCCCCTCCTCCCGCCGCACCCGCGACGGCCGCGAGGAGCTCGTGGGGCGCGGGACGTGCGACATGAAGGGCGGCGACGCGGTGTTCCTCAAGCTCGCCGTGGAGGCCGACGCCGCCCCGGTGGACCTCACCTGGATCTTCTACGACCACGAGGAGGTCGCCGCGGCGGACAACTCCCTGACCCGCATCGCCGCCGAGCATCCCGAGCATCTCGAGGCGGACTTCGCGATCCTCGGCGAGCCCACCTCGGCGGGCGTCGAGGGCGGCTGCAAGGGCACCATGAAGCTCGAGGTCACCGCCCGTGGGACCGCCGCGCATTCGGCGCGGGACTGGGTGGGGGACAACGCGATCCACCACCTCGCCCCCGTGCTCGAGCGGCTCGCGGCCTACGAGGCGCGCCGCGCCGTGATCGACGGCCTCGAGTACCGCGAGTGCCTCAACGCCGTCGCGATCTCCGGGGGCATCGCCGGGAACGTCATCCCCGATCTCGCCCGCATGACCCTGAACTACCGCTTCGCCCCGGACACCACCCCGGAGCAGGCCGAGGCGCATGTGCGCGAGGTGCTCACCGGACTCGACCTCGACATCGTGGTCACCGACTCCGCCGCGGGCGCCCTGCCCGGCCTCGGCGACGACGCGGCCCGCGAGTTCCTCGCCGCCCTCGGCGACGTGCCCGTCTCCGCCAAGCAGGGCTGGACCGACGTGGCCCGCTTCTCGGCGCTCGGGACCCCGGCGGTGAACTACGGGCCCGGCGACCCGCTGCTCGCCCACACCGATGACGAGCACGTGCCGCTCGAGGATCTCCGGGTGGCGCTCGCCGCGCTGCGTCGGTGGCTGGGTGTGACCGCACGGTGAGCGGACAGCGCGCGAACGGTCGCGACGCTGCCAGCGGCTCCGGCCCCGCCACCGGTTCCGGACCCTCGACGGAGATCTCCGACTCCGGCCTGCGGCGCAGCATCAGCCTGCCGCAGCTGCTCGCCTACGGCCTCGTGTTCATCGGCCCGGCGGCCGCCGTGGGGGTCTGGGGCACGCTGGACGCGAAGTCCGGCGGCGTGGTGCCGGTGGTCTATCTGGTCGCCACGCTCGTGATGGCCCTGACCGCCTCGAGCTACGCGCTGATGTCCGCCGCGGTGCCGCGTGCCGGCAGCGTCTTCGCCTACGCCTCCGAGGGCATCAGCCGCTCTGTGGGGCATATGGGCGGCTGGATGATGCTCCTGGACTACCTGCTGATCCCGTCGGTCGCCTATCTCTTCAGCGGCATCGCCCTGCACTCGCTGTTCCCGCAGATCCCGGTCTGGGTGCTGGTGCTGGTCGCGGTCGTCGTCTCCACGGGACTCAACCTCGCCGGGGTCACCGTCACCGCGTGGGTCTCGACCGTGGTCGTGCTGGTGGAGGTGGTCGTGCTCGCTGCGGTCGTCGTCGCCGGGACCGTGGTGCTCGCGACCAGCGGGCCGGTGCGCGGCTGGCTGGATCCCTTCACCGGGGGAACGGCCGGGCTCGATCCGCGGCTCGTGCTCGGCGCCGTGAGCGTCGCCGTGCTGTCCTACCTCGGCTTCGACGCCCTCGCGACCTTCGCGGAGGAGACCCGCGGCCGGGTCTCGATCGTGGGCCGGGCGACGCTGATCTGCCTGATCGTCGCCGGTTCGCTGTTCATGATCCAGACCTACCTCGGCGCCCTGCTCTCCCCGGTGACCACGGCCGAGCTGCAGGCCGACCCCTCCCTCCAGGGCGATGCCTACTACGCGATGGTCGACTCCTCGATCTCCCCGCTGCTGCACTGGCTGCTCGCGCTCGCGAAGGCGATCGGCGCGATCTTCAGCGCCCTCGTGGGCCAGGCGGCCGCGAGCCGCATCATCTGGGACATGGGCCGCTCCGGGTCCCTCCCGTCCATCTTCTCCCGGGTCTCGGCCCGCACCGGGGTGCCGATCGTCGGCCTGCTCGTGGCCGCCACCGGCAACGTCCTGATCGCCGTGTGGGCCGCGAGCCGGGGCGACGGGCTGGACATCGTGTCCTCGATGGTCGACGTCGGCGCGATCACCGGATTCGTGCTCGTGCACGCCTCGGTGATCGGCTACTTCGTGGTGCGACGCCGCGGTGGCCCGGTGCGCCCGCTGCGTCACGTCATCGTTCCCATCGTCGGCGCCGGACTGCTGATCGCCGTGCTCACCGCCTCGAGCCCTCTCGCGCTGATCGTGGGGGCGATCTGGGCGGTGCTCGGCGCGGTGGTGCTGCTGCTGCGCCGCCGCCGGATCGCCGCGGCAGCGGTTACGCTCGCCCCATGACTCCCGAGGAACGAGAACGGCACCGCAAAGGGCCCGTGACCCTGCGCGGCACCCAGCGCCCCACCCGCACCACGGACCAGCGGCTGCTGGAGGAGAACGCACCCGGTGAGTGGGTGCATTCGGACCCGTGGCGGGTGATGCGCATCCAGTCGGAGTTCGTGGAGGGCTTCGGGGCCCTCGCCGAGCTGGGGCCGGCCATCTCGATCTTCGGCTCCGCGAGGCTGCGCGAGGACGACCCGTCCTACCAGTGCGCGCTCGAGATCGCCCGGGGCGTCGTGGATCTCGGCTACGCCGTGATCACCGGCGGAGGCCCCGGCATCATGGAGGCGGGAAACCGGGGCGCCCAGGAGGCGGGCGGGATCTCCGTGGGCCTCGGGATCGAGCTGCCCCATGAACAGGGGATGAACGAGTATGTCGACCTCGGCGTCGACTTCCGGTACTTCTTCGCCCGCAAGACGATGTTCGTGAAGTACTCCAGCGGCTTCGTGGTGATGCCCGGCGGCTTCGGCACCTTCGACGAGCTGTTCGAGGCGCTGTGCCTCATGCAGACCCACAAGATCGACATGTTCCCCGTGGTGCTCGTGGGCCGCGCCTACTGGCAGGGCCTGATCGACTGGCTGACCAGCGCTGTTCTCGACGGTGGCACGATCAACCCCGGCGACATCGACCTGCTGCGCGTGGTCGACACCGCGCAGGAAGCTCTCGACGTGCTGCGCGACGCGGCTCGGAGATGACCGCAGCCACCCCCATCGTGCTGCTGCTCCTGCTGGTCGCAGCGGTGGTCGCCGTGCTCATGGTGCTGCTCGCGACAGGCCGGATCGGGGCCGGAATCGAGGCTCCGCGGAGGCGTCGGCGGGCAAGGCGCTCGATCCGGTCGAAGAACCTGAGATAATAGCCACCGTACGCGCGCTGCCGGAGGCCCCGTCCGGGGGAGCCACTCTGGGCAGCGACACCATCAAGGAGGCACGCCATGGCTGCTATGAAGCCGCGCACCGGGGACGGTCCGCTCGAGGTCGTGGAAGAGGGACGCAGCATCATCATGCGGGTTCCGCTCGAGGGAGGCGGCCGTCTGGTCGTCGAGATCGCCGCGTCGGAAGCCGTGGAGCTTCGTGACGCCCTGCAGGGCGTCATCCCGTCCTGACAGCCGGGCCAGGCCGCCGTCGACAGCCCCGCACCTACCAGGTGCGGGGCTGTCGTCGTCCGTGCTGGGCCAGCTGGGTGGCCCGATCCCATCAGGTCCGATCTGAACAGCCGTGTTCCATCAGGCCCGAAATGATCAGGTCGCGTCGGTCCCCGTCCGAGCTGATCGCCTCAGACCGGACGACAACGGCTCAGACTGGAGGGCGGCCGCTCAGGCCGAGACGGGACGCAGGACCGCGGCGAGCACTCCGTCGCCGCTGCCCGCGAGCGCGGGCACCAGGTCCTCGGAGTCGGCGACGGCCTTGAGCAGGGCGCGCACGGAACGGGTGTCCGCATCACGCGCGGCCGGATCCGCGACCCGGTCGTGGAACAGCGCGTGGGGGATCACCAGGACGCCGCCCGGGCGCAGCAGCCGACGGGCATGGGCGAGCAGATCCAGCGCGTGCGGGGCCTGCGCGGGGAAGCTCACCAGGTCATAGGCGTGATCGGTGAGGCGACCGACGACATCGCGAGGGTTGCCCGCGATCGTGCGCACCCGCGGTGAACGGATCTTCGCCTCGGTGAACGACTGACGCGCCGCCCGCTGGTTCTCCACCTCGGGGTCGATCGTGGTCAGCACGCCGTCCGGATGCATACCGGAGAGCAGATAGAGGGAGCCGACGCCGCTGCCGGTGCCGATCTCGACGGCCGACTTCGCCTGCACGGCCGCGGCGAGCACGCGCATCAGCGCACCGGCCCCGGGGAGCACGGGAGTCGCTCCGAGCTCGTTGCCCCTCTCCCTGGCACGGGCGAGGACGCCGTCGTCGGCGAAGAGGATCGCCTCGTCGACGAACTCCTCACCATGGGCCCAGCTGGCCACCTTTCCCGACGACATGACTGCATCCTTTCCGTGGGCCCGTACGATCTGGCCCAGACTATGTCAGGAACCTGGCGAGGCTGGGAACCCGCAGCCGTGTGCGATGCCATAATGGCACTGCATACCAGCGGACGACACGTACAGGTGGGACATGGGCGGCACCGGATTCATGGGACTCGGCGGGTGGGAGTTCGTCATTCTCATCATCGTGTTCCTCGTGATCGTCGGCCCGCAGCGGCTCCCGGACGTCACGCGCCAGCTCGTGCAGTGGGTCCGTCAGGCGCGTCGCTGGGTCGATGATTCCCGGGCGACCGTCGAGGACGAGATGGGCATCGCCATGGAGGATCTCAAGAAGTACGATCCTCGCCAGTACGATCCCCGTCGCATCATCCGTGAAGCCTGGGGCGACACGGACATCGAGGAGCTGCTGCCCAGCAAGGAGTCGCTCTCCGTCGCCGCCGGGGCCGGAGCGGCAGGTGCGGCGTCGAAGTCCAAGTCCAAGTCCTCCAAGGGCTCGAAGGATGACGGCCCCAAGCGGGCCCCCTTCGACCCCGAGGCCACCTGAGCCTCAGCACCCTGCACCCTGCACCCTGCACCCAGCACCCAGCACTCAGGACCCGGCCCTCTGCACCACCCGGCAGTCAGCACCTCGTGCCTGCACCGGGTGACCCCGCGTGCGGCGTGATGCTCAGTGCCGCGCCACGGTCAGCGGCAGCTTCATCCCCTCCAGGCCGCGCGGCTTGCGCACCAGCGCCCGGGCGACGCCCTTGAGCGCCATCGACGTGGGGGAGTCCGGGGAGGAGAGCACCAGCGGGATCCCCTGATCGGCGCCCTCGCGCAGAGCAGGATCCAGGCCGATACGGCCCAGCACGGGCACGTCATGACCGACTGCCCCCGCCAGGGTCTCGGCGACCCGGTCGCCGCCACCGGAGCCGAAGACGTCCATCACCGTGCCGTCGGGCAGGGTGAGGCCGGCCATGTTCTCGACCACCCCGGCGATCTCCTGCTCCGTGGAGCTCGCGAGCGAGCCGACCCGCTCCGCGACCGAGGCGGCGGACTGCTGCGGAGTGGTCACCACGACCATCTGGGCCCCGGGCAGCAGCTGCGCGACCGAGATCGCCACATCGCCGGTGCCCGGCGGCAGGTCCAGCAGCAGCACGTCCAGGTCACCCCAGAACACGTCGGAGGCGAACTGCTCGATCGCCCGATGCATCTTCGGGCCGCGCCACACTACGGCCTGGCCCTCCGGCACGAACATCCCGATGCTCATGACGGCCACGCCGTGCGCCTCGGGCGGCATCAGCAGATCGGAGACCTTGGTGGGCTGGTCGGTGATGCCGAACATGCCGGGCATCGAGAAACCGTGGATGTCGGCGTCGATGACCCCGACCCGCATCCCGTCGGCGGCCATCGCGGCGGCGAGGTTCGCGGTCACCGTCGACTTGCCGACACCGCCCTTGCCGGAGGAGATCGCGTAGATCCGGGTGAGCGAACCGGGCTGGTTGAAGGGGATCTGGCGGCGCCCCTGGCGCAGCCGGTCCGTGAGCTCGCGCCGCTGCTCCTCGGTCATGGCGCTCGTGCTCACCTCGACCCGGCTGAGCCCGGGGACCGTCGCGGTCGCCTCGGCGGTGTCCCGCTCGATGCGATCGCGCATGGGGCAGCCCTCGATGGTGAGCAGCACCTGCACGCGGGCGATGCCCTCGTCATCCACGGTCACCGAGTCGACCATCCCGAGCTCGGTGATGGGCCGATGGATCTCGGGGTCGATCACCCCGGCCAGCGCCTCATGGATCTGGGCGACACGGTCGTCGGCGGGCACGGAATCAGCGGTGGTCACAGAGTGTTCTGCTCCTTCGGGAGTTCGATCGGGAGGCCGGCGGTGCCGGAACTGTCGGAGGCGTCGGAAGAGCCGGTGCGTTCGCGCTCGCTCAGCACGGCATCGATCTCCTCACGCAGGATGGTGCGCAGCGAGTCCGCGTCCAGCGGGCCAGCGGCGCCGCGGTCCCCCCGGGAGCCGCGCCCGCCGACCGCGTTGCGGCCCTCGGTCCCCGACTGGTCCGCTTCGAGGTCCTCGAGCAGATCGCGCAGCTCGCCGCGCACGAAGTCGCGCGTGGCGACGTCGTTGAGCGCGAGACGCAGCGAGGCGATCTCGCGGGTGATGAAGTCCGTGGTCGCATGGTTGCGATCGTTGGACTGGCGGTCCTGCTCGGCCTGCACCCGGTCGCGGTCGTCCTGGCGGTTCTGCGCGAGCAGCAGCAGGGGCGCGGCGTAGGAGGCCTGCAGGGACAGGATCAGCGTGAGCAGGGTGAAGTTCAGCGCGCGCGGATCGAACTGCGCGGAGACCGGGGCCAGGGAGTTCCAGGTCAGCCAGATCGCGCAGAACAGCGTCATCCCGACCAGGAAGGCCGGGGTGCCCATCATGCGGGCGAACCCTTCGGCGCCGCGGCCGAAGGCATCTCCGCGGAACGGGTTGCGCAGGAGGGCGGTGCGGCGGGGCGACGGATCATCGAGCGGTGCAGGGTTGTGCTCGGCCATCATCAGCCCTCCTTCGCGGTATCACGGGCGGTGGCCCGGGCGATCTCGGACAGGTCGATCTGTCCGGTGGTGGGAACGGGTTCGTCCTGCTCGCGCCAGTCATCGGGGAGCATGTGGTCCAGCACGTCATCGACGGTGACCGCCCCCAGCAGGCGGCCCTCCTCGTCGATCACCGGGATCGAGACGAGGTTGTAGGTGGCCATCTCGCGGGTCACCGCGGACAGCGGTGCGGTGGGGCGGACGGCGACCTTGTCGTTGTCGAGGATCTCGCCCACGGGCCGGTCGGGACGCTCCCGCAGCAGCTGCTGGAAATGGACGATGCCCAGCAGCTTCCCGCTCGGGGTCTCCAGCGGGGAGCGGCACACGTGCACGGTCGAGGCCAGGGCGGCGTGCAGCGCCTCTCGGCTGATCATGGCCAGGCAGTGCGCGACCGGGGTCTCCGGGGCCACGATGAGCGGTTCCGTGGTCATCATGCCGCCGGCGGTGTACTCGTCATAGGCCAGGAGCCGACGGACGTCCTCGGCCTCCTCCGGCTCCATGAGGTTCAGCAGCTGGGAGGCGACCTGCTCGGGAAGCTCCTGGACGAGGTCCGCGGCGTCGTCGGGGTCCATCGCGTCGAGGATGTCCGCCGCACGGGTGGCGTCCAGCCCGGTGACGACCTCGACCCGGATGTCCTCGGGCAGCTCCTCGAGCACGTTCGCCAGGCGCTCGTCGGCCAGCTCCCCGGCCAGTTCGATGCGGCGCTTCGCGTCGAGCTCCTGGAGGATCTCGGCGAGGTCGGCGGGGTTGAGGTCCTGGTAGGACGCGGCCAGCAGATGCGCGGACTGCTCCTCCTGGGTGCCGTAGAGGCCGGTGACCTCGTTCAGCTCCACCGTGAGTGTCTCGCCGCGGGACACGAGACGGCTCAAGGAGCTGCCACGGCGAGGGCGCCGGAGGTGCAGCCGGGAGACCTCCCAGTCCTTGTGCCGGTTCTGGTCCAGCGCGATGTCCAGCACCGTCGCCCCGCCGGTGCCGTCGGTCAGGGTCACCGCACGATCGAGCAGGTCGCCCACCACCAGGAGCTCACCGGAGCGCTTCTCGAAACGGCGCACGTTGAGCACCCCGGTGGAGATCACCTGGCCCGGGGAGATGGCGGTGACACGGGTGATCGGGAGGAACACGCGTCGCTTGCCGGCGACCTCGACCACGAGGCCGACGGCGCGCGCCGCGCCGCGCGACTGCGGGAGCACGACGATGTCCCGCACCCGTGCGACGGCATCCCCGAGGGGATCGAAGACGGTGGTGCCGACCAGACGTGCCGCGTAGAAGCGCGGCGGCGACGTGGTGCTCACCGCCGGAGCTCTGCGATCCAGCGCTCGACGTCCTCGACCCGGCGCGGGGCGGCGGCGGAGAGGTTCTCCACGCCGTCCTCGGTCACCAGGACGTCGTCCTCGATACGCACGCCGATGCCCCGCAGCTCCTCGGGGACCAGCAGGTCGTTCTCCTTGAAGTACAGCCCCGGCTCGATGGTGAAGACCATGCCGGGCTCGAGCTCGGCGTCGAGGTACATCTCGCGGCGGGCCTGGGCGCAGTCGTGCACGTCCATGCCCAGGTGGTGGCTGGTGCCATGGGGCATCCAGCGACGGTGCCACTGGCCCTCGGGGGAGAGCGACTCCGCGGCGGTGCCGGGCAGCAGGTCCCACTCCTCGAGGCGGGCGGCGAGGACCGTCATCGCCGCGGTGTGCAGATCACGGAAGTGCAGACCCGGGCGGGCGACGGCGAAGGCGGCGTCGGCGGCCTCGAGCACGGCCTCGTAGACTCTGCGCTGGACGGGGGAGAAGCTCCCCGAGACCGGGAGGGTACGGGTGACGTCCGCCGTGTACAGCGAATCGATCTCGACGCCGGCGTCGATCAGCACCAGCTCGTCCCCGCGCACCGCCCCGGTGTTGCGGGTCCAGTGCAGGGTGCAGGCGTGGTCGCCGGCGGCGGCGATGGTGTCATAGCCGACGCCGTTGCCCTCGGCGCGCGCGGCGGCCGCGAAGACGCCCTCGATGACGCGCTCGCCGCGTTCATGGCCGACGGCCTCGGGCAGGCGGGTGATGACGTCCTCGAAGCCGCGGATGGTCGCATCGACCGCCGCGCGCATCTGGCGCACCTCGTACTCGTCCTTGACCAGCCGCAGCTCGCTCGCGGCTTCCTTCAGACGGTCGAACTCCGCCGTGGCGTCGGCTCCGTCGGTGAGGCCGTTCTGGGTGCGGATCTCCTGGACCATCGCCTCGACGGCGGCATCGACCGAGGGCATGACCGACAGCGACAGCTGGGCCCCGACGTCCTTGGCGAGATGGTCGCGCAGCTCGTCGATGTGGCGCACCTCGATGCCCAGACGCTGGGAGGCCTCGGCGACGGTGGGGCGCCGCCCCACCCACATCTCGCCGTAGCGGGAATCGGCGTAGAACTCCGAGGTGTCGAAACCGGCGCGCGGGCGGAAGAAGTACGTCGCCACCGCACGCTCGGGATCCTCGGCCGACGGCTCGACGACGAGCACGCTGTCGGGCTCCTCGTCGGTGCCGAGCCCCGTGAAGTAGGCGAAGGCCGTCTCCGGGCGGAAGGGGTAGTCGGTGTCGTTCGAACGGACCTTCAGCACACCGGCGGGCAGCACCAGCCGGGTCGCGGGCAGACGGCGCACCAGGGCATCGCGGCGCGCGGGCGTGAAATCCGCGGCCTCGCGGCGCTCCGCATCAGGGACCGTCTCGTCCCACCCGGAGGAGATGAACTCACGGAAGGCCTCGTTGGTGGGTCGCTGGCTGCGGGTGTCACCGCGGCTCGCGAGGTCCTTCGTGTCGTCCGTGCGATCTGTGCTGGTTTCGATGCTCTCGGTGCTCACCCCCCGATGGTCTCATGACGCGGACTACGCTGGGCGTATGAGTGAGCGGTCCAACCAGCCCCGCGCGGCGCGCATCGACCTGCATGCCCACACGTCCTGGTCCGACGGCACCTGCGATGTGCGGGAGCTCTTCTCCCGTGCGCGGAAGGCTGATCTGGATGTCCTCGCCCTCACCGACCACGACACGGTCGCCGGGTGGCAGGAGCTGCCCGCCGCGGTCGCCGCGAGCGGCGTCGCCGCGGTGCCGGGCATCGAGGTCTCTGCGGAGCACGGGAGTCTGAGCATCCATGTCCTGGCCCTCCTGGTGGATCCGTCGCCGGAGACCGAGCTGGCCGCCGAGATGGCCCGGGCCCGCGCCTCCCGCGTCGATCGTGCCCGTGCGATGGTCGAACTGATCTCCCAGGACTATCCGATCACCTGGGACGACGTGCGAGCGCAGGCCGCCGGGGAGTCGACCGTGATCGGACGGCCCCATATCGCCGACGCCCTCGTCGCCTATGGAACCGTCCCGGACCGCTCCGCCGCGTTCCAGGAGATCCTCAAGCCGTCCGGGCCCTATTACGTGCCGTACTACGCGCCGTCACCGGTCGCCGCGGTGCGAGCGATCCGGAATGCCGGGGGAGTGGCGATCGTGGCCCATCCCGGCTCCGTGACCCGTGATGCGGACCTGCCCGTGGAGCTGCTGGAGGAGCTGGTGGAAGCGGGTCTCGCGGGCGTCGAGGTCGACCACCGGGAGCACGATGAGGCAGAACGCGCGCGGCTGCGGGACTTCGCGGCCGCCCACGACCTCCTGATCACCGGCGGCAGCGATTATCATGGCGCGGGAAAACCCAACCGGCTCGGAGAGAACCTCACGCAGCCGGACGTCCTGGACGCGATCACCCGCCGCGCCACGAGCAGCACCGAGGTCATACGCTAAGTGAACCTGGTCGACCTGAGCTTCCTCACGGGAGTGTTCGTCACCCTCTTCGTCATCATCGATCCCCCGGGCACCGTCCCGATCTTCCTCTCCCTGACCAGCACCATGACCGCGAAGCAGCGGTCCCGTGCGGCTCTCGTCGCCGTCGCGGTGGCGATGCTGATCATCACTGTGTTCGCGGTGTTCGGGCGCTTCATCCTCGACTACATGCACATCTCGCTGCCGGCGCTGCAGTTCTCCGGCGGCCTGCTGCTGCTGATCGTCGCGCTCCAGCTGCTCGCCGGCAAGGAGGGCGAGATGGCGGCGAGCGACGGGGTGAACGTGGCCCTGGTGCCGCTGGGCACTCCGCTGCTGGGCGGTCCGGGAGCGATCGTGGCCGTCATGCTCTTCGTGCAGCAGACGGGCGGTGAGGCCCCGCGGATCATCTCGCTCGCGATCGCCATGGTGGCCCTCGCGCTGTCGATGTACCTCGCGATGCGTTTCGCGGGGGTGATCGCCCGGGTGCTGGGTGACGGCGGCGTCACACTCGTCACCCGGATCTCCGGCGTGCTGCTGGCGGCGATCAGCACGCAGATGATCTTCGACGCGATCCGGTCGTTCCTGGTCGCGTGGGGCGTCATCGCCGACTGATCCTCGCGAGTCGGCTGATGCCCGCGAGCCGGGTGATTCCCGCGAGTCAGCCGGCGCCCGCGAGGAGCTGCGCAGGCTGGAACAGGACGACGGCCCTGCCGCGAGCTGGTGCTCGCTGCAGGGCCGTCGTGATGTCCGGGTGGGTCAGGCGTCGGAACCGGAGCTCTGCGCCTGCTGGCCCTCGCCGCCGCGGCTGCGACTGCGGCCTCCGCGGGAACGACGCCGACGAGTACGGTCCTCGCCGCTTCCCTCGGACGGCTTCTCGCTCCGGGGGCCGGAGCTGCTGGCCGGTGCGCTGCTCGATGCGGAGCTGGTGGCCGGTGCGCTGCTGGGCGCGGAGTCGCCCGAGCCGGCCACGACATCACCGTTCACCCGGCGGGTGCGCGAGCGGGTGCGACGGGGACGATCGCTCGTGCCGTCGGCCGCCTGCTCACGAGGTGCCCGGTCCTCACGAGGCGCCCGGTCCTCACGAGGTGCCCGGTCCTCACGCGGCGCGGAGCTGCGTTCGCCGCGCCCGCCCTCGCGGCCACCACGGCCGCCGTCACGTCCACCACGGCCGCCGTCGCGGCCTCCACGGCCCCCGTCACGTCCACCGCGTCCGCCGTCACGTCCGCCACGGCCGCTGTCGCGGCCACCGCGTCCGCTCTCGGGACCGCCGAGATCCTCGAGCGTCTCGGCCTCGAGACCGTCGCGGGTGCGCTTGTTCTTGGGCAGGGTGCCCTTGGCCTCGGTGGGGATGTCGAGCTCGGCGAAGAGGTGATCCGACGTCGAGTACGTCTCGACCGCTTCGGCAGAATCCAGCCCCAGCTGACGGGCGATGAGCCCCCAGCGCGCCAGGTCCTCCCAGTCGACGAAGGTCACCGCAGTGCCCTTCTTGCCCGCGCGGCCCGTACGGCCGGTGCGGTGCAGGTAGGTCTTGTCGTCGTCCGGGCAGTTCCAGTTCACGACGTGGGTCACGTCGGTGACATCGATGCCGCGGGCGGCGACGTCGGTCGCGACCAGCACGTCGATCTTGCCGTTGCGGAACGCGCGCAGGGCCTGCTCGCGGGCGCCCTGGCCGAGGTCGCCGTGCAGCGGGGCGGCGGCGAAGCCACGATCGGCGAGATCGCCGGCCACCCGGTCCGCCTGGCGCTTCGTGCGCATGAAGATGATCGTCAGGCCTCGCCCACGAGCCTGCAGGATCCGGGCCATGACCTCGATCTTGTCGAGCTGGTGCGCACGGTAGACGACCTGCTTGATGTCGGCCTTGGTGCGCGCACCGTCATCGGGGTCCTGGGCACGGATGTGCGTGGGACGGTTCATGAAGCGACGGGCCAGGGCCATGATCGGGCCGGGCATCGTCGCGGAGAAGAGCATGGTCTGGCGCGTGGTGGGCACAGCCTGCAGGAGCTTCTCGATGTCCTCGAGGAAGCCGAGGTCGAGCATCTCGTCGGCCTCGTCGAGCACCGCGGTGCGCACCTGGGACAGGTCCAGGTACTTCTGGCGCATGAGGTCGATCAGACGACCCGGGGTGCCGACGACCACCTCGACGCCGCGCTCGAGCGCCTCGATCTGGGGCTCGTAGGCGCGACCGCCGTAGACGGTGAGGATGCGCACCGGCCGCTTGGCCGACGCGGCGATGAGATCCTCGGCCACCTGCACCGCGAGCTCGCGCGTGGGCAGCACGATGAGGGCCTGCGGCTTGCCGATGGGTCGGTCGTCCGGGTTGTCCTCGCCGGGGGCGATCGCCGCCTGCAGCAGGGGGATGCCGAAGCCGAGGGTCTTGCCGGTGCCCGTCTTCGCCTGGCCGATGATGTCGCGACCGCGCAGGGCGATCGGCAGGGTCATCGACTGGATCGGGAAGGGATGGATGATCCCCTTCGCCGCGAGGGCATCGACGATGTCGGAGCGGACGTCGAAGTCCGCGAAGGTCTGCTGAGGCTCGACGGCGACAGGAGCCTCGTTCGTGTTCGGGGTGCCGGAGCTCAGCTCGACGGCGGGGGAGGCCGACACGGCCTCATCGATGTGCGGGATGGATTCAGGCACCATTCAACTCTCTGGTCATGGGTAAGCACTGCCATGGTAGCCCCCGGGGCCGCCGTGCATCCGTCATCAGCCCTCGCCGGCGTCGCTGACCTCGGGGAGCGGACTGACCGGATCCGTCGGGGTGACGCGTTCCTCGTCCGGCAGGCCCTTGCCCGGCTCGACCTCCTGGTCCTCGGGGATCGGGGCCTCGGGCGTCTCGGCGCCGTCGGGGACCTCGAGCTCCGGGACCTCCGTGGGCATCTGGGTGCGTTGGATGGATACCGAGACGAGGCCCAGGCCGCCCATGACGATGTCGTCGTACGCGACGAGGCGCCGGGTGTCCTTGTCGAAGTAGAGCATCCTGGCGGTGAGGTCGAGCGGGGCGTCACCCTTCAGCACGGGCAGCACGCCGCCTGAGGCGAGCGCGCCGCCGGTGGAGCCGACGGTGAACCAGTCCGTGCCCGAGCCATCCCGGTCCAGCTCCACCTTCGAGGTGTGCATGTGGCCCGAGAGCACCATCGGCACGCGACCCTCGAGTCCCTGGGGCTGCGTCGGATCATGCATCAGGGCGAGGTCGACCGGAGCATCGGGGTGCGCCTCGTCGTAGGCAGTGATGGTGTCCCCGAGCTGGAATCCGCTCGCGGCCATCGCCTCGGTGCCCTCGCGCCAGCCGCCGGCGTCGGAGTCGTCGTCCGCGGCGAAGCGGGGATCGCCGATCCCGGCGATCCGCAGGCCGGCGACCTCGACGACCTCGTTGTCCACGACGGTCGCATTGGGCTGCTCGGCGATCTTCGCCGCGGACGCCGCACCGTCGTGGTTGCCGCTGACGTAGACATAGGGGATCCCGAGCCCGCCGATCACGCTCAGCTGCTGGGTCTCCACCGGGGTGCCCCAGGAGACGATGTCGCCGGTGTCGATGACCATGTCGATCGCGAACTGCGTGTGCAGCTGTTCGATGACGTCGTAGGCCTGGGGGTTGTCGTGGATGTCGGAGACATGGAGGACCGAGATCAGGTTGTCCTCGTCGAGTCCCACGGGCAGGGAGTCCGCGGCGATGTACAGGGCGGAGACCTGACCCACGAACTCCGCGAGGGTGCTGCGATAGTTCTGGTAGTCGGCGGCCGTGGCCTGGCCGATGTCTGCGATGTAGGTCGCCTGCGAGAGCAGGCCGTCGAACTTCGGCTGGTACAGCGAATCGGGTCGGAACGTCACGGAGGTCATCGCGACCGAGACGCCCACCAGCGCCACGGCGCTGCCGCCGGCGATGAGCGCACGCCGCACCCGACGGAAGGTGAGGCCGACGATGAGACCGGCGCCGGCGGCCGCGAACAGGGCGTTCAGGACGGCATTGAGGGCGGCCGCGCGGATGATCGCCTCCGGCGCGGTGCGGGTGAGCTCGGTGAAGCCCGTGCTGGAGTAGAAGAGCGCCTCGGCCTTGGCGATGTCGACGCCCTGCACACGCGCCTCGATGCGCACGGGGGCCGTGTGGGTGTCGAAGGAGACCTCGCCGACCGGCGGCAGCAGGAGCACGGTCTCCGAGGTCAGCGACGGGCGCAGGTGCACGCTCGCGGTCAGCGGGCCGATGTCGACCCGGGTCGCGGGGACCAGCATGAGGCCCACGATCGCTCCCAGCAGGGCCACGACCGTCGTGGTCGAGACGTGCAGGGCTCGGAGGGTGCGCACCCGGCGACGGCGATGCCGCGCCGCGGCCTCCGCTGCCGTTTCCGGGTCAGCGGCGGTGTCCTCCGACGTCGGGACGGCAGGATCCGTGCCTGTGGGGGATTCTGCGCCCCCAGGAGTACCCGCCGAGCCCGCCGATCCCGACGGACCGTTCCCCGTTGACGACGAGGTCATGGATGCTCAGCCGAGGAAGCCGACGCGGCGGGGCTCCTCGGTGGAGAGCTCCGCGTACGCGACCTTGGCGCCGGGGACGAGCACGGTGCGGCCCTTGTCGTCGACCAGGGTGACGGGGGAGCCCTCGGCGACGGCGGTGTTCAGACGCTCGAGCAGTTCCTCCGCCTTCTCCGTGGACTCGATGACGATCTCGCGGGGCGAGTGCTGGATGCCGATGCGGATCTCCATGGCGATGTCCTTCCCTCCGCCTCTGAGGCGGGGACGTCCGATGCTGAATGTCAGAAAGCCTACCCGGCGGATCAGGACGAGGCGGGGGCGTCCGCTCCCAGCGCAGAGCCGGTGGCCGCCGTGCCCTCCCGAGGCGTGAAACCGGCCAGTCCGTGCACCATGAAGGTGGACATGACCTCGAGGATCTCCTCGCGCTCGACATCATCCTGCGCGTCGTGCAGCAGCAGCGCCGTGGTCTGGGTGGCGGCGATGAGCCCCCGTCCGATGATCCTCGACTGCGCCGTGCTCATCTCGCGGAATGCCGTGAGCACCTCGGCCAGGTCGATCGCCATCTGGTCGAGCACCGCGCTCGCCCGCTCCTGCACCTCGTCGGAGATCGACTCGTTGCCGGTGAACAGCCTCAAGGCGTTCTGGACGGAGATCAGCTCGTAGAAACGGGTGATCCCGTAGCGCACCCGCTGCGTGGTGTCGCCCTCGAAGGCGCCGATCTCCCTCACCTCCGCCAGGAGGCCCACGGCGATGATGTCGATGACTTCCAGGTACAGCGTGACCTTCGAGTCGAAGTGCTGGTAGAGAACGGGCTTGGTGACCCCGGCGGCCGCCGCGATGTCGTCCATCGACGTGCCGTGATAGCCCTTCCGGGTGAACACCTGTGTGGCGAGCTCCAGGAGCTGGGTGCGACGCTGGGCGCGAGGCATCCGTGTGGTGGGTGACGGAGACATGCTCATCGACCTCCGGAGGGGATGACGGGGTCCGAGTGATGCGTGACACTCTACCGCCCCGTCACCGCCCGCCGGGACGGTTCGAACGTCCTCCGCGTGAGGTGGAATAGGGGAATGACGATGAGCAGGACGACGAGCGGTGCGGGGCGGAGCCCGAGCGAGGGGATCCGTCTGCTCGGACCCGACCTGGCCGCCCTCCCGGCGGTCCTCCCCGCCGGGGAGCTCGACGGCCCGCAGCAGGACGCGCTGGAGCTGCTGCTCGGTGGGGCCGACGTCATGGTGCACGGCGGGCCCGCGAGCGGGCGCACGACGCTCGCCCTCGCGGCCGCGGCGCAGGCCGGGGAGAGGACTCTGCTGCTGGCGCCGCGACGCCAGGCCGCCGGGCGCCTGCGCGACGCCCTCGCCGTGCACGGGGCCGGCGAGGTGCGGGCGATGACGCCGCCCGCCCTCGGCCACGCCCTCCTGAGGGCCGACGCCCTCTCCCGCGGTCTCGGCGAGCCGACCCTGGTCACCGGGGCGGAGCAGGACTCCCTGCTGGCGGAGCTGATCGCCGGACGGGAGAGCTGGAACCTCGACGTCGATCCGGGAGCCCGCACCCTGCCCGGCTTCCGCACCGAGCTGCGCGACCTCATCACCCGCGCCACGGAGCTCGGGCTGGCGCCGGGCGATCTGGACCGCCTCGGTCGTGAGCGCGGCAGGCCCGCCTGGTGCGACGCCGCGGCGATCCTGCGCGACTACCTCGGTGTGCTCGACCTCGAGGCCTCTGCTGCTCTGGATGCCGGGCCCCGCCTGGACTCCGGGGGCCTGGTGCGCCGCGCCGTCCGCCTGCTCGAGGACCCCCGGACCGCGGCCCCCTTCGACACCGTGGTGGTCGACGACGCCCAGGACCTCACCACCGCCGGCGTCGCCCTCGTGGCGGCGCTCGCCGCGGCCGGGTCGAGCGTGATGATCTGCAGCAGCCCGGACTCCGCGGTGGATACCTTCCGCGGCGCCCTGCCGGATGCCGCGGACCGACTGCGCGATCTCCTGCGTCGGCCGCTGTCCGAGATCACCCTCACCGGTTCCCCGGGGATCGCCCCGGGCATCGTGGCCGGGGTCGACTCCCTGCGCGGCCGGCTCCCGCTGGCCGGCGCCACGGCGGACTCCCGCCGCCCCCGAGCGGCCGACGGCCCCGGGATCGCCGTGCTCCAGGCCGACGACCCGCTCGATGAGGCGCGCCTGATCGGCTCCGCCCTGCGCGATCTGCACCACCGCGAGCAGATCGACTACGACGACATGGCCGTGGTGTGCCGCTCCGGCTCCGCCGTCGCCGACGTCGCCGATCTGCTCTCCCGCACCGGTCTGCCCGTGCGCGTGCCGCGCCGACCCCAGCCCCTGCGGGAGGTGCCGGTCATCGCGGACCTCCTCACAGTCCTGGAGGTCGGACTCGCTCCGGAGGGGACTCCCGTGGACCCCCAGGTGGCCGGTGACCTGCTGCGCGGTCCCTTCGGCGACGCGGACACGCTGCGGCTGCGGCGCATCCGGCGCCTCCTGCTGAGCGCGCAGCGCTCCCTGGACCCCGCCTCGGAGATCCCCAGCGACCAGTTGCTCGCGCGGGCGCTCGTGGAGCCGGAGGTCCCCGGCCTCCCGGACCCCGAGGACCGGGACCGCGCCGCCGCCCCGGTGCATCGGGTGCGCGCGATGATCCGGGCCGTGCGCGACCATCGCACGGCCGATGCCGAACAGATCATCTGGGCGGCCTGGGACGCCGCAGCGCTCGCCGGTGGCTGGCGCCGGGCGGCGCTCGGGGCCCCGGGCGATGTCGACGGGGCCCGTGCACGGCTCGCCGGTTCCCGACTGGATGCGCTGCTCGAGCTGTTCGCCGCGGCCGAGCGGCTCACCGCGCGCCGCCCCGGTGCGGGGGCCCTCGACCTCGTCGAGCAGATCCGCTCGCAGGCCGTCGTCGAGGACACGCTGGCCCCCGCCGCTGCCCCGCGCGGCCGGATCGCGGTGCTCACCCCCGCACAGATCGCCGGCGAGCATCGCGACACCGTCGTGCTCGCCCGGCTCCAGGAGGGGGCCTGGCCCGACCTGCGCCTGCGCTCGACGCTGTTCGGGGCGGCCGAGCTCTCCCTGCTGGCCGCCGCCCGGCCGGGCGCGGAGCTGCCCTCGGATCCCGAGTCGCTGCGGGCCATCCAGCGCAGCCAGGTGATCGCCGACGAGCTGCGGCTCGCGATCAGCGCCATGGCCCGGGCCAGCACCCGGGTGCTGGTCACCGCCGTCCAGGACGAGCAGCTCGAGCCGTCGGCCCTGCACGAGGCGATCGCGTCGCTCGCGGCGCGCGCCGGCGAGCCCTGGATCGACCTCGACCGGCTCCGTCAGGACCCGGGCCCGGCCCCTGATGCCCGACAGCTGGTCGCGGCGCTGCGCCGCAGGCTCCATGACGAGGACCCGCAGCGTGCGCACGATGCGGCGCTGGCCCTGCACGCCCTCTCGCGCGCTGGCGCGCCCGGGACGGATCCGAGCAGCTGGTACCACCAGGATCCCAGCAGCACCGCGCCGTTGCACGACGAGGGCTCCGTCATCGGCCTGTCCCCGTCGGCCCTCGAACGGGCGGTGGACTGCCCGCAGTCGTGGCTCATGGAGCGCGCCGGCGGCACCCGCTCCGGCGGGCCCGCGCAGCTCATCGGCACCGCACTGCACCATCTCGCGCAGATCCATCCGCAGGGCCCCGAGGGCGGGGCCGAGGACCTGCTCGAGGAGCTGCACACCCTGCTGCGATCGGTGCCCGGCACCGAGACCTGGTCCGGGCGCCGCCGGGTGCGCCGGGCCGAGGACGCCGCGCGCCTGCTCGCCGAGCATCTGCGCACCGCGCCCGAGGCGCTCGCCGTCGAGGTCCCCTTCGAGGTGGACCTCGGGCGGGTACGGCTGCGCGGCAGCATCGACCGGATCGAGGGGGATGCGACCGGACTGCGGGTCGTGGACCTGAAATCGGGGAAGAACGCGAAGTCCGCGGCCGCTGCGCAGGACGACCTCCAGCTGGCCGCCTACCAGGCCGCGGTACGTGACGGCGCGCTCGCCGAGCAGCTCGGGGACGACGCCCCGGAGCGGCTGAACGGGGCCCAGCTGGTCTACGTCGGCACCGGCGGGAAGAAGGCCGCCGTGCGCACCCAGATCGCGTTGGGCCAGGCGGAGGACCCTGCCTGGTTCGACTCCCTCGTCGCCCAGGTCTCCGAGGACGTCGCCGGCCGCGCGGTCACCGCACGCCTGAACTCCCATTGCTCCCACTGCGCCGTGCGCAGCAGCTGCCCGCTGCAGCCCGAAGGAGGCCAGCTATGACAGAGCACATCGGCCCCGAGCCCACCAGCCCCGGGCGGCTCAGCGCAGGGACCCTCGCCGCCCTGCTGGACCAGCCCCCGCCCACGCCCGAGCAGGTCGCCGTCATCGAAGCCCCGCTGGCACCGATGCTGGTCGTGGCCGGCGCCGGCTCCGGGAAGACGGAGACGATGGCCTCGCGGGTGGTGTGGCTGATCGCCAACGCGATCGTCGAGCCGCGCCAGGTGCTCGGGCTGACGTTCACCCGCAAGGCCGCCCACGAGCTCTCCGCCCGGATCTCCGCCCGGCTGACCGCCCTGGCCGCCGCGATGCGCGCCGAGGGCCTCACGCTGCCGCCCGGGCTCGAACGCGGCCACGACGAGCTGGTGGGGCAGCGCCCCCTGGTGCACACCTACAACGGCTTCGCCCTGGACCTGGTGCGCGAGCACGCCCTCGCCGTCGGCATCGACCCCGAGCTGACCATGATGTCGACCTCGGCGTCCTGGCAGCTCGCGCACTCGATCGTCGAGGGCTGGGACGACTCGCTGGACCTCGAGGCCTCGCCGGCCACGCTCACCGCCGCCCTGCTGTCGCTGACCTCCTCGATCGCCGACCACCTCGTGACCCCCGAGCAGCTGCGCGAGCATCTCCAGGAGATCCACGACCACCTCGGCGGGATCCCGCTCCAGGTCGAAGGACGCCGACGCACCACACCCAAGGCCGTCGCCTCCGTGCTCACCTCCCTCGAGTCCCGCCTCGCCCTGATCCCGCTGCTCGAGCGCTTCGCCCAGCTGCGGACCGACAGCTCCGCCCTGGACTTCGCCGACCAGGTCTCCCTCGCGGCCCGGGTGGCGCGCGAGGTGCCCGCCGCGAGCGCGCTCGCCCGACGCATGCACCGCGTGGTCCTGCTCGACGAGTTCCAGGACACCTCCGTCGCCCAGCTGCAGATGCTCACGGACCTGTTCGGCCCCGGGCATGCCGCGTGCGCGGTCGGGGATCCCCAGCAGGCCATCTACGGGTGGCGCGGCGCGTCGGCGGCCTCCCTCGCCGGCTTCGCGACGACGTTCGCCACCCCGGAGCAGCCCGTGCTGCAGCGCACCCTGTCCACCTCCTGGCGCAACGACCAGGCCGTGCTCGCCGTGGCGAACACTCTGGCCGCGCCGTTGCGCTCGGCCGACGCCGGACTCACCATCCCCGAGCTCCAGGCCCGCCCCGGCGCCGGTGAGGGCGCCGCGGAGATCCTCGAGGCCTCCGACGAACGGGCGGAGGCGCGCGCCATCGCCGACTGGATCCTCGCCCGCCGCGCCGAGATCTCCGAGGCGGTGCCCGCCGGGGCGGACGGGGCAGACCGCGCAGGGGGCTCGGCAGAGGCTGCGGAGCAGGCGTCGGCCGCCGTGCTGGTGCGCGCCCGCCGCCAGATCCCCGCCCTCGTCGAGGGGCTCGAGGAGCGCGGCCTCGCGGTCCACGTGGTCGGCCTCGGCGGGCTCCTGCATCGCCCCGAGGTGGCCGACGTGCGCGCCGTGCTGCAGTGCGCGCACGACCCGGGGCGCGGTGACGCCCTCATGCGCCTGCTCACCGGGCCGCGCTTCCGGCTAGGAGCCCGTGACCTCTCCGTGCTGGGCCGGTGGCGGGACCGGATGGGCTCACGCCTGCGCCGCACGGCCGACGCCCCCGGCGGCGAGGACGAGGCCGAGTCCGTCTCGCTCGTCGACGCCGTCGACGATCTCCCGCCCGACGGCTGGACCGACCCGTCGGGGCGCTCCCTGTCCACGTCCGGCCGGGACCGGCTCCGGCAGATCCAGCAGCTCCTGAGGGAGATGCGGCGTCTGCTGCCCCTGCCCCTGCCGGACCTCGTGACGGCCGCCGTGCGGGTCCTGGACGTGGACCTCACCCTGCTCGCCGCCGACCCCGGCTCGAGCGTCCTGGCGGACCTCGAAGCGCTGCGCGACCACGCCGCCGCCTTCGACCGCACCGCCCAGCGCGGCGGGCTCGGCGCCTATCTCGACCTGCTCGAGATCAGCGAGGACGAGGAAGCAGGGCTCGCCGTGTCCGCCTCACCCGAGCACACCGAGGAGGAGGGAGACGCCGGCGCGGTGACCATCGTGACCATGCACTCCGCGAAGGGCCTGGAGTGGGACCTGGTGGCCGTGGCCGGTCTCACCGAGGGCTCCGTGCCCTCCTACGACCTGCGCCGAGCGAAGACCGACGAGACGGGCCGGGTGCGGGTTCCGGACAACGGGTGGCTGGACAAGCTCGCGTCGGCGTCGGTCCCCACCGCGCTGCGCGGCGACGCGGACACCCTGCCCGAGCTGGCCTGGGCCGAGGCGGACACCCAGGTCGATGCCGAGGGGCTCATCGAGGACTACCGCTTCGCCCAGGGCGAGGAGTCCCTGCGCGAGGACCGACGGCTCATGTACGTCTCGGTCACCCGGGCCCGCCGGCGCCTGCTGCTGACCTCCGCCGCCTGGCGCGCAGGGCTGACCACCGCGCGCCCCCGCTCGCGCTACCTGGTCGAGATCCACGACCTGGTCCCCGAGCAGTTCCGCTCCGTCCAGGAGGTGCCCGAGACCAACCCGCTGGAGTCGGAGCGGCCTCAGGCGCAGTGGCCGCCACCGCCGGGGGAGCCCGAGCGGCGTCGTGCCCGCGCCGCCGGGATGATCGAGGGGATCACGGAGGATCTGGTGCCAGGGAGGTCGGCGCCGGAGGTCACGGACCCGGCTCTCGCCGAGACCGTGCGGCGGGCGATCGACGATCTCGAGCAGCAGGCCGCGCCTGCGCTCGTGCACTCCCCGCCGCGGCTGTCCGCCTCCCAGGTCGTGCACCAGGCCCAGGACCCGCGGGGCGCGGCGATCGACCTGCTGCGGCCCCTGCCGCGCCGGCCGTCACCGGCAGCCGCCCGGGGGACCGCCTTCCACGCCTGGCTCGAGTCCCGCTACGACAGCACCGCGCTGCTGGATCTGGAGGACGTCCTGGACTTCGGGGAGGACGAAGGGCCGCACCGTGATGACCTCGCCCTGCGGGAGGCCTTCGACGCCTCGCAGTGGGCGCATCGCACCCCGATCGCCGTCGAATATCCGGTCCAGACCAGAGTGGGGGAGATCGCCGTGCGGGGCGTCATCGACGCGGTGTTCGAGGACCCTGACAGCCCTGACAGCCCTGACAACGAGGCTCCCGACGCTCGGGGCGTCATCATCGTGGACTGGAAGACGGGCCGGGTGCCGCGGCCCGCTCAGCTGCGGGAACGAGCCCTCCAGCTGTCGCTGTACCGGCTGGCCTGGCACGAGCGCACGGGCCTCCCGCTGGAGCGGATCCGCACGGCATTCCACTTCGTGGCCGACGACGTCACCCACGAGGTGCAGCGCCATCCGTCCCGCGAACGGATCGCGGAGATGCTCACCGGGGGCTGATCGCGCCCGGGTGCGTCGTGCTCAGGCGTGCTCTTCGCGGGAGCCCGTGTCCTCGCGGGAGCGCATCTCCTCGTAGGCGCGCTCGGCCTCGTCGCGTGCGAGCTGCGCGAGATCGGCATCGAGGTCGGCGATCATGCCGCGGGCATCGGAGACGATCGAGTCGTCGCCGGTCTCCAGCCCGTGGGTGAGCCACTCGGCGACCGCGAACTCGCCGAGCGCCTGGGCCCTCTCCACCAGACGCGGGTGCGGCGCGGTGGGAAGCTCGTCGCGGTAGGCGGCGTAGAGGTCGTCGAAACGCTCGGGGTCCAGGGAGGAGATCAGCCAGGCCAGGTCCGAGGCGGCATCCGCGACCCGGGAGGAGGACCAGTCGCGCACGGCGCTGACGTCGTCACCGGAGGCGAAGAGGCTCTCCTCGGAGAGGTCGCCGTGGATGAACTGTGCCGTGATGTCCCACAGCTCCTGGTCGTCCAGCAGGGCCTCCCAGCGCTGGGAGACGGCCGCCGGGAGATGTCCGCTCTCTGCGGCCGTGGCGATGCGGGTGCGGTGCTCGGCATGGAGCACCTCGGGAGTGAAGGACTCCACACCAGCGGCTTCGGCCGCATAGCGCGGGACGGTGTGGATGCGGGCCAGGACCCGGCCCAGCGAGCGGGCGAGCTCGGGGGATCGCTGGAGATCCTCGAGCATCAGCGGCCGGCCCACCGGGGCCTCGGTGACCGCGGCGCGGCCTCCCTCGGAGAGCTTCACGAATCCCAGCACCGGAGGGATGATGCCGTGCAGCGGGGTCCCGGACAGGGCGTCCGCCACCTTCAGATCGCGTTCGAGGCGCACGCCGGAGGCGGTCGAGGCGGGGGAGAGGACCATGACCCGGCGACCCTGCTCGCCGATGACCCCGGCGACGTCGAGATCATCGATCGGGGTCGCGATCGGGGTGGTCCTGACCGGGATCAGACCGGGGACCGTCGCCGCGGCGAGAGCAGCCAGGGAATACGAGTTGCGATGCACGCGTCCACCGTACCCGGGTGGTCGGCCCGATCCACGTAGGCTTCCGGGTATGGCGAATCTCCGCGGCCCGCATCTGCACACCCCACTGACCCTCCTCAGCTCCGACCGGGACGCGCTCAGCCGCGTCGACCCGGCGATGGTCGCCCCCGGCGACGACGCCAGGTACCTGGTCTCGCGGGCGGGCGAGACGGCCTTCCAGGAAGGGGCGGACGGCTCTCTCCAGCTCGCCCTGGAGACCGCGGACCCCCGGGCCGGCGGCACCCAGCCGCTCGTGCTGCTGGGCGTACGGGACGGGCTGCGGATCCTCGCCGTCGAGATCCTCGAGACCAGTGCCGAGATCGACGATCCCGGCCGTGATCTCCGCGACCTCCGGCGCATCGCCGACCAGCTCGATCCGGCGGACGCCGACCTCGCCCTGACCGCGGTGGCCATGGGTGCCTGGCACCGGTCGATGCGGCACTGCCCCCTGTGCGGCGCTCTGCTCGAGGCCGAGGTGGGCGGCTGGGTGCTGCGCTGCCGCGACGACGGCTCCGAGCATTTCCCGCGCACCGACGCGGCCGTCATCATGGCGGTGCGCGACAGCGAGGACCGACTGCTCCTGGCCCGCAACGCGAACTTCCGCAGCCGCTTCTACTCGGTCCTGGCGGGCTTCGTCGAGCCGGGTGAGAGCCTCGAGAACGCCGTGGCCCGCGAGGTCGCCGAGGAGGTCGGGGTCACGGTCGAGGAGGTCGAGTACGTCGGCAGCCAGCCCTGGCCCTTCCCCCGCTCCCTCATGCTCGGCTACCGGGCCTGGGTCCCCGGAGCGGTGGAGCTCACACTCCAGGAGGACGAGATCGCCGAGGCGCGCTGGTTCACCCGCGAGGAGCTCGCCGCGGCGCTCGAGGCCGAGGAGATCGAGCTCCCGGGCAATGCCTCCCTCGGCCGTGCGCTGATCGACGACTGGTACGGCCGCTCCGCCCAGGCGTGAGGGACTCGCCATCCACAGCGGTGCCCGGAACGTCGGCCGCCGCTGGCAGGATGGCACCGATGACCGAACCAGCCCTGCCCCTCACCCCGACGACCCCCACCCCGGGCGACGCCGAGAGCATCCTCGCGGCGCTCGACCCGGAGCAGCGTGAGGTCGCCAGCACCTTCGGTGTGCCCCTGTGCGTCCTCGCCGGTGCGGGCACGGGCAAGACCCGCGCCATCACCCACCGCATCGCGTACGGGGTGGCCACGGGGCAGCTGAACCCGCGCCACGTGCTCGCGGTGACCTTCACCGCGAAGGCCGCCGCGGAGATGCGCTCGCGGCTGCGGGACCTCGGGGTGCCTGCCGTGCAGGCGCGCACCTTCCATTCCGCCGCCCTGCGCCAGCTGCGCCACTTCTGGCCTCGAGTGGTCGGCGGGCCCGTCCCGGAGATCATGGCGAACAAGTTCGCCGGCGTCGGCGAGGCCTGCCAGCGCCTGCATCTGAGCGTGGATCGGGCGGCGCTGCGGGACATCGTCTCCGAGGTGGAGTGGTCCCGGGTCACGATGCTCACCCCGGAGTCGTACCCCGAGGCGGCCGCCGCGGCGAAGCGTCCCGGCGTCGCGGGCTTCGACTCGCGGTCCATCTCCCGGATCCTCACCCAGTACGAGGAGGTCAAGAAGGAGCGCGGGGTCATCGACTTCGAGGACGTCCTGCTGCACCTCGTGGGCTTCCTCTCCGAACGGGCCGACGTCGCCCGCGAGATCCGCGGCCAGTACAAGCACTTCGTCGTCGACGAGTACCAGGACGTCTCCGCGCTCCAGCACACCCTGCTGCGGCTCTGGCTCGGGACCGGCGACGACCTCTGCGTCGTCGGCGACGCGGCCCAGACGATCTACACCTTCGCCGGCGCGCGCGCCTCCTACCTGCTGGGGTTCCGCAGCGAGTTCAAACGGGCCCGCACCATCCGGCTCGAGCGCAACTACCGCTCCACCCCGCAGATCGTGCGCCTGGCCAACACCGTCCTGGACGGCGCCCGCGGGCGCACCCGCGACAACCGGCTCACCCTGGTCGCCCAGCGGGAGGACGGCCCTCCACCGCTGGTGGAGTCCTTCCCCGACGACCCGGCGGAGGCCGACGGCATCGCCGACCGCATCGGGGCCCTGATCGCGGAGGGCCGCTCCGCCGCGGAGATCGCGATCCTGTTCCGCACCAACAGCCAGTCCGAGGCGTTCGAGCAGGCGCTCACGGCCCGGGGCATCGGCTACCTGGTGCGCGGCGGCGACCGCTTCTTCGAGCGCCAGGAGGTGCGGCGCGCCATGGTGTCGCTGCGGGCCGCCACCCGGGTCGAGCAGCTCGACCCGGGCCGCGCCGTGCGCGACATCCTCTCGCAGCAGGGTTGGTCCGAGACGGCCCCGGAGACCACCGGAGCGGTCCGGGACCGCTGGGACTCCCTGAACGCCCTCGTGGGGCTCGCGGACACCGTCACCGCCCGGCCCGGCGCCACGATGACCGATCTGGTCCGCGAGCTCGAGGAGCGCGCCGAGGCACAGTCGGCGCCGGTGGTCGACGGCGTGGCCCTCGCCTCCGTGCACGCCGCGAAGGGTCTCGAGTGGCCCGTCGTGTTCCTGGTGGGAGCGAGCGACGGGCTGATGCCGATCTCGATGGCGTCGACCCCGGCAGAGATCGAGGAGGAACGGCGACTGTTCTACGTGGCCCTCACCCGGGCCCGCGACCTGCTCACCGTGAGCTGGTCCGCGGCCCGCACGCCGGGGGCCCGGGGGAGTCGCCGAGCGTCCCGCTTCCTGGACGGCGCACTCGATCATCCCGACGCCGCCGGGAAGCGTCCGGGGGCCGACGCCCGCCGCACCGGGCGCCGCAGCGCGACCGTCTACTCCGAGTGCCGGGTGTGCTCCCAGGGGCTGATCTCCGCTCGCGAGCAGCGCCTGGGCCGGCACGAAGGGTGCCCTCCCACCGCGGATCCGGCGCTGCTGGAGGCGCTGCGGGCCTGGCGGCTTGATCGGGCGCGAGAGAACGGCGCCCCGGCCTATTCCGTCCTCACCGACGCCGCCCTCGAGGCGCTGGCCGAGCGCCGACCAGGCAGCGAGCGCGAGCTGCTCGCCGTCCCGGGTATCGGCCCCGGCAAGGCGGAGAGGTTCGGCCCAGCGCTCCTCGCGCTCCTCGCCGAGCACCCGGCCTAGAGTTCCGTCGGGCTCTCCCGGGCTCTCCCGGGCTCCTCGCAGAGCCGCGCCGGAAGCACTGAAACCGCAGGTCAAAAAATAGATGTGACTTCTGACGAACGTGTGTAGACTCATGCTCGTCAATCGTCCACGTCGTGGTCCGGGACACCGGGACGCGCGCATTCGAAAGGGGGTGGCCTCAGTGAACATCATCAGGAATCTTGCAGGAGATGGACTGCGCCCCCTCGGCGCGCCCTCCCTTCTGCAGCGCGAACGGGGCTATGCCCCCGCGGTGCCCAGCCTGAGCTGACGAGGCCTCCCCTCGCTGCCGGTGCGGCACCGCCGCCGCACCTCCGCCCGAAAGGGCTCGTCCCCCCGACGATCTTCAAAGCAGCGAGACGATGACTTCTCTACTCACCACATTCCTGAACCCCGCCGACACCGCAGCACATCTGCTGCCGTGCCACGACACGACCGCCGCGGACCTCTTCTTCTCCGAGCGTCCGGCTGATCTGGAGCAGGCCAAGAGCCTGTGCGCCGACTGCCCGCTCCTCCAGGAGTGCCGTCAGGGCGCCCTCGAGCGCGAAGAGCCCTGGGGCGTCTGGGGCGGGTCGATCTTCGATTCCGGCCGCATCATCGCCGTCAAGCGCGGCCGCGGTCGCCCGCGGAAGAACCCCGACCAGAACGCGGCATGAGCACCGTGACGGTCGCAGACCGCCACAGTGATCGCCCGAGCGGTCTCCCACCGCTCGGGACCGCATGCACGAGGGGCGAGACACCGTCATGGTGCCTCGCCCCTCGTCGTGCATCAGGCCGGTCGGATCAGGCTGTCTCCAGTCCCTGATCTCCTACCGCTCGTACCTCGCGGTACGTCGATCAGGAGCTGCAGGACTGCCTGGTCTCCTACCGCTCGTACCTCGCGGTACGTCGATCAGGCCTTGCCCAGGATGCGGTTGAGCTTGGTGCCGCACTCCGGGCACACGGCCTTCGCCATGCGGCGACCGTTGGAGACGACGACGTTGCCCTCGGCCTCCCGCTTCTCGCGGCACTTGACGCAGTAGAACTCTCCGGCATAGGTCTCGTCGGCCATATCCGCTCCTTGTGGGAATCGATGGTGGTGTTCGGTTCCCCGGACGCGCAGCTCTCGCCGCGAGGCCGGGATCGATCCACTGTAACGGGGGGCGGCGGAGGCGCACGAATCGAGAAGGTCCGAACGGGGCGGCCCGTCGCGCGCTTCGGGATCAGGAGGCTCAACGGGGAGCCGAGGAAGTGCGCGCGACGAACCGACATCGGAGGCCCCGTAGGCACGAAGAGGCCTGAAGGGCCGTGGGACCCCGGGGGCGCTCAGCACCACGCGCACCTTCCCCGTGTGCGTCCTGCTAGTTATCCCGGGGTCCCACGTGCAGGGAAACCTAGCCCCTGGGAGCGGCACCGGTCAAAGGGCCGTCGGGGACCGACTGTGGACAACCCCGCAATGGGTGTGGACAGGTTCGGGATGGCGCGGTGGCTACTGTGGAGGAAAGATTGTCTCTGCAGGTCACAGGCTCGAAAGGTTACCGCCTGTGGCGTCGGCTGTGGATGAATATTTTTCGTCCCAGATCGTGCCAGGCTTGTCCCCATGAGTGATCTCGTCCTTCAGGAGAATGTCGCCGGCCCCCGCGGGGAGCGGGTGATGGTGCGTCGTTCGGCGCGACGACGCCGCACGGTGTCGATCAACCGGCGCGACGGGGACCTCGTGATCGCGATCCCCGCGACGTTCAGCGCACGGCAGGAACGGGACTGGGTCACGAAGATGGTCGACCAGCTGGTCAGGAAAGAGGCCCGGACCACGACCACCCGGCGCGGTGATGAGGCTCTCGCCCGGATGGCCCGGGAGGTCAGTGAGGCATATCTCGGGGGCCGGGCGCACCCGGCCTCGGTCACCTGGTCCACCCGCCAGAACCAGCGATGGGGGTCCTGCACGCCGGCCGACGGCACGATCCGGCTCTCGCATCAGCTGCAGGACATGCCCGAGTACGTCGTGCGCTCGGTGATGATGCACGAGCTCGTCCATCTCCTCGTGCCGGGCCACGGCAAGGAGTTCCAACAGCTGATGGCGCTGTACCCGCAGGCGCAGAGGGCGCAGGGCTTCCTGGACGGGTTCTCGTGGGCGAAGAGCCTGCCGTCCCCGGCGCTGGACGACGATCTGGAGCGTGATCCGGAGGGACGAGCGGAGGGTCAGGCCGAGTAGCGGGCCAGGACCGGGGCGAGCGCGTCGAGCTTCGCCGCCATATCGGGCACCGTGCCTGCGGGCAGGTGGGCAGTCGAGCGGGACGGGCCGCCATCCAGGACCGGCCAGGGGACCCAGCGCACCTCGGGGGACTCGTCGCTCGTGGTCAGCGGCGTTGCGGAGGCCGGGGCTGGAGTGCGCAGGAGATACTGCACGTCCCAATGCTCTGCGCAGGCACCGAAGGCCGCATCGAGATGATGGCTGTGCAGGATCGCCGGGCCAGGCCCCACGCGCTCGAGCGTGGACAGACCGATCTCTTCAGCGACCTCGCGACGCGCGGCGAGCTCGAAGCTCCTCTCGCCCGCTTCGAGGTGCCCGCCGGGCTGCACCCAGAAGCCGCCCTTGCGATGCCACACCAGGGCGATGTGCTCGCCGGGGGCGTCGATCACCACGGCGCTCGCCGTGAGATGGCGGGGGCCGCCCTCGCGATAGAGGGCGTTCGGGGAGCTGTGCAGCAGTGCCGCGTACTCCTGGGCCAGCTCGGGGCCGGAGGCGGCGTCGCGGGCGAGCTGCAGCTCCGCGAACGCCGCCTCGAGGGGATCAGCGCTCATCGGGGGAGTCAGGCTCCTCGTCATCGCCGGGGTTCTCCTCATCGGAGGTCCCTTCACCGGAGTTCTCGCCGCCGTGAGGGCTGCCGCTGTCGTGAGGGCTTCCGCCGTCGGCGTCCGGGCGCAGACCGCCCTGCTCGTCCTCCCGGGGGACGGAACCGGAATCGGCCCCGCTGAGGAGCCGCTCGAGCTCCGCATCGAAGTCCGTGGGGATCTCCACGTCGGCCATGCCATCGGGAGCGTCCTCCGCAGCGCCCTGCGGGGGCTGCGGGGCCTGCGGCCGGCCGGAGAGCACCTCGGTGGTGGGCAGGAGATCAGGATGGTCCCAGGTCGCCTCGCGGCCCTGCTCACCCTCTGTGGCCAGCACGCTGTCCCACCAGGTGAGGGCTTCGCGCACGCGCCGGGGGCGCAGTTCGATACCGATCGTCCGGGCCAGCATCTGCTCGGCGGGGCCACCGGCGGCGCGGCGACGGCGCAGCACCTCGCGCATCGCCTCGAGCTCCGGGAGCTTCCCCTCGAGCGCCTTCGTCGTGACGTGGTCGACCCACGACTCGATCAGCGCCAAGGTCGTCGCGAGCTCCTCGAGCGCGCGCTCCTGGGAGGCCCGACGGGTGAACACGAACATCTCCTCGGGGCGTCGGGCCTGCATGGCCTGGGGGTCGGAGAGGTCCAGGTCCCGCACCATCTCGTCGAGGGCGTCGAGATCCAGGGTGATGCCGCGGGCGAAGTCCTCGATCGCGGAGAACAGCGCCTTGCCCAGCCACGGGGCCGCGCTGAACAGGGCGGTGTGGGCGATCTCGCGGGTGGCGAGGAAGATCCGTGCGGCGGAGGGATCCAGGGTGTGCGACGAGATCAGGTCGTCGACGTTCGCGGCGACCAGCGCCGGCTCGCCGTCACGGCCCAGGGGCAGCGACAGGTCGGTGGTGCCCGAGACCTCGCGGGCCAGGGAGCCGATCGCGTGGCCGAACTGGACGCCGAACATCGTGCCGCCGATGCGCTCCATCATGCCGGCGGGATCGCCGGGCAGCCCGGAGGCGTTCCCGCCCATCGCGGAGAGGTCTCCCATCTCGCCCATCTGCGAGGCGATGGCCTCACCGATCGCTCCGGCCATGTACTTCGCGACGGGCTCGACGATGGTCTTCCAATGCGGCAGCGTCCGATGCAGCCAAGTGCCGCGGCTGAACACGGCGAGATCGGCCGTGGGCACGTCGAAGGCGATCACGGGGTCCAGCCACAGCCGCGCGACCTGGGCGGCCTGGCGCAGATCGTGGATCTGGGCGTCGGTCGGATTGGGGTCCCCGGGGGTGCCGGTGGGCTCCGGTGCGCCGGGGACGCCAGCCATGCCGGCGGCGGTCCGCCGGGCGATGTCCTCGGCCATCTGCCAGTTCACCGGGTTGTCGCCCTGGGCGGCGAACATGCTCTGCATCTGCGCGGCGGCGGCGCGCAACTGCGCAGGGTCCTGGGGCAGGTTCGCCTGTTCGGCGAGCGCCGACAGGTCCAGCCCGTCGAGGGCGCCTTCGGGGAGCGCGTCCCCGAAGGTCTCCTTGAGGAAGCGCTTGAGCGTCTCCTCGTCCATATCGCCGGGTCCACCCGGGATCGGATCAGTGTTCATGGCCACCTCCAGCAGTCCGTGGGCGCCCAGCGTACCGAGACCATCCGGGAACAGGGTGAAGGCTTCGCGTGAGGCACAATGTCGGGGTGATAGACGACCAGTCCCGGCCCTCCCGAACCCAGCGGGCCCGCGCACTGCTCTCGCGCCAGGTCGAGGACGCGCAGCTCGCCCGCCCGGTGGTGGCCCTGGTCTCGATGGTGGTGCTGTGCCTGATGATCCTGGGCGCCTCGCTGATGCCGGTGCCGTACGTGATCGAGCAGCCGGGCCCGGCGATCGACGTGCTGGGCTCCTATGACGATGAGCAGATCATCGTGATCGACGGCGCGAAGACGTACCCCACCGAGGGGACGCTGATGATGACCACCGTCTCCGTCGATGGGGGGCCCGGCTACCGGGTGACCCCGGTCGAGGTGGTCGCCTCCTGGTTCGATCCCACGAAGTCCGTGCTGCCCCGCGAGGCGGTCTTCCCCGAGGGGCAGACCCGTGAGCAGACCGTGCTGACGAACTCCGTCGCGATGAGCACGTCCCAGCAGGGCGCGGTCGCCGTCGCCCTCGAGGAGCTCGGCATCGACTTCGACCCCGTGGTGCTGATCGGTGGAGTCGAGGAGGGCGCTCCGGCGGAGGGCACCCTCGAAGCCGGTGACGTCATCGTCACCGTGGACGGCCAGAGCGCGAAGGACGTCGCCGGTTACCAGAAGCTGGCCCTGAACACGCCGGAGGGTGAGCCCGTGCCGATGACCGTTCGTCGCGGCGGCGAGGAGATCGATCTGGAGGTGCCCGCCGAGACGGTGGACGGCGCCCCGAAGATGGGTGTCGTGCTCGCCTCCGGGTACGACTTCCCGATCGACGTCGAGATCGCCGTGGGAGACATCGGCGGCCCCAGCGCCGGGATGATGTTCTCCCTGTCGGTCTACGACGAGCTGACCCCGGGCGCGCTGACCGGCGACCACCGTATTGCCGGAACGGGCACCATCGCGGCGGACGGCACGGTCGGCGGGATCGGCGGGATCCGCCAGAAGATGGTCGGTGCGCACGACTCCGAGGCCGATTACTTCCTCGCCCCTGCGGCGAACTGCGACGAGGTCGTCGGCTACGAGCCCGACGGATTGGACGTCGTCGCGGTCTCCGACTTCGACGAGGCCCTCACGGCCACCGAGACCATCGCCGAGACCGGCAGCACCGACGGTCTTCCCACCTGTGACGACGTCGCGAAGACGTCGCAGAACGAGGATTCATGAGCAAGCGCAACCGACGCCGCACCCCGCCGAGCCCCACCGTGGTCTTCGACTACGGGGGAGTGCTCAGCGCCGGGCACGACCCGGTGCCGAGCATCCACGACCTGCTCGGCGGTGATATCGAGGCGATCCGTGAGGCGCTCTGGTCCCACCGTGACGCCTACGACCGGGGTGTCAGCACGCCGGAGGAGTACTGGGGCGCCGTGGCCACGGCCGCGGGTGTCGAGCAGCTCTCCGAGACCGAGATCAGCGAGCTCCAGGCGGCGGACAACCGGTACTTCCTGCGGATGGATCCCGCATCCCGGGAGCTTCTCCACGACCTCGCCCGCAATGGCGTGCGCCTGGCGCTGCTGTCCAATGCGTCCGAGGCGTTCGGCGAGGCGGTGCGTCGCGCCGACTGGTTCGAGGCCTTCACCCTCGCTGTCATCTCGGGTGAGGAGCGAGCGGTCAAGCCCGGCCGGGAGATCTACGAGATCCTGCTGGACGTCCTGGCCCACGAGACCGGGGGCGTGTCGATCCCGTCGGCCATCATCTTCTTCGACGACCGCGAGGAGAACGTCGCCGCCGCCCGGGCGCTCGGGATCGATGCGCACCTGTGGCCGCGCAACGGCGAGGAGCAGGCCGACGGCGCCGACGAGACAGATGGTGCCGAGCACGGGACGGCGATCGCGCGCCGCGTGCTCGCCGAACGGGGCGTCCCGCTGGACTGAGCCCCGCCGAGACAGAGGTTCTCGCCGCCCATCAGCACGGCGCCGAGAACCCACCACGGCACGAACTGGGCGACGGCCGCCCGGCTCCCGGTCGCGGTCACGAGTACGAGCAACGGCCACGAGTGCGAGCAGACGGTTCCACCGCGCGGTGCGGTCTCGATCACGGCGGCACCATGGAGGAACCACAGCGGCTGTATCGGGGAGCGCCTAGGCTCGAGCCGTGGAAGAACCCGCGATGACATCCCCGAGCGACGCCCTGGGCTCCCGCGGTTTTCCGCTGCTGGTGGGCCTGCACCTGGTTGCGGCTGTGCTCGCGGCCTCGAGCGGCTATCTCGCCCGCTGGTCCTTCCACGAGAGCACCCAGTTCGAGGTCGATGCGGCCCGTCTCGAGCTGCTCGTGCTCGTCGCCGTGGTCGGCGGTCTGCTCTCCCTGGCCCTGCAGGTGACGGCGCTCCTGGTGCCGAGCATCGCCGCACGACCGGCACGGCTGCTCGCGCAGGGAATCGGGGTAGTGGTGAGTGCGGTGCCGGTCGCGGTCATCACCCTGGCAGGGTTCCTCACCTTGGGTTCACTGCTCCCGCAGGCCGGGGACGTGATGAGCCTCCTCGTGGGACTGGCGTTCCTGGCCTGCCTGTCCGGTTCCGGCTACCTCGTCCTCGCCCGCTCGCAGCGGTGCTGGGCGGTGCTGCTGCTCGCGGCGAGCTCGGCCCTCGTGGTGTCGTTCTTCGGTGCCTGGTGGTTCGTCAACGGTCTCGCCCTCGTGCTGAAGCTCCTGGGGCTCGATTCGGCGACGGCGGGGTAGAGTCGGACAGGCGACACATCCCGTGCGGCACCGCTTTGCGGCGCGCCGGTGAGAATCCACCAGACCCCTCTCCGAACAGGAACACGCGTTGGCTGAATTCATCTACTCCATGTACAAGGCCCGGAAGGCTGTGGGCGAGAAGGTCATCCTCGATGACGTCTCCATGAGCTTCTACCCGGGTGCGAAGATCGGCATGGTCGGCCCCAACGGCGCCGGCAAGTCGACGATCCTGAAGATCATGGCCGGGCTGGACACCCCCAGCAACGGAGAGGCGAAGCTCTCGCCCGGCTACAGCGTCGGCATCCTCCTCCAGGAGCCGCCGCTGGACGAGTCCAAGACCGTCCTGGAGAACGTCCAGGAGGGCATGGGCGAGCTGTTCAAGAAGGTGCAGCGCTTCAACGCCATCGGCGAGGAGATGGCCGAGCCCGACGCCGACTTCGACGCGCTGATGGCCGAGATGGGCACGCTCCAGACGGACATCGACGCCGCCAACGGCTGGGACCTCGACTCCCAGCTCGAGCAGGCGATGGACGCACTGCGCTGCCCGCCCGGCGACGAGAAGGTCACCCACCTCTCCGGTGGTGAGCGGCGCCGTGTGGCGCTGTGCAAGCTGCTCCTGGAGAAGCCCGACCTGCTGCTGCTGGACGAGCCCACCAACCACCTCGACGCCGAGAGCGTGCTGTGGCTCGAGCAGCACCTCACGCAGTACGAGGGCGCCGTCATCGCCGTCACCCACGACCGGTACTTCCTGGACCACGTGGCCCAGTGGATCGCCGAGGTCGACCGCGGTCACCTGTACCCCTACGAGGGCAACTACTCCACGTACCTGGAGAAGAAGGAGGAGCGCCTCAACGTCCAGGGCAAGAAGGACCAGAAGCTCGCCAAGCGCCTCAAGGAGGAGCTGGAGTGGGTGCGGTCCAACGCCAAGGGCCGCCAGGCGAAGTCGAAGTCCCGTCTCGCCCGCTACGAGGAGATGGCCGAGGAGGCCGAGCGCACGCGCAAGCTCGACTTCGAGGAGATCACGATCCCGCCGGGCCCGCGCCTGGGCAACCAGGTCATCGACGCCAAGAACCTCAAGAAGGGCTTCGGCGAGCGGGTGCTCATCGACGGGCTCTCCTTCACCCTGCCGCCCAACGGCATCGTGGGCGTCATCGGCCCCAACGGCGTCGGCAAGACCACGCTGTTCAAGACGATGGTGGGCCTCGAGCCGATCGACGACGGCGAGCTGAAGATCGGCAAGTCCGTGCAGATCAGCTATGTCGACCAGAACCGCGAGAACATCGACCCGGAGAAGAACCTCTGGGAGGTCGTCTCCGACGGGCTGGACTACATCCAGGTCGGCAAGGTCGAGATCCCTTCGCGGGCCTATGTCAGTCAGTTCGGCTTCAAGGGACCTGATCAGCAGAAGAAGGCGGGGATCCTCTCCGGTGGTGAGCGCAACCGCCTGAACCTCGCTCTGACCCTCAAGCAGGGCGGCAACGTGCTCCTGCTCGATGAGCCCACCAACGACCTCGACGTGCAGACGCTCGGCTCGCTCGAGAACGCCCTGCTGGAGTTCCCCGGCTGCGCCGTGGTCGTCTCCCACGACCGCTGGTTCCTGGACAGGGTCGCGACCCACATCCTGGCCTACGAGGGCACCGAGGAGGACCCGTCGAACTGGTACTGGTTCGAGGGCAACTTCGAGTCGTACCAGACCAACAAGGTCGATCGTCTCGGTGCGGAGGCCGCTCGTCCTCACCGCATGACCTATCGTCGCCTGACCCGCGACTGAGGTCCCGCTCCTAGCGGAGCGGTTCCGACGGCCGGCGCCCCGCGTCCGATCACCCGGTGATCGACGTGGGGCGCCCGCCGTCCGACGGAAGAGTCTTCAAGCCTTCGGGCCTTCGAGCCTTCGATCCGAGGGGCTGTCGAGTCGTCGAGCCCTCGGGACGACGTTCCGGATTCGGTCCTTTCCTGCAGGCAGGAGAGGTTCCGTCATCCCTCCAGAAAGATCTTGCAGAAGATGCCCGGACCGTGCTTCCGGGAGGAGTCACGTGGGCCGCATCGGTGCAGGCCATGGGTGAGGATCCACCAGTGCCGGCGACCTTCTGGCCCCGCGCAAGATCGGCGCAAGGGGAGCGGGGATCCCGGGTACTCTACGAGCATGAAGTCGCTCTCCACGATCACGGTGTCCTCGGAACTCCCCGGCGCCCTCGAGCCCCTGCGCGAGCTCGCCCTGAACCTGCGGTGGACCTGGCGGCGGCAGACCGTCGACCTGTTCCGCTCCCTCGATCCCGAGGCCTTCACCACGAGCGGCGAGAACCCCATCGCGATGCTCCCGCGCGTGCCGGCGGGACGACTCGCCGAAGCCGCCCGCGATGAGTCGTTCCTGGGCCGCATGCGCTCCGAGGTCGGCGACCTGCGCACCTACCTCGAATCCGGCCGCTGGTTCCAGCGCATGGTCCCCGGAGCCTCGGCCACCGGTGTCACCGGGGCCCCGTCGGTCGCCTACTTCTCGATGGAGTTCGGGATCAGCCCGACGCTGCCGATCTACTCCGGCGGTCTGGGCATCCTGGCCGGCGACCACCTGAAGTCCGCGTCGGACCTCGGGGTGCCGCTGGTCGCCATCGGCCTGCTCTATCAGTGGGGCTACTTCTCCCAGTCCCTGGACCGCTCGGGCTGGCAGCAGGAGAACTATCAGCACAACGACCCCGGCAAGCTCCCCGTCGAGCCCGTGCGCGGGGCCGAGGGGGAGCAGCTGACCGTCTCGGTCGTCCTCCCCGATGGCCGCGAGGTCGCCATCGCCCTGTGGAAGGCCCAGGTGGGCCGGATCCCTCTGCTCCTGCTGGACACCAACCTCGAGGTCAACGACGAGGAGGCTCGGCAGATCACCGATCGGCTCTACGGCGGCGATCATGAGCACCGCATCGTCCAGGAGATCGTGCTGGGCATCGGTGGTGTGCGCGCCGTGGAGGCCTTCACCGCCGCGACCGACTTCCCCGCCCCGACCGTCTTCCACCTCAACGAGGGCCACGCCGGCTTCTCGGGCCTCGAGCGCGTGGGCCGGCTCATGCAGGGCGGCGCCGCGTTCTCCGAGGCCGTCGCCGAGGTGCGCGCCGGGACCGTGTTCACGACCCACACGCCGGTCCCCGCGGGCATCGACCGCTTCGAGGCGGGTCGTCTGCGTCAGTACCTGGGCGCAGATGACTCCGGGATCTCTCGGCTGATCCCGGCGCTGCCGGTCGAGGCCGCGCTCGCCCTGGGCATCGAGGAGGGCGGGGACGTCTTCAACATGGCTCAGCTCGGCTTCCGCATCGCCCAGCGCTCCAACGGCGTCGCGAAGCTCCACGGCGCCGTGTCCCGTGCCATGTTCCAGGACCTGTACCCGGGCTTCGACGTGCCGGAGGTGCCGATCGGGTCGGTCACCAACGGCGTGCACCGTCGCACCTGGACCTCCTCGGTCATGGACGACCTGTTCAAGAAGGCGCTCGGCGATGTCGACGTCTCCTCGCTCAGCGACTGGAGCGCCCTGTCGACCCTCAGCGACCACGAGCTCACCGAGGCCCGGGACACGCTGCGCGAGGCCCTGGTGACGATGGCTCGTTCCCATGTCCGGGAGTCCTGGCTGCGCCGCGGCGCGGATGCGGCCGAGCTCGCCTGGACCGATCACATCCTCGACCCCAAGGCGCTGACCATCGGTTTCGCCCGTCGTGTGTCGACCTACAAGCGGCTCACCCTGATGCTCAGCGACCCCGAGCGGTTCAAGCGCATCCTGCTGGACCCGGAGCACCCGGTCCAGATCGTCATCGCCGGCAAATCGCATCCGGCGGATCGTCCCGGCAAGGAGTTCCTCCAGCAGCTGGTGCAGTTCGCCGACGACCACGGGGTGCGCCATCGGATCGCGTTCCTGCCCGACTACGACATCGCGATGGCCTCCGTGCTGATCGCCGGTTCCGACGTCTGGCTGAACAACCCGATCCGTCCCGAGGAGGCCTCCGGCACGTCCGGGATGAAGGCCGTGCTCAACGGCGGCCTCACGTTCTCCGTCTCCGACGGCTGGTGGGACGAGATGAAGGACGACGAGGCCGGCTGGACGATCCCCACGGCGGGCGTCGAAGACCAGTCCGAGCGCGACCGGCTCGAGGCCGAGGCGCTCTACGAGATCCTCGAGGGACAGATCGTGCCGCAGTTCTACGAGCGGGATGCCCGGGGCCTGCAGCACACCTGGATGACCACGGTCCGGTCCTCGCTGGTGGGGATCGCCCCGCAGATCACCGCGGCCCGCATGGTGCGCGACTATGTCACCGAGCTGTACCTCCCTGCCGCTCGCTCCGCCTCCGCGTTCCTCGCGGATCCGTCGCTCGCGTCCACGTTCACGGCCTGGAAGGCCGAGGTGCAGGCGGCCTGGTCCGGCGTGCGCGTCACGGCGGTGTCCCTCGAGGGCGCCGCGGACGGTGCGGTGTCCAGCGGCGCCGAGATCTCCCTCGTCGCCGAGGTGGACCTCGGCGGCCTGCGCGATGAGGACGTCCTCGTCGAGGCGGTCCTGGGTACGGTCGGCGTCGATGATGAGATCATCGACGCCCACCTGATCCCGCTGCAGCGTGAGGAGGACGGCCGTTGGACTGCTCGCCTTGCGCTCTCCGTCCCCGGCGAGGTGGGATACACCGTGCGGGTCACCCCGCAGCATCCGGTGCTCGCGCACCGTGCAGAGCTCGGGCTGGTCGCGACCGCCTGAGCAGTCCGCAGCACCCGAACGGAAGGTCCCGACCCCGTGCCGACTCGTCGTCAGCTCCTGCTCTCCTCCGCGGCGATGGGGGTGGCCGGGATCGGGGCCCTCACCGGGTGCTCCGAGGAGACGCCCCTGGACGTCGATGACGCCGACACCCTGCGGATGCGGGTGTGGGACGACGCCGCGGCCTCGGCCTACGAGACGTCCCTGGCGGCCTTCACGAAGGAGTCCGGCATCGACGTGCACGTCGAGGTGATCGGCTGGGACGACTACTGGAAGCAGCTCCCGCTGGATGTCGCGGGGGAGTCCCTGCCGGATGTGCTGTGGATGAACACGGCGAATCTCGCGGAGGCCCATGCCAGCGGGCAGCTGCTCGAGATCGGCGAGGTCGTGGGCGACGCCGCCGCGCAGTGGGAGAAGACCGCCACCGATCTCTACCGGATCGACGAGGCCCTGTGGGGCGTGCCCCAGATCTGGGACCAGAGCATCCTGGTCGCCCACCAGGAGCTCGTCGACGCCGCAGGAGGGGACGCCGCGGAGCTGAGTTTCGAGCCCGGCGCCGAGTCGGACGGCCTGCGCGACCTCGCGCGCGAGATCACCGTGGACGGTGAGGGCTTGCATCCCGGAGACGACGGGTTCGACGCCGCCGCCCGCGCGGCGTTCGGGTTCAGCGCGCACCCGGACCGCTCGGCGGTGCTGGGCCCCTTCATCGCCGGCCACGGAGGTGCATGGCAGGACGAGGAGGGCACCTTCACCTTCGCCTCGCCGGAGGGGATCGAGGCCGTGCAGTACCTCGCGGACCTCGCGGCGGGCCATCTCGCGCCCGACGGCGCCGAAGCGGTCGCCGACGAGGCCTTGTGCCAGAGCCAGTTCGTGGACGGCAAGCTCGGTCTGCTGCAGACGGGGACCTACGACCTCCATGTCCTCGCCGACGGGATCAAGGACGCGTTCCCCTGGTCCGTCAATCCGCCGGTCGCCGGGACGGAGGGATCCCACCCCCTGGTGCATGCGGTCGCGGCGGTCGGGATCACGCCCGACGACGACGATGAGCGCGAGGAGGCGATCGGGAAGCTGCTGAGCTGGCTGGGGAGCGTCGAGGGACAGCGACCGCTCGCGGAGAACCGCCTCGGCATCCCGGCCCACCGCGACCTGCACAGCGTCTGGCAGGAGGAATGGAAGGCCGGCGGCGTGGATGTCTCCCTCCTCGCGGAGGCGCCCGACGACGTGGCCCTCCCGGAGACCGGGAACCGGTCGGCAGAGGGCACAGGGGCCGCGCTCCCGCTCATCGCCGAGGTCTTCACCGGCAAGGCGACCGCCGCCGACGCGCTGCCGGAGGCCCAGGACGCGGCGACGGCCGCCTCGGGTTGATCCGCTCAGCCCATGGCAGGGCCGTCGCGGGCGGCAGGAACCTCGACGAAGAGCTCATCGGGCACTAGGCGGCCCGCGGTCTCGACGATCACGACGACCATGTCCGTGCCCGCCCAGGTCTGATGCACCTCTCCGGGCTCCCAGAATGCTGCCTGCGGCGCTGACGGACCCATTTCAGGGTGGACCGCCGGCCTGCCTATACTGGCCCGCGGACACGGGGTGCGCCGTCCGGCGCTGAGATCACACCCGTGGAACCTGATCTAGTTCGTACTAGCGAAGGGATGTCCTCAGTGGCTCCGTCGTACCCTGCCCGAATTCCCCGCGTGCTGTCGATCGCCGGCACCGACCCCTCCGGAGGAGCCGGCACCGCCGCGGACCTCAAATCCATCACCGCGGCCGGCGGCTACGGCATGAGCGTGGTGACCGCGCTGGTCGCCCAGAACACCCGCGGGGTGCGCGACATCCACGTGCCGCCGGTCGCGTTCCTCGACCAGCAGCTGCGCGCCGTGAGCGATGACGTGCAGATCGACGCGGTCAAGACCGGGATGCTCGGCACCGCCGCGATCATCGCGACCGTCTCCGCCTGGCTCGACGAGCACCCGCAGCAGATCCTGGTGGTGGATCCGGTGATGGTCGCGACCAGCGGGGACAGCCTCCTGGAGCCCGACGCGGAGCAGGCGATGATCGACTTCTGTGCCCGAGCCACCGCGGTCACCCCGAACATCGAGGAGCTCGCCCGACTGACGGGCGCAGAGCGCGCGGCCGACGAGCAGGAAGCCCTCGAGCAGGCCCGGCAGTGGGCCGCCCGGACCGGGGTCGCCGTGGTGGTGAAGACGGGTCATCTCCAGGCCCCGCTGGTGACGAACACGTGGGTGGAACCCGATGGCCTCGAGCATCGGGTCGACTCGGCGCGCCTGACCTCGACCAGCACCCACGGCACCGGATGCTCCTTGGCCTCGGCGCTCGCCACCCGGCTGGCAGGCGGCGACGCCCCGCAGGCGGCTCTCACCTGGGCCACGCAGTGGCTCCATGAGGCGATCGCCCACGGGGAGGCGCTGCGCGTCGGCACAGGCCACGGTCCCGTGGACCATTCCCACCGCGCCCGTCGGCTCCAGGCGGCGGGGGAGTCGACGCCCTGGCTCGTGCCTGGCCGGATCCCGGCGAGGCTCGTGAGCCCGGAGGGCATGCAGGCCCTCGTTGAAGTCGGTCTCCGCGCGGGCACCTCAGCCCCCTCCGAGGCCGGCGCATTCGAGTCCGCCGTCGAGCCGGCCGTCGCGCCGGCCGGTCCCTGGACGCGTGCCCTCTGGGCGGCGGGGGAGCCCCTTGCGCGTGCCGTCGCGGACTCGGACTTCGTGCGTGCCCTGGTCGACGGCAGCCTTCCCGACCGGGAGTTCTCCTTCTACCTCGCCCAGGACGCGCTGTATCTGCGCCGGTACTCCCGGGCGCTCGCAGCGTTGTCCGCAGCCTCGAGCGACCCCGGAGCCCAGGTGTTCTGGGCGCACGGCGCCGCGAACTGCCTCACGGTCGAGTCCGCCCTGCACCGCAGCTGGAACGGCGACCGCGAGGAACCCGAGATCTCGCCCGTGACCAGTGCCTATACCAACTTCCTGCTGGCCACGACGCGCGGCGAGGACCGGGTCGTCGCCGCGGCCGCCGTGCTGCCCTGCTACTGGCTCTACGCCCAGACCGGGGCCATGCTGCCGGCCGTCCCGAGCGACCACCCGTATGCGGACTGGCTCGATACCTACCGCGATCCCGACTTCGTCACCGCGACGCAGGGGGCACTCGACCTGGTCGAACAGGAGTTCGCCGCTGCCTCGCCGGTGGCCCGTTCCGCTGCTCTGCGCGCCTTTCTCGTCGCATGCCGTCACGAGCTGGAGTTCTTCGAGCAGGCGCTGCGCCTGGGGGAACCGGCTGCGCAGAGCCTCCGCGACCTCGCACTGGATGGGGCACGGTGAGCGCCCTCGCAGCGTCCCGATCCGATGTCGAGCGACTCCCTCCCCAGGGGCGGGCAGCACTGCGGGCCGGAGTGGTCGGCAACTGGATCGACAACATCCATGTGTTCCTCCCGCTCGCGGCGCTGGCCCCCGCGATGATCGTGCTCGCCGGTCCGGCGGCGGCGGCGGCCTCGACGGGCTCCCTGATCGTCGTCGCGATGCTGTTCGGTCGGCCGATCGGTGGCATCGTCTTCGGTCGCATCTCCGATCGGCTCGGGCGCACCCGCACCACCCGGGTCGCGATCGCCGGAACCGCCGCGTGCGCGCTCGCGATCGCCGCCATGCCCACCCACGAGGTGCTCGGGGCTGGCACGATCGGGCTGATCCTGGCCCTGCGGTTCCTCGGCGGCATCTTCGTGGCCGGCGAGTACTCCGCCGCGATCCCGCTGGCTATGGAGTGGTCGAGGCCGCGCCGCCGCGGGCTGATGAGCGGTCTCATCCTCTCGATGGCCCCCTGGGCGCAGGCGAGCATCGCCTTCGCCGTCGCGATGCTGCTGGTGATCCTCGGGCCGGATGCCTACGCCGCCTGGGGCTGGCGGCTGCTGTTCGTGCTCGGGGCGCTCGCCTCGCTCGGCATGCTGATCTACTACAGCCGGCAGGTGGCCGACGCCCCGGTCTTCCACCGGCAGGCCCGCAGGGAGCAGGACAGGACCGCCGCCGCGCGGCCGCGAGCCGGGCTGCGCGATCTGCTCACCGGCCGGTGGGCCAGGACGTTCTGGCAGGTCTTCGCGCTGATGACCGGGCTGTGGCTGCTCACGAACACCACCGTGCTGCTGCTGACCGGTCGCCTCGCGACGGATACCGGGCTGCCCGCCACCGGGGTCTCCCTCGCCATCGGGATCGCCTCGATCGCCCAGGCGATCGTGATGGCGTTCGCCGGGCACCTGTCGACCCGCATCGGCCGACGCCGGGTGTTCCTGGTCTGGGGCGTCGCCGCCGCCGTGCTTGGCCCGCTCCTGTGGTGGCTCGCGGTCACCGCGCCGAGCGTCGGCAGAGCGGCGGCATTCGCTGCCCTGCTGCAGGTCCTCACCGTCTCCGCCTACGGGCCCGTCGCTGCCTACCTCTCCGAGCGGTTCCCGACGGAGGTCCGGTCCACCGGCTACGGGATGGGCTACAGCCTCTCCCTCGTGATCCCGGCGCTGTATCCGTTCTATCTGCCGGGGATCGAGTCCCTTCTCGGCCGCGACGGGTCCGTGATGGCGCTGATCGCCCTCGGCGGCGTGCTCCTCACCCTCGGTGCCGCACTCGGGCCACGGCTCGGGCCGGGAGAGCTCGACGCCGACCTCGACACCGTCGCCAGCCTCGAACCTGCTGGCAGTGGAGATACCGCCGGGCGGGGCCCCGCCAGCGCCTCGCCGTCCCCGAAGGAGCCCGCCCGATGACAAGCCTGCAGCACGACCCCGATCTCGCCGAGGTCGCCCATGTCCTCGAGGCGGTCCGGCGGCGCGAACCGCTCGTGCACTGCCTGACCGCGACGGTCTCCATGGGCATCGTCGCGGACGGCCTGCTCGCCGCAGGCGCTCGGCCGATGATGACCGAGACCCTCCAGGAGGCTCCGACCCTCACCACCCTCGCCGACGCGCTCGTGGTGAACCTCGGAACTCTCTCCACGGACGCGATGGACGGCATACCGGCGACCGTCGAGTTGGCGGTGCGGGACGGGCGACCCTGGGTGCTGGACCCGACGGCGATCGGGATCGCCCCGGTGCGCACCCCGCTGGCCCGCGCCCTGCTCGCCTCCCGCCCGGCGGTGGTGCGGGGCAATGCCTCCGAGGTGCGCGCCCTGGCCGGCGAGGGGAACGGTGGTCGCGGAGCGGATTCCGGCGCGGAGACCGGGTGCGCGGAGCACGCCGCCTCCCGGATCGCGGCCCGCACCGGCGGCGCTGTCGCGGTCTCGGGTGCCGTCGACCTGATCGTGTCCGCCGAGCGTCGCTCCCGTCTCGAGCGCGGGACACCCCTGCTCACCATGGTGACCGGCACCGGATGCCTGCTCGCCGCGCTGACCGCGGCCTGCCGGGCTGTCGAGCCCGACGATCTCACCGCGGCGCTCGCCGCGAGCACCTGGATGGCCCTGGCGGGAGAGACGGCGCAGGAGCGCTCCTCCCGGCCTGGCTCCTTCCGCATGCACCTGCTCGACGCCCTGGACGAGGTGGGGAGATGACCCGGCAGGGAGCGCTGGACCTGCGCTGCTATCTGGTGACCTCCGGAACGGACCGGCGCACCGTGGAGGTCGCCGCCGCCGCAGCCGCAGGCGGTGCCGGGATGATCCAAGTCCGCGCCAAGGACGCCTCGACCGCTGAGCTGCTCGAGCTCACCTGCGCCATCGCGGCGGCCGTCCACGAGGCGAGGCCCACAACCCGGGTCGTCGTGGACGACCGCGCCGACGTGGCCTTCGCGGCGGGGCGTCGGGGCGCCGAGGTGCACGGCGTCCACCTGGGCCAGGACGACCTGCCCGTGGCCGAGGCCCGCGCGCTCCTCGGGCCGGAGGCGATCATCGGCCTGACCACGGGGACCCCGGCGACCGTGCGCGGGGCCGAGGAGATCCACCACCTGCTCGACTACGTCGGCGCCGGCCCGTTCCGTCCCACCCCGACGAAGGACTCCGGTCGCGAGCCCCTCGGCGTGGACGGCTGCGCGGCCCTCGTCGCGGCGACGCGGCTCCCGGTCGTCGCGATCGGCGGCATCACCCCCGCTGACGTCCCGGCGCTCGCCGGGACCGGGATCGCCGGGGTGGCCCTCGTGCGCGCGATCATGGACGCCGAGGACCCCGCGGGTGTGGCTCGGGGTGTCGTCGCGGCTCTGCCCTGACGGCTCTGCCCTGACGGCTCCGCCCTGACGGCTCCGCCCTGACGGCTCAGGCGCCGTCCTTCACCCGGATCATGCCCTCCTGGGTGACGGTCGCGACGAGGTCGCCGGCGCGGTCGAACAGCTGGCCGTGGGTCAGGCCGCGCCCGCCGGAGGCCGAGGGGGAGCGCTGCACGTACAGCAGCCACTCGTTCGCATCCACATGCCGGTGCCACCAGATCGCGTGGTCGATCGTGGCCATGCGCAGCCCGGGCGTCATCCAGCTCAGGCCCTGGCGGCGCAGGATCGGCTCGAAGGGCGTGTAGTCGCTCGCGAAGGCGAGGATCGCGTCGTGGAGCAGCGGCTCCGCCTGGACCGGGGCGAGCATGCGCATCCACACCATCTGCGTCTCGGTGGCGTCCGTGGACTCCGAGGTGGGATCCGGGCGCAGATAGATCGGGTCGGTGACGTGGCGGATGTCGATCGGTCGCTGTGTGGCCCAGTAGCGGGCCACCGGATGGTCGATCCCCTCGAGCACCTGGGCGGTGGTCGGCAGCCCCTCGGGGTCCGGTGCCTCCGGAGCGCGCTCCTGGTGCTCGAGCCCTTCTTGCTGCTCCTGGAACGAGGCGGTCATCGCGAGGATGGTGCGCTCGCCCTCGCTGGTCCCGTCGGCCCGGGTCCGGCCCGGCTGGGTGGCCAGCACGCGACGCACCGAGAAGGAGTTCCCGTCGCGCAGCGCATCGACCTGGAAGCGGATCGGATGCGCCGGATCGCCCGGGGCGAGGAAGTACGAGTACATGGAATGGATGCGGCGCCCCTCGGGCACCGTGCGGCCCACGGCGGTGACGGCCTGGCCCATCACCTGCCCGCCGAACACATGGCCGCCGGGCTGGGGGGAGGAGTCCGCCTCGAAGGCGGCCACGGTCGCGGGCGTGGCGAAGTCCGGGGCGATCTCGATCGCGCGCGGGTCCAGCAGCTCGATCAGGCCGGCCGCGACGGCCGCCGGGTCATGGAGGGGTTCGCTCATGGCACTGATCGTACTGGTCCATCCCGAGGCTGGACGGCATGGGCCGACGCAGGCAATACGATGCTGACCATGGCCGACACCTCACCGACGAACCATCGTGATCATCCTGCCGCGGCTCCCCGGGACGAGCAGGTCCAGGATGCGGCGCATGTCGACATCGCCGTCCCCGTGCGCTGGACGGACCTGGACGCCTACGGGCACGTGAACAACGCCGCCATGGTGCGGCTGCTGGAGGAGGCCCGCATCGGGGCCTTCTGGCCGGCGCCCGAGGAGCAGATCGCGCTCGGCGCCCCGGCGCCGGCTGCCGCGCTGCCCGGCGGCGGGGTCGGCTCGTCGATCAGCACCGTGATCGCCTCGCAGCGGATCGAGTACGTGCGATCGATGGGCCACCGGCGCGACGGGGCCGTGGTGCGCCTGTGGATCTCCCGCCTCGGCGGGGCGAGCCTGAGCGTGGACTACCTCGTGCTCACGCGCGATGATCCCGAGGGCGCTGCGCCCTACGCCCGCGCCCGCACGGTGGTGGTGATGGTCGATGCCGAGGCCGGCACCCCGGTACGGCTGGACCCCGAGACCCGCGCGCAGCTCGAGCGGTTCCAGGGCGAGGGGCTCACCTTCCGCGACTGACGGGCTCGCCCCGGTGGATCCGCATGCCGGGTCCATCTGCAGGCCCGCCCGGTCGGCATGCCCGGGCGCCGGATCCCCTCAGGTCAGGTGATCCGGGATGGTCCGCCCCGCCGCGGGGGCCTCGCCGCCGTCGACGGTGTTCACCATCGAGTGCGCCGCGCGGTCCATGTAATCCCACAGGGTGTCGGCGTGCAGAGGCGGCAGGTCGAGGGAGTCGATCGCGTCGCGCATGTGCCGCAGCCAGGCGTCCCGGGCCGACGGCGAGACCGGGAACGGGGCGTGGCGCATGCGCAGCCGCGGGTGGCCGCGCTGCTCGCCATAGGTCTTGGGCCCGCCCCAGTACTGCTCGAGGAACGTGCGGAAGCGGTCCTTCGCCCCGGTGAGGTCCTCCTCCGGGTACATCGGGCGCAGCAGGGGATCCTCGGCGACGCCCTCGTAGAAGCGGTCGATGAGCGCCTCGAACGTGGGGTGGCCGCCGACGGCCTCGTAGAAGCTGATCTGAGCGGGCGGGGTCGTCATGGGAGCTCCTGGGGGTGGGAACAGATCACGGCTGGGCAGATCACGGCTGGGCGATGTCGGCGAAGCGGGGCTGGGCGAAAGAGACGTCGGCCGCGGCGAAGGCGGCCCGGATGCGGCCGCGCAGCTCGCGCTCCACGCCCCACTGCTCGCCGGGCGAGGTCTGGATGATCACGCGGCGCTGGTAGCGATTGCCGTCCACGTCGAGCATGCCGCTGATGTTCGCGCCGGACTGGACCAGGTGCGACCAGTCCTTGTCCTGCTTCAGCTCGTCCGTGACGGAGGTGAGCACCTCGGTGACGATGTCGTCGTCGGCGTCCGCATCGATGTCCAGCACCACCACGGCGTTGGAGTAGCCGCGCGAGTAGTTGCCGACCCGGATGATCTCGCCGTTGCGCACGGTCCACAGCACGCCGTCGATCCCGCGCACCTGGGTCACGCGCAGGTTGATCCCCACCACGGTGCCCTCGGCGTACTCGAGGTCCACGTAGTCGCCCACGGCGACGATGTCCTCGAACAGCATGACGATGCCGGCGACGACATCCTTGATGATCGTCTGGGCGCCGATACCGGCGGCCAGGCCGATCACCCCGAGCGAGGCGATGACCGGGGCGATGTTCACCCCGATCTTGTCCAGGATCATGACCAGTGCCACAGCCCAGATCATGAGGTGCGCGACATTGCGGGCCACGCTGGAGAGGGTCTCGGCCCGCTGTTCGCGTCGTGCCTGCGCGGCCTTCTGGGCGCGCGCGTCGCGCTTGACGACCGAGCCGGCCACGCTCGAGAGCTTCGTGCCGGAATCGGCCATGGTGCGGAAGAAGCGTCGCAGCAGCCAGCTGGCGACCATGGTCGCGAGGGTCGCGACGACGAGGATCACCACGATCAGCAGGCCGCTGCTGGTCACCCACCGCACGAGCTGATCCATCACGGACAGCGCCTCGTCGGTGCCGGGGCTGGAGAGCAGGGTTCCGATGTCGAAGGGTTCATCAGGCATGGTCCTGACCATAACGCCCACCCGTGCGCAGAGTCTGGAGAGCAGGGGCGAGCAGGAGCCCCACGAGATACAGACCACCGAGCACGATGGTCACCACGCCCACGGGCAGCGCGGTGGGCAGCACGTGCTGGGTGACGAGGTCGGCGCCGCTGAGCAGCACCGCCCCCATCGCAGCGCTCGCCGCGAGAGGGATACCGGTGCCGCGCACCAGGCGCTTGGCGAGCTGCGGGGCGGACAGCGCCACGAAGGCGATCGGCCCGGACAGGGCGGTGACCGCGGCCACCAGCACCACCGCGAGCAGCAGGATCCGGCGCCGGGTGCGCTCCACGGCGACCCCGTGCACGGAGGCGACGTCGTCGCCCAGCTCGAGCTGGCGCAGGAGGGGGACGCAGAGGACCAGCAGGGGCACGACGACGATCAGCAGGATCAGCACGGGGATCAGCCCGGCCCAGTCGATGAGGGACAGCGTGCCCGCGCCCCACATGCTCGCGGCCATGGCGACCTCGTCCTGAGCCTGCAGCAGGATCCACACGTTGACCGCGTTGAGCATGGCGGACATCGCGATGCCGACCACGATCAGCCGGAATCCCTGCACGCCGTCGCGGCGCGCCAGCAGGTACACGATCACGGCGGAGCCGATCCCGCCGACGAGGGCGCCGACGGTCGTGGCCGCACCGCCGAGCAGGCCGGCCGCCGCAGGGGGTGCGACGAGGGTCAGCAGCAGCACGCCGGTGTAGGCGCCGGTGGAGAAGCCCAGCACGTCGGGGGAGCCCAGCGGGTTGCGGGTGAGGGTCTGGAAGATCGCCCCGGACAGGGCCAGCGCAGCCCCGAACACCACGGCGACGAGGGCCCGGGGCAGCCGCCACTGCAGCACGATCGTGCTCGCGAAGCCGCCGCGGCCGGTGAGGGCCTCGAGCAGCTCGGGCAGGGTCAGCGGGAAATCGCCGCGGGACAGGGCGATCAGGGACAGGGCCAGGGTGATCAGCACCAGCACCGCGCAGACGACGGCGGCGCGGGTGCGGCGCGCGGTGATCGCCGTCCTCGCGATCCCCGCGGTCCTCGCGGCGCTCACAGCCCGCTCGCCCGTCGCCGTCGGACCAGCACGATCAGCACCGGGGCGCCGAGCAGGGCGCTGACGATGCCCACGGGCACCTCGCCCGGCCACATCACCACGCGGGCGATGACGTCGGCGAGCACCATGATCACCGCGGACAGCAGTGCGGCCAGGGGCAGCAGCCGGGTCTGGTCGGGGCCCACGATCCAGCGCGCCACGTGCGGGGCCATCAGGCCCAGGAACACGATCGGCCCGGCCAGGGCGGTCGCCGACCCGGCCAGGAGCGTGATCGCGAGGACCAGCAGGAAGCGGGTGCGTCGTACGTCCGCCCCGAGCGAGGCGGCCATGTCCTCGCCGAGCAGGAGCGCGTTCATCGGCCCGGCGAGCGCGAGGGCGAGCACGAGACCGGCCAGCACCACCGGCAGCGCAGGCAGTGCCGTCTCCCAGCCGCGCTGCGCGAGGTTCCCGCTCTCCCAGCTCAGCAGGATCGAGTACTCCTGCGGGTTCGATAGCCGGAAGGCGGAGGTGATGCCGGCGAGCACCGCCCCGATCGCCACCCCGGCGAGGGTGAGCCGTTCGGGGGTGATCACCCCGGCGCCCAGGGTGCCGATCAGGAACACGGCGAGGGTCGCCACGAAGGCGCCCACCAGGGACGCGGCGACGAAGACGACGGGGGAGGAGACACCCAGGAGCACGATCACGAGCACGATCGCGAAGGCCGCACCGGCGTTCACGCCGAGGATCCCCGGCTCGGCCAGCGGGTTGCGGGTCAGCACCTGCATCAGCGCGCCGGCCACCCCGAGGGCGGCGCCCGCGCTCAGGGCGATCACCGTGCGGGGCAGGCGGAGGTCGACCACGGCCGAATAGTCCTGGGCGACGACGCCGAGCGCCTGCGCGCGCTCCGGCGAGGACTGCCCGGACCCCAGATGTGTGAGCGAGTCGACGAGGATCCGGCTCACCGTCGCCGGGGGCACCAGGCGCGAGCCGACGTAGAGGCTCGCCGCGCAGAGCAGGACCAGCGCGACCAGCGCGAGGCCTGTCGCGACCAGGCGCCGCGGGCGCGGTCCGGCGCTCCCGAGGCGGGCGCGGCGCGGGGCCGTGAGGGGTGAGCGTCCGGTCACAATCTGCTTCCCGAGGGGCTGCGGGGCCTGTTGGCCCCCTGAAGGGTAAGGGTAACCTCGCCTACGGTTCACCCGGGACCATCCCACACCTCACGGAGCACCCACCATGATCTCTCGCCGTTCCTTCGCCGCTGTCCTCGCTGCCGGTTCCGGCCTGGTGCTCGCCGCGTGCAGCGATTCCACGGCGGAGACCTCCGCCGACGGCCCGACCCGCGCAGGATCCGAGGGCGGGGCGTTCCCGGCGACGATCGATACGGCCTTCGGCGAGATCACCGTCGAGGCCACTCCCCAGCGCATCGTCGCGCTGGGATGGGGCGACGCGGAGACCGCGCTGTCCCTGGGCGTCCAGCCCGTCGGCGCGTCCGACTGGCTGGCGTTCGGCGGAGAGGGCGTCGGGCCCTGGGCCGCGGGCCTGTATGACACGGCGCCGACGCTCATCGAGACGCTCGAGCCCTCCTACGAGGCGATCGCAGCTCTGGAGCCGGACCTCATCCTCGACGTGAAGAGCTCGGGGGACCAGGACCGCTACGACCGGCTCTCCCAGATCGCCCCCACCGTGGGAGTCCCCTCCGGCGGGGAGAACTACCTCACGACCCCCGAGCAGCAGCTGACGATGATCGCGACGGCGCTCGGGGTCCCGGACGCGGTCGACGCCCTCCAGCGCGAGATCGACACCCTCTTCGTGGAGGCCGCCGCGCATCATGAGCAGTGGAAGGGCCTGAGCGTCGCCGCCGCAACCCGTACCTCCGAGGGCTGGGGCGCCTATGTCGAGGGCACCGAGCGGGTGGAGTTCCTCGAGCGCCTCGGGTTCGTGCTGTCGCCGACGATCGCGGAGCTCCCGGCTGCGGCGTCCGGCTTCAGCGTCGACATCTCCGCCGAGCAGCTCGACCTCCTCGACGCCGATCTCATCGTCGCGTTCCCGATCTACATCGAGACCACCGAGATCACCGAGGACCCGCAGTGGAAGGAGATCCCGGCGGTCGCCGACGGCCGCGCCGTCGTCATCGACGGCGATCTCTCCTCGGCCTATTCGCTGGGTTCCGTGCTCTCCACCAAGTACGCGGTCGAGAAGATGATCCCGCTCCTCGAGAAGGCGCTCGACGCCTGAGCACAGACGGCTGACAGGCGCAGACGGCCGACGGGCGCCGTGCACCAGACCGGTGCGCGGCGCCCGTCGGCGTCCAGGTGCTCAGCCGATCCGACAGAGACCCAGCCGATCCGAGAGGGACTCAACGGATCCGAGAGGGACTCAACGGATCCCCGCGGGGATCAGCCGACGTCCGCGGCGCGGACCTTCTCCTGCCGGGCCACGGTGTCGCGGCCCTCGATGATGATGCGTCGCAGTCCGAAGGGGGCCTCCTCCGCGTCGGCGAGCCACGCATCGGCGTCGTCGAGCACTCCCTGCCCCCCGTAGGAGGAGGGGAAGTAGCCCGAGACGAGACGGTTGGCGATCTCGTTGGACCGCTCCGCCCACACCGTGCTGATCGCCGCGAAGTACCGCTGGCGGTACGGCGCGATCAGCGACTCGTCGACCACGCGCCGGAAGCCCAGGATGACGGCGGTGATCGACTCGTTGGCCAGGGTGTCCTTCTCCATGGTGCGCCGCCAGGCCTTCGCCTTGGAGACCTCCGTGGGCAGGGCGGCCTTCGCGGTCAGGGCGCTCTTGCGTCCGGACTGGGTGTCGTCGGAGGCGAGTTGCTCGTCGATGCCGGCGACGTCGATCCCGCCGAGCACGGCGAGGGAGATCACGAGCTTCCAGCGCAGATCGGTGTCGATGCTCCGGCCGGGGAGCGTGATCGATCCGCCCAGGAGACCCTCGAGGGTCCCGCGGTGCTCGTCGGAGCGGGCGAGCCGGGCGAAGGACTCCACGAACTGGAGCTGGGCGTCGGACCCTTCGTCGGCGCCCTGGGCGAGCTCCCACACCGCGCTCGCGGCATCGAGGGTGCGCCCGATGCGCTGATCCGGGGCGGCGTAGGGACCGGCGACGGTCTCGAGCTGCTGCAGCAGGGTGCGCACCACGGAGGAGGAGTCCTCGCCGGTGATGTTGGCGAGCACGAGCTGCTGGTACCGGCGGCTGGGCAGCTCGCCGTCGCGCACCATGTCCCAGGCGGAGGACCACAGCAGGGTGCGGGCCAGCGGATCGTCCAGATCGCGCAGGTGATCCATGGCGACGGCGAGGGAGTCGTCGTCCAGGCGCACCTTGGCGTAGGCGAGGTCGCCGTCGTTGACGAGCCACAGGTCGGCGCGCTTCCCGACGAGGTCGGGCACGTCGGTGAGGTCGCCGTCGACGTCGATCTCCACGGACGACGTGCGGGCGAGGGTGCCGCCCTCGAGGGAGAATCCGCCCACCTGCAGACGGTGGGGGCGCAGAGTCGGGTGCTCCGGGGGAGCGGTCTGCTGGATCGCGAAGCTGGTCACCGTGCCGTCCTCGGCGCGCTCGATCAACGGGCGCAGGGTGTTGACGCCGGCGGTCTGCAGCCACAGCTTCGACCAGGTGCTGAGCTCGCGTCCGCTGGTGGCCTCGAGCTCGACCAGCAGATCCGTGAGCTCCGTGTTGCCCCAGGCGTGCTTGGCGAAGTAGGCGCGCACTCCGGCGAAGAACTCGTCCCGGCCCACGTAGGCGACCAGCTGGCGCAGCACCGAGGCGCCCTTGGCGTAGGTTATGCCGTCGAAGTTGGTCTCGACCGCTTCGAAGTCGACCATGTCGGCGACGATCGGGTGGGTCGAGGGAAGCTGGTCCTGCTGGTAGGCCCAGCCCTTCTCGGAGAGGGCGAAGGTGGTCCAGGAGTCCGTCCAGCGGGTGACCTCGGCGCTCGCGAGCGTGGAGGCGTACTCGGCGAAGGACTCGTTCAGCCACAGGTCGTCCCACCAGCGCATGGTCACGAGGTCCCCGAACCACATATGGGCGAGCTCGTGGAGGATCGTGAGGTCGCGGCGCTCGCGCACCGCGTCGGAGACCTCGGAGCGGAACACGTAGGACTCCACGTACGTGATCGCGCCGGGGTTCTCCATCGCGCCCATGTTGTATTCGGGGACGAAGACCTGGTCGTACTTGCGGAACGGGAAGTCCTGGTCGAAGGCCTCCTCGTAGAAGTCGATACCGGCCTTGGTCACGTCGATGACGTTCTGCGCGTCGACGTGCTCGGCGAGGGAGGCGCGGGCGAACACGCCCATCGGCACGGTGCGACCGTCGCGGGTGGTGATCTCGCCGGTGCCGCCCTGGTAGTTGCCGGCGATCAGTGCGACGAGGTAGGTGGAGATCCGCTCGGTGGGATCGAAGGACCAGGTGGCGGTCTCAGCAGCCGTGCCGTTCTCGGCGGCGGACGGGTTCGGGGTCGGGGCGTTGGAGATGACTCGCCAGTGCTCGGGGGCGGTGACCGTGAGCTGGAAGGTGCCCTTGAGGTCGGGCTGCTCGAAGCAGGCGAACATGCGGCGGGCGTCGGAGACCTCGAACTGGGAGTAGAGGTACACCTCGTCGTCGACCGGGTCCACGAAGCGGTGCAGACCCTCGCCGGTGTTCATGTAGTTCCCCTCGGCGAGGATCCGCAGCACGTTCTCGCCCTCGGCGAGGGCGGGCAGTCGCACCCTGGCGCCGTCGAAGCGGGAGGCGGGATCGGCCAGCAGCTCGCCGTTGAGCTCGATCTCCTGCACCGCCTTCGCGATCAGGTCCACGAACGTCTCCTGCGCCGTGGTGGACGAGAAACGGATGGTGGTCTCGGTCAGGAACGTCTCCGGGCCCGTGGTCAGGTCCAGCCGGATGTCGTAGGAGTCGGTGCTGAGGAACGAAGCGCGGCTGCGCGCTTCGTCGCGCGTGAGGTTCTCGGATGCCATGGCGTCCATCCTGCCACCGTCACCGGGATGATCCTGGCCGAACGGGCAACGGGAACGTCTCGACACGCACCCCCCCGGGTAAGGTCCGACCATGCCGACCCAGGATGACGATGAAGCTTCCCCGCGCCCGCTCGGGCCTCGAGTCATCCTCGCAGGGGCGTTCTGGAGCCTGCGGCAGGCCGTGCGGACCACTCCCCGGTGGGTAGCCCTGGCGGCTCTCGCCTCGCTCCTTCTGGCGCTGATCCCGGCGGCGCAGGTGAGCGTGGTCGCCTGGGTCGTGGAGTCCGCGACGGGGTCGACCTGGACGGATGCGCTCGTGCCGGTGCTCGTGCTGACAGCCCTGGTCGGTCTGAGCCAGGTGGTCTCGAGCGCGGAGAACCTGACCGGCCAGCGCGCGAGCCTGCGACTGCGCTCGGACCTCGTACGACGCACCGCGGCGACCGCAGCGGTGCTCACCCCGCGGCGGATCGCCGACTCCCGCGTCCACGCCCTCGTGGAAGGCGGGAGGAACAGCACCTTCGAGCTCGCCCGCGGCCCGATCTCCGTGATCAGCGCGCTGTCCGCGATCGTCGCAGCTATCGCTCTGGGTGCAGCGCTCCTGCCGTTCTCCGCGCTCGCGGCGGGACTCGTGGTCCTCGCCCTCGTCCCCAGTCTGATCACGTTCTCGTGGGCGGCGCGGATGCAGGACGAGCAGTTCGAGGAGGAGACCCGCCACGCCTTCCGTGCCCGCTACCTGCTCGACCAGCTCATCGACCGTCGTACGGCGAGCGAGCTCGCGACGCTCGGCACCGGCCCCAAGGTGGCGGCGAAAGCGAACGACGCGCACGGCCGCGCGACCGAGATCCTCGACCGCACCTATGCACGGCTCCTGAAGGGCGACCTGCTCGGGGGCGTCGCCACGGCCCTGCTTCTCGGCGGCGCGCTGATCGCCGTGCTGAATGCAGGAGCTGGGTCCGGAGGACTCATAGCGGGCGTGCTCGGTGTGATCGCCGGCCTGCAGGCCACACGCGGGGCGGGGTTCGCGCTCGGCGACGTCATCTCCGTGGCCCCGAAGATCGTCCGCTTCCGTGAGCTGGAGGGGCTTGCAGACACCGCGCCCACGCAGCACGTCGTCCGCGACGTCGGTTCCCTCGAGGCGCACGGACTGTCGATCACCTATCCCGGCGGCGCGAGGCCCGCTGTACAGGACGCGAGCCTCCGCGCCGAGGCGGGGGAGATGATCGCCCTGGTCGGCGTCAACGGCGCGGGCAAGACCACGCTGGTCTCCGCCCTGATGGGCATCGTCGAGCTTGATTCCGGCGGCGTCGGACACGGCGTCGTCGAGATCGACGGAGTCGACGCCGGCGAGCTCTCGGCTGCCGAGCGCCTGGGGCGCTTCGGCCTGGTCACCCAGGAGTTCGGCCGCTACGAGATGACGGTGCGTGACGCGGTCACCCTGGGCACGCCGCGGGACGACGTGGCCGACAAGGAGATCTGGCAGGCCCTGGATGCGGCGCGCGCGGGCGATCTCGTCCGACGGCTCCCGGAGGGCCTGGACACGATGCTCGGCCCGCAGTTCGACGGGGTGGGCCTCTCCGGAGGGCAATGGCAGCGGATCGCCCTGGCTCGGATCCACCTGCGCGGCGCGGGGATCCGTGTGCTCGACGAGCCCACGTCGGCGATCGACGCCGAGGCGGAACAGGAGGTCTTCGCCCAGCTGCGGGAGACGGCAACCGGGCACATCACGATCGTCGTCTCGCACCGGGCGTGGACGCTGCGCGGCATGGACCGCATCCATGTGCTGGAAGAGGGCCGGATCGTGGAGACCGGCACCTACGAGCAGCTCCTCGCACCCGAGACCCGGTTCGCGGAGATCTTCGCCCAGCAGCTGACCTGATCAGCCCAGCCCAGCCCAGTTCAGCCCAGCCCAGCCCAGCCCAGCCCAGCCCGGGTCAACTCGGCCCAGTCCGGCCCGAGCTTCTCACGGGTGATCCCGTCACCGTCGTGTGAGGTCGAGATCCCAGGTGTAGTGCTCGGGAAGGGACGGCACGGGCCACTTCGGATCCGGGAAGAAGTACTCGTATCCGGCGGAGAAGGGGTAGGACCAGGCGGCGATGTGCTGCTCGGCCTCGCGGCCCGCGGCCCGGATGGACTCGATCTCCTCGGGGGAAAAGTACCCGGTGCGCTCGGCGCCCTCCAGCTCGTCCTCGTCCTTGTAGTGCCAGTCGCGGCGCGGCAGCACGACCAGGTCGAGCACGAGGTCCCGGGTGCGCACCCCTTCGTCGGTGCGCTCGTACGGGGTCTCGAGGTTGATGTAGTAGCAGCCCAGCGAGCCGTCGTCCTTGTAGAACAGCCACACGGAGTACGGCTTGTCCGGCAGGGCGATCATGAGGATGCCGTTCCCGGTCCACAGCTGCTTGGACTGCAGCCGGGGCGCGGTGAACATGCCCTCGTCACCGGCGCGGCGCAGCGCTGCACCGGACTCGAGGACGGGCAGCAGCACCTCGGTGCCGGGCGCGATCCAGAGCGCCATCCCGCGGTCGTCGTCCAGCACGACGGTGCCGGGGCGGACGGTGCGGGTGGAGTGCTGAGAGGTGTAGTAGGTCCAGGTCACCTGGTCGCCAGGCGACCAGCGTGGGGAGGAAGACATGGTGGTGATCCCGGCCGGATCGGCCTCCACGGACGCCCCGTACCGACCGGCCATCGGGCCGGGGCTGCTCTGCCCGTGAAGGGGTAGGCGTATGGGGCGACCATACCGCCTGCCCCGGGACCGTGCGGGCGGCGCGCCGGTTCCGGGTGACAGCGCCCGGCCCGGAAGACGACGGCGGGGCCGCCACCGAGGTGACGGCCCCGCGAGCGGGTCAGGCGACGACAGTCAGGCGACGACCGGTCAGGCGGCGGAGGCGCCGCGCAGCTGGGCGGCCAGCGGGCAGTCCATCGGATCGGCGTTGCCGAGGCCCACCCGGTTGAGGTACTTGATGATGATCCCGTAGGACGTGATCAGGTTCGTCTCGGTGTAGATGATCCCGCGCTCGGCGCAGAACTGCTTGACGATCGGCTTCGCCTTGCGGAGGTTCGCCGAGGGCATGCGGGGGAACAGGTGGTGCTCGATCTGCAGGTCCAGCCCGCCCATCGCCCAGTTCATCAGCAGGCCGCCCTTGATGTTGCGGCTGGTGAGGACCTGGCGGCGCAGGAAGTCGACCTCGAGTCCCTTGGGGATCAGCGGCATGCCCTTGTGGTTCGGTGCGAAGGAGGAGCCCATGTAGACCCCGAAGACGGCCATCTGCACACCGAGGAAGGCCAGGCCCATGCCGAGCCCCAGGGTGGAGAGCACGATCGCGGGGAACCCGATGACGCGCACCAGCACGAGCGCCATCTCGACCTTGCGGTGCTTGACCTTCTCGTTCTTGAGCAGGGCCGTGATCCCCTCGTAGTGCAGCACGAAGCCGAACAGGGTGAGGATCGGGAAGAAGGCCCAGCCCTGTCGCTTCGCGAACCAGGCCATGAAGCCGGTGCGCTGGGCCTGCTCCTCGGGCACGAACACCAGCACCCCGCCGGCGATGTCGCCGTCGCGGCCCACGGTGTTGGGGTTCGCATGGTGCTTGTTGTGCTTGCGGGTCCACCAGGCGATGGCCAGTCCCACCACGAGGTTCCCGATGATGCGGGAGAACCAGGCGTTGCGCTTGCCGGAGGAGAAGACCTGCTGGTGCGCGGCGTCATGGCCGATGAACGCGGCCTGCGTGAAGAGGATCCCGAAGAGCGCGGCGACGGCGAGCTGCCACCAGGTGCTGCCCAGTGTCAGCAGCAGCACGAAGGCACCCACGAGGGCAAGGCCCAGGAGCACGGTGCGAAGGATGTAGGAGCGGACGTTTCGACCCATCAGGCCGGCGTCCTTCACCCGCTGCGAGAGCTCGAAGTAGTCCTTGGTCTGGGCTGCGGCCCGAGACCGGACCGGAGGCCGAGTCTGGGCCGGAGGCCGCTGTGCAGTGGTCGTCATGCCGATGACGCTACTGCTGAGGCATACCTCCTTGCGTCCCTCCTCGGAGCGAACCTGCACCCCCTACCGGGGTAGGGGGTGCACGATCGGGATCTGCGCGGAGATCGCATATCCGCCGTCGGGCGTGGGCCCTGCGTGCACGGAGCCCCCGAGGGCGGAGACCCGCTCGTGGATGCCTGCCAGACCCAGCCCGGATCCGGGGATATGGTCCTGCTCGGACTCGGGCGCGACATTGGAGACGTCCACCAGCAGTGCTCTCTGCGGGGCCTCGGAGACAGAGACCGACACCGCGATCGCGGCGCCGTGCGCATGGCGCAACGCGTTGCTCATCGCTTCCTGCACCACCCGGTAGGCGGTCAGGCCGACTGTCGGGGGGACCTCCACCGCGACTAGGTCCGCGCTGATCGAGGCACCCGTGGCGCGGCTCGCCTCGACCAGCTCGGCGACGTCGGCCAGACCGGGCATCGGCATGTCGTCGAGGGCGTCGTCGGTGCGCAGGGTCGCCAGCAGCGAGCGCATCTCCCCGAGCGCCTGCCGGGAGGAGGCGGCGATGTCCTCGAACTCCTGCTCGGTCTGGGCATCGAGACCCGAGAGCCGGAACTTCGCGGTGCCCGCCTGCACGGTGATGACCGACATCGAATGCGCCACCACGTCGTGCAGCTCGCGCGCGATGCGGCTGCGCTCCTCGAGCTCGTAGCGCCGACGCATCTGGTCGGCGCCCCGGGACTGCGCCTCCTCGACCTGCGAGCTGATCAGCAACCACTGGCGCACGGTGATCCCCAGCAGCACCACGCCGCCGCTGATCGCCACCAGCACCACGCCGTTGGTGGTGACGACTCGCAGCGAGTCGTCCGCCCGGATGGCGGGTTCCGAGATCATCAGGGAGATGAGGGTGAGCAGAGCGCCGCCGGACCAGGTCGAGACCGCCCAGAACCAGCGGTGGAAGACCGCCAGCACGGTGAGGGTCAGGCAGTGGGCCAGCAGGGCGGTCACCGGCCACGGCCAGGGGAGGCCCTCCGAGGCCGACGCCGTGACCAGGATCGTCGCGGCCGCTGCGACGATGCTCAGGGAGAGTCCGGCCCACGGCCATCGCACGGCCAGCACTCCGGCGAGGGCGGCGGCGATCGACACCAGCATCGCCACGGCCGGGTGCACGGAGTACAGGCTGGCCGTGACCGGCCAGCTCACCACCACCAGCACGAAGCTGATGAAGGCGACCGTCATCCAGGTCCATGCACCTTCCCGCAGCCCGGCGTCGACGGTGAGCACCTTGGGTGGTGCGGGAGAGCCGCGGCGGCGGGATCCCGGGACCGCCCCGCCGAGCAGCGGCACGGAGACCACGACGTCCAGGAGCGCCAGCGCACGCACCATCGCCGGGAAGGAGAGGGCCAGTGCGAGGCCGAGGACCAGGGCGAGGGACCACTGGCCGGGAACCGGGGTGCCGCCTGGTGGCAGCGCCCGCCCCCACAGCCAGTAGCTGAGGCCGGCCAGGGCGAGCGCCGCCCAGGCGAGCGTGACCCCGACGGTCAGCACGCGCACCGGGAGGGCGATGAGGGCCTCGAAGGCCAGGTCGAGCCAGCGACGCGGATCGGTGACCAGACGCAGCAGTCCGCGGGGACCGCGCCCTCGGGGCCGATAGCTCGGAGGCTTGATCTCGACGCCCCAGCGCCTCAGGCGGGCACGATCGAGCTGCGCGTACACCGAGGCCAGAGCCAGGGTGAGCGGGAACAGCACCACTCCGATCCAGACGATGGCGAGGGCGGCGGAGACCGCGGCCAGGGGCAGCAGCACCGCGATCGCGAGCAGGGTCAGGGCGAGGCCCGGCAGCACGAAGGCGAGGTCGTGGCCCAGGCGGCGCAGGCTGTGTCGATCAGGAACGAGGAACACCCAGGGGTCCTCTCGGGAAGCGGGGATACTGTGGCGCCATGGTTCCCCCTGAGCAGGCTGTCATCCGTGTGCTGATCGTCGACGACCAGTCGATGATCCGTGGCGGCTTCGAGGCGCTGCTGAATGCGCAGGACGGGATCGAGGTGGTGGGCACTGCGGGTGACGGGGCCGGGATCGTCGAGGTGGTGCGCCGTCTGCGCCCCGATGTGGTGCTGATGGATATCCGCATGCCGCACGTCGGGGGCCTGGATGCGACCCGCATGGTGCTCGCGATGCCGGGGACGCCTCCGAAGATCATCATGCTGACCACCTTCGATGCCGATGAGTATGTGTTCGCCGCGCTGCGGGCCGGCGCGAGCGGGTTCCTGCTCAAGGATTCCACACCCGACGAGCTCGTCCAGGCGGTGCGTGTCGTCGCGGGTGGCGATTCGTTGCTCGCGCCCCGCGTCACCCGGGCTCTGATCGCCGATTTCGTGGCGCGTCCCGAGCGCAGCGCGCGGGACGAGGCGAGCCTGGCGGCGCTCACGGAGCGCGAGATCGACGTGCTGCTGCTGGTGGCGCGCGGGCTCGCGAACCGGGAGATCGCCCAGGAGCTGGTGATGGCCGAGCAGACGGTGAAGTCCCATGTCTCCCGCATGCTCTCCAAGCTGATGCTCCGCGATCGCACCCAGCTCGTGGTCGCCGCCTACGAGTCCGGGCTGGTGCGCGCCGGGCGGTGACGCCCTGGGCGCACCAGCAGCGCCCGACGAGCCGGCTCGGTCACTCGAGCGCTCGCCCCAGCAGCTCCTGAAGCTCTGCTCACCTCTGCCTCGGTGCCACTCCCTGTGCCAGGGGTCAGCCCAGGGCCGTCCACACGAGCGCGCCGGCACCGATCAGGCACAGCAGCGAGATCACCAGCAGAAGCACTCCGACCCAGGCACCGCGCCGGGAGCGGGGTGCCTGCGTCGGTGAGGGACGGGGTGAGGGTCGTGCGTCGTCCGGGACCTGGTTCGGGGCGTCGTCCGGGACGTGGTTCGGGACGTGGTTCGGGACGGGCCGCTGGGCGTGGGGATCCTGAGGGGTCGCCTCGTGCACGAACAGCTCCGTGGCGCCCTGGGGACCCGCGGCCGTGCGCTGCGGACCCGCGGCCGTGCGCTGTGGACCAGGGGCAGGGCGACGATCCGGGCTCGGAGCGCTGCGCCCGTCGGCCCCGGCGGAACCCGCGGAGCCGACAGAACCGCCGGCCGGCCCCGATCGGGCCTGGAGCCGCTCATGGAGGCCGGGTGCGAGGCCGGCGAGCGACGCCGGACCGTCCAGCGGCACCTCACGCAGCTCGCCGCCCGCCTCGATCCGGTCGACGACCTCGAAGCGCTCGCCCTCGGCGGTGCGGGACCAGGCGGAGACGGGCTCCGCCAGGAGAGGGATCGTGTCGCGGGCCCGCGCGGCCGACGGGCGCCGGGCCGGATCCGTCGCGAGCATCGCGCGCAGGAGCTCCCCGAGTGGTGCCGCCGCCGGATCGGAGCTGCCTGACAGGGCGTCGGTGACCCTCTGCGGAGCCGTCGACGGCGAGGGGCGCTCCCGCGGAGGCAGCGGGGCCAGGGCTTCGAGCGCGCAGGCCGCCGCCGCCCACACGTCCTGTGCGGCGGAGGTCCCTCCGCCCGCGAGGATCTCCGGGGCCATGAACCCGGGTGTGCCGTGCACGAAGCCGGTCTCGGTCAGGCGCACGTCGCTCACGTGCAGCGCGATGCCGAAGTCCGCGAGCAGCAGGTGCGGAGCACCGTCCCCGGTGGCATCGAGCAGCAGGTTCGCGGGCTTCACGTCGCGGTGCACCCACTGGGAGGTGTGCATCGCGTCGAGGGCGTCCAGCAGCTGCCGCAGCAGCTGAGCCACCAGCGAGGGGGACAGCGCCCCGTGGTCGGCGAGGGCCCCGGCCAAGGTGCCGCCGTGCACGAGGGGCATCACCAGTACGACCGTGTCGTCCTCCGCGACCCAGGTGTACGGGGGCAGGAGGTGCGGGTGGGCGCCCAGGCCCTGGGCGGTGCCGACCGTCTGCTCGCGCACGAAGCGCAGCACCTCGGCGCCGTCGCGCTGGCGCATGACCTTGGCCGCGCAGATCGCGCCGTACCGCCGATCGATCGCACGCCAGAGCGACCCGGAGGCGCCTCGGGCGAGGGGATCGAGCAGCTCGATGCGGCCGGCGATGACATCGGACATGATGGTGGTCATGCTAGGGCACCGCACCCGGAGGTGACGGCAGCGTTCGAGATGGCAAATAGGATGTCGCCCGCAGGTCCTGACCGTCCTGACCGTCCTGACCGTCCTGACCGCCCTGATCGCCTTGACCTGCCGGGCCGCCCTGACCTGCCGGGCCGCCCCGAACCCGATGCCCCGACCGACCCCGAGGAGCGCGTATGACCCGCCGAGCAGACCACCGTGGGCCGCTGTCCGCTCTGCTCGCGGCGTCCCTCGTGCTGGTCGGCGGTTCCCTGCTCGTCGGCGGTCCCGTCCTGGTCGCTGCGCCGACTGCGGCACTCGCGGACCCGACCCCCGACGCCGAGCTGCCCGCCTACGCCTATGCGGCCGACGGGGAGCAGGTCGAGGGCGGAGGATCCCTCGCCCAGGCGGTGGCCGTCGCGCCCGGGATCCACCTCGACAGCTTCGCGCAGGGCGCGCAGGAGGAGTTCGGGGACGGCACCACGAAGTACTACCGGGTCACGGTCGAGGACGGGCAGCGGGTGCGCACCGCCGCGACGATCGCCGCGCCGCCCTACCCCGACGGCCTGCCCGAGGGCTACGAGGGCCTGGACCTGCGGATCTCCTACCTGACAGCCGGGGGCGACAGCTGCGACGACGGCGGCGCGTCCAGCTCCGGCGCGACGATGACCGGCGACGGCCCGATCACCACGAGCGCGATCTCCGGCGCGGTGGGCCCGGACGGGTGCACGGGCACCGAGCTGTTCGTCCAGGTCACCCGCACCGGGCTGCGCGCGGCCGACGAGCCCCTGCCGGTGGAGATCCAGGTCGCGATCCAGCCTTCGGGCATCGGCGGCGGGTCACCGTCGGTGGACGAGGAGATCGAGGACGACGGCGCCTCACCGGTCGCCCCGACCACGGACGAGCCCATCGAGCTGGGCCGCTCCTTCGCGTCGGCGACCCCGCTCGAGCCCGGCTCGTACGTCGTCGAGCTGGTGCCGGGGGAGAGCGGACTGGTCCGGATCCCGGTGCAGGAGGGGCAGCGTCTGCGGTGGCGCACCGAGATCACCTCCCAGCCCGAGGGTGCGGGGGAGCTCTCCCTCCTCGCCTTCAACGCCGCGCGGGAGACCGTGACGGTCGGCGGCGGCTCCTGGCAGCTGTCCGACTACGATTCGATCGTCGGCGGCGGTATGTCCGCCCCGGTGGATCGCGGCAACCGCAGCTCGGAACTGTCCGGGGTGCAGTCCGCCTGGCTGCCCGGGACGCACACGATCCAGCTCCACCGCCTGCAGCGGGCGGCCGGCGCCGACCCCGCCGGTGACGAGCCGGTCACCCTCATCCTCACCCTCGAGGTCGAGGGGGACGTCGCAGCGGATGCCGCCGACGGCACCGTGCTCGAGCTCGGGGACACCACCTCGGGCTCCTCCCCGGGCGGGTTCCTCGGTCTCGACGGCGCTCTGGGGCGCGTCGCCCTGTTCGTCGCAGCCGGTCTGCTCACGCTGATGGCGGCGGTGACCGGGGTGGCCGGGGTGCTGGTGCTGCGCCTGCGGCGCCGCTGACAGCCAACTCAGCCGCCTCAGCCGCCTCAGCCGCCTCAGCCGCCTCAGCCGCCTCAGCCGGCCCAGGCCTCCCACAGCCGGGCGTAGACCCCGCCGCGCCCGACGAGCTCGTCATGGGAGCCCTGCTCCACGACGCTGCCGTCGGCCATCACCAGGATGCGGTCGGCGACCATCGCCTGGGACAGACGGTGGGCGACGATGATCGTGGTGCGACCCCTCGCCACCTCGAGGGCGGCGCGCTCGAGCACTCGGGCTCCGGAGGAGCCCTCGTCGGCCGTGGCCTCGTCGAGCACCAGCACCGCCGGGTCCTGGAGGGAGATGCGGGCCAGGGCCAGCTGCTGGGACTGCTCGGCCGTGAGCCGCTCGCCCTTCTCGCCGACCTCGGTGTCCAGACCGCGCGGGAGACGATCGGCCCAGACCGTGGCGTCCACCCGCTCCAGCGCCGCCCACAGCTCCTCGTCGGTCGCCGTCGGGCTCGCCAGGCGGAGATCCTCGCGCAGGGTCCCCCGGAACACGTGGACGTCCTGGCTGACGATCGAGGAATGGGCGCGGCCCGCTTCGATGTCGGCCCGGGTGAGGTCCGCGCCGCCATGCAGCACCCGGCCATGACGGGGCTCGAGGGTTCCGGCGATGATCGCCGCGAGCGTCGACTTGCCGGCGCCGGAGGCACCCACCAGGGACACCACCTCGCCGGGGGCGATGTCGAGGTCGATCGGCCGCAGCACGATCCGCTCCTCGCCGTCCTGGTCGGTGCCGTACGCGTGGGAGACGTCCTCGAGGCGGATCGACGCGTCCAGGGGCTTCTCGTCACCGGGGGAGGAGGCCAGGTCGATCGACTCGATGACTCCCACCATCCGGGTCAGGCTCGCCGCCGCGGACTGCACGTCGTCCAGGGAGAAGATGAGGTTCATCATCGGCCAGAGCAGGCTGATCAGGTACAGCGCGGCTGCGGTGACCAGGCCGATCGGTGCGCCGCCCACGTGGACCATGACGTAGCCCAGCACGAGCACCAGGGCGATCGAGAGGTTCTCCGGCCACACCACGATCTTCACCAGGCGGGTCACGAGGGTCATGACGCGCATGCCGAGCACGGCGGCCGTCTCCGAGAGGACGGCGACGTGACGGGTCTCGCGACGTTCGATGCCGTAGGCGTGGACGGTGGGGATGCCGTGGATGGCCGAGAGCAGGCCCTGGGCGCGGGCGCCCATCGCGACGCGCTCGCGCCGGTAGATGGGAGCGGTCTTGCGCAGATACCACAGGGCGCTGATCAGGTACATCGGCACCACGAGCACCACGAGGAGCAGCAGCCAGGGGGAGAGGGCCACCATGCCGACCAGGGTCACGGTGACGTAGAAGCCCATCTGGATCAGGTTCGGGACCACGTTGTTGACCGCGCGGGCGGTGACGTCGACGTCGTCGGCGACCCGGGAGAGGGCGTCGCCGATCCCGGTGACCTCCATGCTCTGGGCAGGGAGGTCGAGGGCGCGGTCGATGACGTCCTCGCGCATCCCGGCGAGCACCCGCTGTCCGAGACCGCTGACCAGCGCCCATCCGAGCGCGGAGAAGGCGGCCTGCAGCACCCCGGCGAGCATGATCAGGGCGCCCTGACGCCAGATCGCGTCGGAGCCGGCCCCGTTCTGGACCAGGTCGACGGTGGTGCCGATCAGGCGCGGCATCCACGCCGCGGCGACCGCGCCGGCGGTCACGACCAGCAGGGTCAGCGTCGTCATCAGCCAGAAGCGGCGCAGCCTGCCGGCGAGATGGCGGACCGAGACGCCGACGGTGGCGATGGGAAGGATCTGGGCGTGCTCGTCGAGCTGGCGACGCGCGGTGGCGTCGCTCTCCAGCAGCTCCTCGGGGTCGGCGTCCCAGTCGACGATGCTGAGGTCGGCGGTCATCGCTGCACCATCTTCCGGTAGTCGTCGTGGTCCATGAGGTCGTCGTGGGTGCCGTGCCCGGCGAGGCCGCCGGCGCTGACGAAGGAGACGCGATCGGCCGCGCGCAGCAGGGCGGGCGATCTCGTCACCAGCAGCGTCGCGCGGTCGGGGGCGCGACGCGCGGCCACCAGGGCCTCGGCGATCGCCTGCTCGGTGACGGCGTCGACCGCGGTGGTCGGGTCGTGCAGCACGAGCACGGGCGCATCGGCGGCGACCGCTCGGGCCAGGGCGATGCGCTGACGCTGCCCGCCGGAGAGGTTCGCGCCGCGGTCCAGGATGCGGGTGTCATAGCCCTCGGGCAGGATCCGCAGCAGGTCGTCGGCGCCGGCCGCGTGCAGGGCGGCATCGGCCCAGGCATCGGGATCGGAGCCGTCCGTGGGCGGGGCGAGCACCGATTCGGGGGCACGGGTGGCGAGCTGCTCGCGCAGCGTGCCGTCGAACAGGTCCACGACGTGGGGCTCGACGAGCAGGTCCGCCCGGGTGGTGAAGCGGTTCCCCGGGGTGACCTCGTCGCCGCCCAGGAGCACGACAGGCTGCTCGGTGCGGCCGGCGATCGCCTCGATCAGCGCATCGGCGTCCCGGGCATCAGCGCAGGCGATGGCGACGACCTCTCCATCGGGCACGGTGAGGTCCAGGCCCCGCAGGGATCCGCTGTCGGGGCCGCGCAGCTGCAGGCCACCGGTTCCCGGACGGCGCTCGCCGGGGCTCCGCTCCCCGCGCTCGTCACGCGCGAGCGCCAGGCGCTCCACGGCGAGCTCGGGGTCGTCGATCTCCCGGCCCAGATCGGCCAGCAGGTCCCGGACGCGCCGCGCGGAGGTGGACATGCTCGCCCACCACACGGGCAGCCCCGAGAGGCCCTGCAGCATGCCCATGTTCGAGCGGGCCACGCCCACCACGGCGATGAGGGTGCCGATGGTCATGTCCCCGGCGACGGTCCGCTGGGACGCGATGATCACGACGGCCGCCATCATGGCCGCGGTGACCAGGGTGGTCAGACCGCTCGAGACTCCGGAGAAGCGGGCGTTGACCAGCGCGGCGTCGAGCGCCGTGCGGGAGCGACGGCGGTACTGGGCGCGCGCCCTGCTCTGCACCCCGAGGCCCTGGAGCACGCGCAGGCCATGGACCAGGTCCGTCGCGGTCGCGGCGGCGTCGGCCGACTTCGACTGCTGGGCGTCGTAGCGCGCGGACAGCACCGGGCTGATCACCCGCACCACGACGACCATGACGATGATGCCCACGAGCGTCGCGAAGCCCAGCCACAGGTCGAGGATCGCGAGCCAGACGCCCGCGGCCACGACCACGGCCGAGGCGGGGAAGGCCCAGGGCAGCATGTCCATGATGTCCGAGGCCTTGTCGGCGTCCGAGGTGGCGATGGAGAGCACCTCGCCGGCGGGCCGCTCGACCTGGCGGGAGCGCGGGTCCAGCACCGCCGCGGTCACGGCGACGCGCAACCGGTGACGCTCGAACATCCGGGCGCGCTGGCTGGCCTCGAACATGACCGTCCAGGCCCAGGTGCTCAGCAGGCGCAGCACGAAGATGCCGATCGCGCCGCCCACGGTGATCCGCAGGCTGCCCTGCACGATCCCCGCGTCGATGATCAGGCCCATGAGGACGGGGACCAGCATGTCCACGCCCTCGACGACGAAGGAGAGCGCCATGATCCAGGGGATCGAGCGGCGGTGGTTGCGGACGATCGAGCGCATCACCCCGCGCGTGGGAGCGGGGGCGGAAGGGGTGGGGGACGACGCGAGGAGCACCTGATGATCCAACAGCCACGGAGCAGAAGGCGCAACAGCATTTCCCCGGGGGCGGTGAGAGAATGGTCCTGTCATTGCCCTGAGGGAAGGAATCCTGCCGTGAGTGCACGTCCTGTCGAGCTCTTCGTCGATCCTGTCTGCCCCTTCGCCTGGATGACCAGCCGGTGGCTGCTCCACGCCGCGAAGGTGCGCGATATCGCTCCGACCTACTCGGTCATGTCGCTCTCCGTGCTCAACGAGGGCCGCGATCTGGATGCGGACTACCGCCGGATGCTCGACGACTCCTGGGGCCCGGCACGGCTCGCGATCCAGATCGTGAGCACGCAGGGCTCCGAGGCCTTCGCGCGCTGGTACACCGCCTGGGGTGAGCGGTATCACGTCGGCGGTCAGCAGGACGACCGTCGTGCGGTCGCCGTCGCCGCCCTCGAGGCCGCCGAGCTGCCCGCCGAGCTCATCGACGTCTACGAGCCGGTCGCCGGCGACGCGACCGACGTCGCCCTGCGCGCCTCGCACGACAGCGCGATCTCCCGGGTCGGCGACGAGGTCGGCACCCCGGTCATCTCCTTCGGCGGCGACGGCACCGCTCAGTCCGGCACAGCTTATTTCGGCCCCGTCGTGTCCCCGTCGCCCAAGGGCGAGGACGCCGGCCGCCTCTTCGACGCTCTGGAGACGCTGTCCACCCTCGACGGCTTCTATGAGCTCAAGCGCTCCCGCACCGGCGGCATCGACTTCAGCTGACCGCTGACCGCTGACCGCTGACCGCTGACCGCGACGCCCGTCGTCGCCGCTCCTGAGAACAGTCCCGCTGAGAACCAGAGAAAGAGACATCACCCCATGCATGTGCACATCGGTACCGACCACGCCGGCTTCGAGCTGAAGAACCGCCTGGTCGCAGCGCTGCAGAACAAGGGCCACGAGGTCACCGACCACGGTGCCCACGCCTTAGACGCCCTCGACGACTACCCGCCGTTCTGCACCGATGTCGGCGAGGCCGTCGTGGCGGATGCCGGCTCGCTGGGGATCGTCATCGGTGGCTCCGGCAACGGAGAGCAGATCGCCGCGAACAAGGTGACGGGGGTGCGCGCCGCCCTGGTCTGGAACGAGGACACCGCGCGCCTGGCCCGCCAGCACAACGACGCCAACGTGATCTCCGTCGGGGCGCGCCAGCACTCCGAGGACGAGCTCGAGGCCCTCATCGACCTGTTCCTCGCCGAGCCGTTCACCGGCGAGGAGCGCCACCAGCGCCGCATCGACCTCATGGCCCGCTACGAGGAGACCGGCGGCTACGGGTCCGACACCGCAGCCGCGCCCGCAGGCGCCTGATGCCCGAGGGGCACACCGTCCACCGGCTCGCAGCGGCGCTGCGGGCCGGTTTCGGCGATCAGAGGGTCCGCACGTCCAGTCCGCAGGGCCGGTTCTCCGAGGCGGCGGACCTCGACGGCTGGGTGCTCGCGGACGCCGAGGCCGTGGGCAAGCACCTCTTCCTCGCCTTCATCCCGGACGCCTCCGTCGAGCCCGGTGCGCCGGTGACGAGGTATGTGCGCGTGCACCTGGGCCTGTACGGCTCGTGGACCTTCGCCGGGGACGAGGGCTTCGCCTCCGCGCACGCGATCGGCGCCCCGAGGGTGCGGGTCGGGGAGCGCGAGGAGGGTCTCGACGGCGGAGCCGACGGTGGTGTCGTGGACTGGCGGCGGATCGTGCCGCGGCCGACGACACGCCTGCGGATCGCCGGTGCCCACGGCCTCGCCGATCTCACCGGCCCCACCGCCTGCGAAGTGGTCGACGCCGCCGGCAGGCAGGCCGTGATCGACCGTCTGGGACCGGATCCGCTGCGGGCCGATGCGGACCCGCGCCGCTTCGTGGACCGGGTGCTCGCCTCTCGCACCGCGATCGGGGTGCTGCTGATGAACCAGGACGTCATCGCGGGGATCGGGAACATCTACCGCGCCGAGGTGCTGTTCCGCGCCCGCCTGGACCCGACCGTGCCGGGCCGCGACCTGACCCGCGGGATGGTCGAGGAGATCTGGGAGGATCTGGTGCCGCTCATGGAGTACGGGGCGCGCACCGGCCGCATCGTCACCACCCAGCCCGAGCACCGCGACATCGAGGCGCGGATCCTCGAGCGCTCCCGCGGCACCCGCCAGAACGGCGACGAGGACCCGGACGTCGTGCCCCGCGAGAAGTCGTTCTACGTCTACCACCGCCAGACCCTGCCGTGCCGTGTCTGCGGCACCGTGATCCGCAGCGCCGACATGGCCGCCCGCACCGTGTTCTGGTGCCCCCGCTGCCAGAGCGTCCGCTCCCGCCGCGCGACCTGGACCCGGGAGCACCCGGCGGCGCCCTGGGCGCTCGCGGAGCGTCCGTAGACTCCCCGGATGAACACGTCAGGTCAGGTAAGCACCTCGGGCCCTGCGCCTCTCCCTGTCCTCGCCGACGGCCTGCTCGCCGTCGGAGACGGTCACGAGATCTTCTGGGAGGAGAGCGGGAACCGCGACGGCGTGCCCGTCCTCTACCTCCACGGCGGGCCGGGCGGTCGCCTGAGCCCCGGCTACCGACGCAGCGCCCCGGTCGACCGGGCTCGGATCATCGGGCTCTCCCAGCGGGGCGCGGGGCGCTCCACCCCGTCGGCCGGAGACGTCGGCGGGACGGATCTCTCGGCGAACACCACAACCCACCTCGTCGCGGACCTCGAGCTGCTGCGCGAGCACCTCGGGATCTCTGCCTGGATCGTCGAGGGCGTCTCGTGGGGGAGCACTCTGGCGCTGGCCTACGCCCAGGCGCACCCGGAGCGGGTGCTCGGGGTGGTGCTGTTCGCGGTCACCAGCACCAGCCGTCGGGAGGTGGACTGGATCACCGAGGGGATCGGGGCCGTGTTCCCGGAAGGGTGGGACGCCCTGGCCACCTTCGCCGAGCGGCACACCTCCTACCGCCGGGGCACCGGACAGCGCCTGGTCGAGGCCTATCGTCGGCTGCTCACGCCCAGCGACTCCGATGCTGCCCCGGCGCTCGTCGACGCCGCCGCGGAGGCCTGGATGACCTGGGAGGACGAGCACATCCGGATCGGCACCGGCGCGGTCGAGATCTCGCGCCCGCAGGAACCGGCCGACGAGCAGCAGTGCGTCGAGCGTCGTGCGTTCGCCCGTCTGGTCACCCACTACTGGGCGCACGACGGCTTCGTCGCCGACTGGGCGGTGCCCTGGGGCGCGGAACCGGGCTCCGGACTCCTCGGCGGGATGCCCCGCCTGGCCGGGATCCCGGGCGTGCTGATCCACGGGAGGCGAGACGTCTCCGGCCCGGCGATCACCGCCTGGGAGCTGCACCGGGCGTGGCCGGGCAGCGAGCTCGTGATGATCGAGGACGAGGGCCATGGCGGCCTGCGCATGGTGGAGCAGTGGCGCGCGGCGATGGCGCGACTGGTCGCGCAGAACTCCTGAGCGGGGTCAGCGGCGCCCACCTGCGGTCACGTGCATCTCGATGCTGCTTTCCGAGACCGCTCCAAGACCGCTCCGAGACCGGCCCGTGACCAGCTGTCCCGTACCGTGTCGCCATGACCGCAGCACCTCGCACCCCCGATACCAGACTCCGGCTCCAGCGGTCGGCTGTCGCCGACATCGATCCTCGCACCCTGTACTTGCTGGCGAAGCTGCGCCAGGACGTCTTCTCGATCGAGCAGGAGGCCACCGATCCGGACCTCGACGGCCGGGACCTGGAGCCGACCACGACCCTGCTGTGGATCGAGGTGCCGGGCTCCGAGGCGGACGCCGCGGGACTGGAGGGGGAGCCCGCCGCGCACGTGCGGGTGCTGCGGGAGAGCGATGGGTCGATGCGCATCGGGCGGATGGCGGTGCGGGCGCAGGAGCGCCGCGCGGGATTCGGTGGCCGCATCATGCGCGCCGCCCTCGATCTCACCGCTCAGCTCGCCCCGGAGCAGCCGGTGCACATCGACGGTCAGGCCTACCTCGAGACCTGGTACCAAGGGATGGGCTTCGAGACCGTCGGGCCCGTGTTCCTCGAGGCCGGGATCGAGCACGTGCCGATGGTGTTCCGCCACCCGAGCGACTGAGCGTCAGCCCACCCGAGCGACTGAGCGTCAGCCCACCCGAGCGACTGAGCGTCAGCCCACCTCGACCGAGCGTCAGCCCTGCTGCTCGAGCAGCGTGATGATCTCCGCACGCTGGAAGTACTGGGCGGTCTCGCGGGCGCTGGGGGCACCGAGATCGGCGTCGGCCCCGGCCTGCAGCAGCGCCTGTGCGACGTCGGTGTAGCCCTTGAAGGCGACGCCCGCGAGCGGTGACTGACCGCGGTCGTTGGCCAGGTCCACATCGGCACCGCGGGCCGCGAGCTCGGCCACGAGCTCTGCATGCCCGTGATAGGCGGCGAGCATGAGCGGGGAGTTGCCGTCGCCGTCGCGCAGGTCCACCGGGGCTCCCTGGTCGATCAGCGGCAGCAGCTGCGCGGAGTCCCCGCGTCGGGCGGCGTCGAGCATCGACTGGGCGAGCGCGACGACCGCCTCGTCCTGTGCTGGTGATTCCTCCGGCAGCGGCCCGGGGCCCTCTGAGTTCTGGTTCATCGCCCCAGGCTACGGCCACCACCGGCCCGTGTCGCCTCAGCGCGAGACGAGCAGCTCGGCCAGCAGCGGCCAGCCCAGGAACCCGATCGCGAGCAGCAGGCCGAGCACGTCGGCCCGGCCGAACCGGCTGGGCTCCGCCCAGGTGCGATGCGTCGCCGTCGCGAAGCCGCGGGCGTCCATCGCGAGCGCCTGCTGCTCCGCGCCGCGCAGCGTGACCACCAGCAGGGCGAGGGTCGCGCTCGCGAGCAGCCGCGGGGAGGCCGCGGAACCGAGCCCGCGCTGGATGCGGGTGCGCAGGATGATCTCCCACTGCCGGCCCAGGTGCCCCGCGCGGACCAGCGCGACCACGGCGGCGGCGACCGGCCGTGCAGGGAGTCGCAGGCGGCCGCCGAGGGCGTCCCCGAGGGCGGTCGCCTCGACGCTGCCCAGCGCCAGCACTCCCGGGGCGACGAACACCGTGATCCGCGCCGCCTCCCGCAGGCCCAGCAGCCAGGCCGGTCCGGACAGCGCGGGGGCCTCGCCCAGCAGGGCCGTGGTCCAGGCGAGGCCTGCGGCGGAGAGCAGGATCGGGGTGAGCCGCAGCGCTGCGCCTCGCACCGAGCGCACGGCCAGCGGCGCCAGCAGCACGATCGGCACGAGGGAGAGCAGCCCGCCCTGCCAGCTGTGCACGGCGAAGGAGCCGATCGCGGAGAGGATCCCGATCAGGCTCAGCGTCAGCGGGTTCAGGGCGTCGGCCGGGATCCGTCGGCGGGGGACCGGGGGCAGCTCGTCCTGCGCGGAGCCCGGCAGCTGGAGGTGGTCATCGGCCCGCGCGATCAGCTCGGCGTCGTGGGTGGCGACCAGCACGGCGCAGCCTCGGCGGCTCGCCTCGTCCAGCAGGTCCAGCACGGCGCCTCGGCGGCGGGCATCGAGCCCCACGGTCGGCTCATCGAGCACCAGGAGGGACGGCTGCTGGGCCAGGGCGGCGGCGATCGCGACGCGGCGCTGCTCCCCGCCGGAGAGGCGGGAGGGATGGGCCCGGGCGAGGTGGGCGAGGTCGGCGCGTGCGAGCAGCTCGTCGGCCAGGTCCTCGTCGTCCGCCCAGGGGGAGGCCAGCAGCTCGCCGCGCACAGTGGCGGCGACGAAGGAGTGCTCGGGGTCCTGGGGGACCGAGGCGATCCTCTCGCGCGGCGGGCGGTGCACGGTGCCGATCTCCGGAGTGGCGGCACCGAGCAGCGTGCGCAGAAGGGTGGTCTTGCCCGCCCCGCTGGGGCCGGTGAGCGCAGTGATCCGCCCGGCGTGCACAGCGAGATCGACCGGCGCGCAGAGCCCGCGCGTCGGCACCGTCACCCCGTGCAGTGACGCCACCGGAGCACCGTCTGGAGCCTCTGCCGGGGCCCCGTGCTGCGGTGCAGCCGACGTCGCGACGTCCTCCAGCGCCTCCGTCTCGACCAGCACCCCCGCCTCGACGAGCACCTCCCGCCGCTCCCGCAGCACCTCCTCCGGGTCCCCGTCGGCGAGGATCCGGGCCTGGTCGCCGAGCACCACCAGCCGGTCGACGTGGGGCAGCCAGGGCTCGATGCGGTGCTCGGCGAGCACGAGGGTGCGGCCCTCGGCGGCCTCGAGGATCGCCGTGCGCACCTCCTGTGCGGTCGCGGGGTCGAGCATGCTCGTCGGCTCGTCGAGCAGCAGCAGATCGGGACCCAGCGCGAGCGACCCGGCCAGGGCGATGCGCTGCTGCTGTCCGCCGCTGACATCCAGCGGGGCGCGGGAGGGATCCAGATCGCCCCGGGCCGACGCGAGGGCGTCCTCGGCGCGGCGGTGGATCTCCGGGCGGTCCAGGGCGGCGTTCTCCGGTCCGAAGGCGGCATCCCTCGTGATGGTCGCGGCCACGAGCGCATGGGTGGGGTTCTGCAGCAGCAGTCCGCGCTCGCCGGGCCGTCGCGGGGGCGGGACCAGCCCGCTGCCCTCGCCGGTCTCCTCGTCCAGCAGACCCGCGAGGGCGCGCAGCACCGTCGACTTGCCGCTCCCGCTCGCCCCGGCCAGCAGCACGCGCTGGCCGGCAGGGATCACGAGATCCAGCCCAGCGATCGTCGGCTCCCGCCGGGTGAGCGGGCGCCAGGTGAGGCCGTCCAGCGATACCGGAGCGATCGGGGTGATCGGGGAGATCGGCGAGCTCTCCGTCTCAGGCCTCGGCGATGCGGGCATGCTCACGACCGGAGGGCAGGGAGTCCACCGCGCCGGTCGCCGCCAGGGCGCGGGATGCCGCCCAGCCCAGCACACCGCACAGCAGCGCCCCGGAGACCAGGAACGCCCCCAGCATGGCCAGGGAGAACGGCCAGCTCATCTCGGGGTAGTAGATGACCTTCTCCCAGCCCCATTCCAGGACGGCGGCGAGCAGCCCGCCGAGGATCGCGACCGGGAGCGTGAAGCGCCGATAGCGGGTGAGCAGGAACGCGAGCTCGACGCCGCCGCCCTGCATCAGCCCGGAGATCGCGGTGCCCCAGCCCCACGGGCTGCCCAGCAGCATCGAGAGCACCGCGGCCAGCAGCCCGGCGAACAGAGCGGCGCCCGGCTTGCGCACGAGCAGCGCGGCGAGGATGCCCGGCAGGAACCAGATCCCGGCGAGCAGCCCCTCGGCCGGCTTGAAGGCGGCGGTGAACGGACCGATCAGCGTGTACAGCTGCCCGTATCCCAGATAGGCGACCCCGAAGGCCGCCCCGATCAGCACGGTGACCATCAGGTCGAGGGTGCGGAAACGCGTCATCACTTCTCCTTCCATCTGCACGGAAGGGGCGCACAGGACCGGTGGCCCCGCGCGGATGTCCCGACTCCCTACGCCGGTGCGAGCCGGATCAGGTTCGAGGGTCTGCGCAGGTTCGCGCACTCTCAGCACCGTGGCGGTGCTCCCCTGTCAGTGGATGACCCCGACAGTCTAGCCGTCTCGGCGGCGGGCGCGGTTCGCGTCACCGACGGGCGCGGTTCGCGTCACCGTCGGGCGCGGATCGCCTGGTCGATCGCGGCGGCGGTCGCCTCGGTGTCCTCGGGGGAGATCACATAGTTCGTCCCCGAGCGCCCGACGATCTCGACCATCTTCCCTGCGCGGGTCACCAGCAGCCGGTACGGCTGCTGCGCCTGGCCGGTCGTGTAGATCTTCCGGCTGCCGACGGGGGTGAGCTCCGCGGCCGTGGACGCGGAGGCCCGGCCCCGACGCCAGCCGTACCCGCCGAGCGTCACCCCGACCGTGGAGGCCCCCAGCGTGCGGTACTGCACGGTGCGGAAGTCCGCCAGCGGCCAGGGCTTGCGCGGCAGGAAGCCGCCGAGGCTCACCGTGAGGCCGCGCTCGTCGACCACGAACCGCGCATGCTGACCCATCCAGGTCCACAGCGTGAGCAGGACGAACAGGAACGCGATCAGCAGGCCGGCGGCCACGCTGCTGCGCGAGGACATCAGCAGCGTGGCGATCACGCCGGCCAGCACCGTCAGGCCGATGCGGGTCCAGCCGATCCGGGAGGGCCGGGTGGTGCCGACGTAGAACGGGGCGTCGGGCCTCACAGCACGCCCGTCGAGAGGTCGATGATCACCAGATCGTCACCCGGTCCTCGGGGGCGCGGTACATCCCGTCGCCCTCGCGCACGTCGAAGGCCTCATGGAACTCGGCGAGGTGGCCCACCACCGTGTTGCAGCGGAACTCCATCGGGGCGTGCGGGTCCACGGCGAGGCGACGGATGCCCTCCTGCGGGCGGTTCATGCCGCGCCACACGGTGGCCCAGGACAGGAACACCCGCTGCAGGCCGGTGAAGCCGTCGAGCTCCGGGGCGTCGGCGCCGGTGGTCGCGAGGTACGCCTTCACGGCGATGGACAGCCCGCCCAGATCGCCGATGTTCTCGCCGATGGTGAGCGCACCGTTGACACGATGGGAGTCGTCGAGCTCGCGCGGGGAGAGCTCGGAGTACTGCGCGATGAGGGTCGCGGCGCGCTCGTCGAACGCCTCGCGGTCCTCCGGGGTCCACCAGGAGGCGAGGTTGCCGTCGCCGTCGTACTTCGAGCCCTGGTCGTCGAAGCCGTGTCCCACCTCGTGGCCGATCACGGCGCCGATGCCGCCGAAGTTCACGGCGTCCTCGGCCTCGGCGTCGAAGAAGGGCGGCTGCAGGATCGCGGCGGGGAACACGATCTCGTTGCGGCCGGGGTTGTAGTACGCGTTGACCGTCTGCGGGGTCATGTGCCACTCGGTCTCGTCGATCGGGCCGCCCACCTTGGCGTACTCGAACTCGGCGTCGAAGCGGCGCGAGGCGCGCACCGTCGCGACCAGATCGCCGGGGACGATCTCGAAGCCGTCGTAGTCGCGCCAGGAGTCGGGGTAGCCGATCTTCGGGGTGAACTTCTCGAGCTTCGTGAGCGCCTTCTCGCGGGTCGCCGGGGTCATCCACTCCAGCTGCTGGATCGAGCTGCGGTAGGCGTCCATGAGGGCGTCGACCAGCACGCTCATGCGCTCCTTGTGGGCGGGCGGGAAGTGACGGCTCACGTACTCCTTGCCCACGGCGAAGCCGACGGCGCCCTCCACGAAGGAGACGCCGCGCTTCCAGCGCTCGCGCAGCTCCTCGGCGCCGGAGAGCACCCGCCCGGCGAAGGCGAAGTCCTCCTCGACCAGAGCGGCGGGAAGGTAGGGGGCGTAGCCGGAGACCGTGTGGACGGCGAGCCAGGTGCGCAGCACGTCGAGGTCCTCGCCGGCGAGCAGCTCGGCCGCGGCGGAGACGAACTCCGGCTGGCCGACGGAGACGACCTCGAAGGCCGTCGTCGGGGCGCCGGTGCCCTCGACGAACGCGTCCCACTCGAAGGAGGGGGCGAGCTCGCGGCGCTGGGCGGTGTCCATCGGGTTGTAGGACTTCTCGCTGTCGCGCAGGCGCACCACGTCGACGTGGCAGGCGGCCAGGCGGGTCTCGAAGTCCATCACCGCGGCGGCGAGGGCGGCGGCCTCCCCGGCGAGCAGCCCCTCGCGGCCCGGCAGGCCGCCGAGAGCGGCGAGGTTCGCGAGATGGGCGACGTAGGCCTCCCGGATCTCGGCGTAGTGCTCCTCGCGGTAGTAGGACTCGTCCGGCAGGCCCAGGCCGCCCTGGTGGAGCTTCACCTGGTAGCTGGTGGAGTCGTGGTCGTCGGTCCAGACGTAGGCGAGCAGGGCGCTGGCACCGGAATCCGGGGCGGCCATGGTGCGGGTGATGGCCGCGAGGTCCCCGCTCGCGCCGATCGTGGCCAGCAGCTCCTCGAGCGGCGCGATGCCCGCGCTCTCGATCGCCTCGGTGTCCATGAACATCCGGTACAGGGCGCCGACGCGGGCGTGGTCCGTGCTCGGCACGGCTCCATCGCTCACGTCGCTCAGGTCGCTCTTGCCGCTCGCGTCGCCCGTGCTGTCGCCCAGATCTGCAGCGGCCTCTTCGATGATCTCGCGCACCCGCTCCTCGGAGAGGTCCCGCAGCTGGTGGAAGGCGCCGTCGCTCGAGCGGTCGGCGGGCATCTCGTGGGTGGCCAGCCAGTGTCCGTTGACATGGCCGAAGAGATCGTCCTGGAGGCGGATGTCGGGGTCGACCTCGGTGAGGGCGAGTCCCGAGCGGGTCGGTTCGGTGGGTGCAGCGGTCATCATCGGCTCCTGCGTGGTCGAGGGGTGGAAGAACTGCGGTTCAGAGAAGGATCTGAGAAGGATCAGAGAGAAAGATCTGAGAAGGATCAGAGGGTGATCAGGCCCAGCGATCCGAGCGCCAGGGTGAGCAGCCCGATCGTGAGCGGGGCGTACGCCCAGGGGGTGCGGGCCCGCTCTGCCGGGGAGCGTCGTTGGAGCACGAGGGTGGACAGACCAGAGGCGATCGAGAGGACTGCCGTGCCGATCACCAGCACGGGGGAGAGGATCACGAGGACTGTCGCCCCGACCTGGAAGGTGACGGTGCCGACGATGTCCAGCAGGCGCATCAGCATGGTCGAGCGGGCGCCCACGCGCTCGTTGAGCAGCGTGGAGACGGCGTCCTTGGACCAGTCCGAGGGGCGGGCGATGCGACGCCGTGTGGAGACGGTCTGAGCGGTGGCCAGGGCGATCCACACGAGGGCCGCACCGGCGCCGATCCACACGCCGAGCTCGGCGCGGATGTCGCCTGGCCAGAGCAGCAGGGCCAGCAGCACGGCGGCGAGGCGCAGGGCCTCCTCGACGCCGCTGCGCACGGCGAGCAGGCCGGGGTTCACAGCCAGCTGCTTGCGGGTGCGGGCCACGAACAGGCTGGTCGCGACGAGGGAGGCGAGGTGGCCGGCGCCCAGAGCGATGCCGAGCAGGAGGACCACCGGGCTGGTGGGCGCGAACGGCAGGATCGCGATCAGCAGGAGCACCCCGATCACCGGGATCACCAGCGCGAGCACCGACAGGCTCTTGACGAGGTCCCGCACGAGGTCGGCCCCGGTGGGCGGGTGGTCGTGACCGGTGTGATCATGCGGATCGGCATGGGGATCGGTATGCGGATCGGCGTGGAGATCGGCAGGGGAGTCGGCAGGGGCATCAGCGTGGGGATCAGCCTGCTGATCGGCGCGGTGCGGATCGGTGGATCCGGGGGTGCCGGGGGTGTCGGTCATGGAGCTCCTTCGAAGTCCTCACCAGGGTACTGGGGTCAGGGTGCCCCAGGACGGTGTGGAACGATGATCAGGTGATGATCAATGCCGCACCGCACACGGAGACGGGCCTGACCCCTGAGCAGCGTCGGCGCGCCGCCGGTTCCGTGATCGCCGCGGCCACCGGGGATGCTCTCGGCGCCCCCTATGAGTTCCAGGCCCCGGTGGTCGAGTCCGAGGACATCGACATGATCGGCGGCGGCATCCTCGACTGGCAGCCGGGGGAGTGGACGGACGACACGTCGATGGCGATCGTGGTGCTGGAAGCGGCGGTCTCGGCCTCGGACCGCCATGACCTGCGGGTCGAGTCCGCGCAGGACCAGATCGCCCGCGAGTGGTACTCCTGGTCGCTGGGCACTCCCGATATCGGTGCGCTCACCTCGCAGGTCATCCGGCGGGCCACCGACCGCGCCCGTACCGAGGACCACTACGCCCCGCGGGCCCGCGACTTCCGAGCGGCGGCGATCTCGGCGTACGAGGAGCTGGAGGCCTCGGCGGGCAACGGTTCGCTCATGCGCACCCATGCCGCGGTGATGCCCTATCTGCTGGCCTCGGACGACGACGCAGCCGCGGGAATCGACGCGGTGTGTCGTCTGACACATGTCCATCCCGATGCGACCGAGGCCTGCATGCTGTGGGGTTTCGCGGTGCGACACGCGGTCCTCACGGGCGAGATCGACGTGCGCCGCGGCCTGGATCGGCTGGATGCGGAGCGCCGGGACCTGTGGACCTCGCGGATCGAGGAGGCCGAGCGGGGCACCCCCGCGTTCTTCCGACGCAACGGCTGGGTGGTCGGGGCGTTCCAGGCGTCCTGGGCGGCGATCGCCGGGGTGATGCCGCTGCCCGAGGACAAGTTCGCGCAGCGGGACACGCTGGTCGCGGCGCTCGAGTCCGCGGCCCGCGCCGGCTACGACACGGACACGGTCGCGTGCATCACCGGGGCTCTGATCGGTGCTGCGCTGGGACCGAAGGCCGTGCCGCCGGAGTGGCGCCGCGTGCTGTTCGGCTGGCCCGGCTACGAGACCGACGAGCTGAGGGGCCTGATCGACCGGCTGCTCGGATCGTTGACCGCCCCGGCCGACGACGAGGACTGAACAGCACGCGAACTGAGCTGCACGCGGATCGACCAGGAAGAGGACTGAGCATGCTGAGCACATCGGGCCCGTGGGATCTGCGGATCGTGTCCTGGAACCTCTGGGAGCTGCGGGGGGACCTGCCGGCCCTGATCGAGGCGGTGCAGGACCTCGAGCCCGATGTGCTGCTGGTCCAGGAGGCGCCCCGGTTCGTGCTGCCGACCACGCGCCTGTCCTGGTTCGCGCGGCAGATCGACCGGAAGATCCTGCTGGGTGGGTTCGGGGGTCGAGGCCTCGCGATCCTCGCGACCGATGAGGTCGCCGCGCAGGTGATCCGCCGGGGGACCCACGCGGTCGAGCAGACCATCACGGACCTGAACTCGACCTACCCCCGCGGGGTGGCCGCAGTACGGCTCTCGGTGCCCGGCGGCGGGTCGGTGATGGTCTCCTCGACGCATCTGGCCCTGCAGGAGGACAACCGCCTGCGCCATGCCGCCCATCTCGCGCAGCTCGTGCGAGGGGCGGGGACGCCGGCGATCGTCGGCGGGGATCTCAACGAGACGGCCGACGGTCCGGCCCGCTCCGCGCTCGAGCCGCTGCTGACCGATCCGGCTCCGCAGAGCGAGCACACCTTCCCGGCCCGTGGGCCGGTGCGACGCATCGACGCCATCCTCACCACGCAAGGGGTGACGGTGCGCGACGCGCGGGCGGTGACCTCGACCCGCCGGGTCGATGAGGACCGACTGTCCGGGGCATCGGATCACCGCCCGACGCTGCTGGACATCACCCTCTGAGAACACTCGCTCCCGCAGGCTGAGTTCACCCCCGCAGGCTGAGCTCACCCCCGCAGGCTGAGCTCACCCCCGCACACGGAGTCCCGTCCGCAGCAGCACGACGTCGTCCTGGCCGCCGACATGACGGATCGAGATACCCGTCTTCTCGCCTGCGGTCGTGCTCTTGATTCCGCCGGCGCTCTCGGTCCCGCCGGCGCTCTCGGTCCCGCCTGCGCTCTGCTCCTCGTCGGCCCAGCCCACGACCGTGAGTTGGGTGCGGTACGAGTCCACGGCGCGGCGGACGACGTCGGCCACGCCAGGGTGATCCCGCCAGGTGAAGCCGGCGTCGGCCGCGGGATCCGGTGCGCTGGAGACCTCGATCATCGGCGTCCCGGTGCGCGCGCAGGCCGCCGCGGTGACGTGATGGGCGCGCACGTGATCGGGATGCCCGTAGGTGCCCTCGTCGTCGTACCCGATGACGGTATCCGGCCGGCGCTCCTGGATCAGGGCCACGAGGTCGTCGACCGCCTCCTCGAGCGGTCGATGGGTGAAGCTGTCCTCGCCGGCGGTGTCGGAGGGACCGGCGAGCCCCTCGCGGATCCACTGCATGCCCGAATCGCGGTAGGTGCGCGGTGCGACGCCCGCGGCGAGGGCGGGCGCGGTGCCGAGCATGCAGCGGGCCGCGATCCCGAGGATCGAGGTGGCGGCGTCGATCTCGGCGTCGCGGATCTGTTCGAGCGGCCGGGTGTCCTCGGGCGGCACGGAGCCGGGGACGACCTCCCCTTCCTCACCGCGGGTCGCGGTCAGGAGCTCCACGCGGGTCCCGGCGCCGGCGAGCGAGGCCAGCAGAGCTCCGGTGGAGAGGGATTCGTCATCAGGATGGGCGTGCACGGCGAGCACCGTGGCGGCGTCCTCGAGGAGCAACCAGGGATCAGTGGTCATGCGATGCCTCCCACGGCGGGATCGGTGTCGAGCACGCTGGTGTACAGCGCGGAGAGGGTCTCGGCCGCGGCGTCCCAGGTGCGGGAGGCGGCGAACTCGCGGGCGGAGCGCACAGCGCTCGCGTAGGTGTCGGCGTCGGCCAGCAGATTCTGGACGGCTTCGGCCCAGACGTCGGGGTCACGGCTGCCCAGCACGACCCCTTCCGGGCCGACCGCCTCCTGAACCCCTCCGGCGCAGCGCCAGGCGATGACCGGGGTCCCGCTGGCCTGCGCTTCGAGTGCGACGAGGCCGAAGGTCTCCGACCAGCTCGTCAGCAGCAGGGCCCCGGCGCAGCGCATCGCCTCGGCGAGCTCGTCGCGGCCCAGCGAGCCGACGAACTCGACGCGGTCCTCGAGGCCCAGCTCGCGGGCCCGGTCCTGGAGCTCGGTGAGGTAGTCCTCGAAGTCCTGGGAGACGCCGCCGGCGAGCACCAGGCGTGCTCCGAGATCGGGGTCGAGATGGGCGAGCACCTCGAGGGCGAGATCGGGGGCCTTGAGCGGCTGCAGGCGTGCGGTGAACAGGAGGGTGGGCCGCTCCCGACGGGCGTCGACGTCGTCGCAGGGGCGGAAACGGTCCACATCGACCCCGGGCCGGACCACGATGAGGCGGTCGCCGGATACGCCATAGCGCTCGGCGACGGTGCATGCCTCCGCCTCGGAGACGGCGACGACGAGGTCGGAGCCCTGGGCCACGAAGCGTTCGCCGGGGATGCGGCCGACGGATTCTGCGGGCTCACCGGCGTCGAGGCCCTCGGAGCCGTCGGGGGCGGCGACGGAATGGAAGGACTGCAGGTGGGGGAGTCCGAGCTCGCGGGCGACGGGCAGCGCCGCGACACCGCTGAACCAATGATGGGAATGGACCAGGTCGTAGGACCCCTCGGCGAGCGCCGAGCCGAGGGCGTCTCGGAAGGGTCCGATCGCCTGTTCCATCGCGCTCTTGGCGATCGGTCGCGCCGGACCGGCATCGAGATGGTGCAGACGGATGCCGGCTTCCACCTCGACCACGGCGGGCGCGTCGGGGTCCCGACGGCGGGTGAACAGATCGATCTCGTGGCCGAGCCGGGCCAGCGCTCGGGTCTGCTCGAGGACCACGACGTTCATCCCGCCTGCGTCGGCGCCACCAGGCTCCTCGAGAGGCGAGGTGTGCAGGGAGATCGCGGCGATGCGCAAGGGGACGACAGACATGGGAGCATCCTAGGCGGCGACATGGGGTGCTGACGGTGTGACCTGGGGGCGCCGAATGTTCGCCCGTGACGAAACACAAGGCGTCCTGCGTCACGGGAAGTTGAAACCGGGCTAACGGTCGTCCAGCCTGAGAAGCATGGATACGGCGGAGAAAGTGGATTGGGCTGCATTGAACGTCCACGCGGCGGGCCGTCCTGCTCGCCGTCTCGTAGCGAAAGCAATCGCTGCGGCTGGTGGCGATCGACAACCCGGCACCGTCCTCGACCTCGGCGCTGGTGCCGGAGCGGATTCTCTGCAGTTCGCGCGACGCGGCTGGACCGTGCACGCCTATGACACCGATGACACCATCGCGGGTCGCCTCGTCGAGAACGAGCGGATGAGCGGCACGGTGGATTTCCACCACGTCGATATCGCCGACGTCGACGAATTCCCGACCGCGAAGATCGTGTACTCGACCTACACCCTCGGCCTGCTCGGGCGCGACGCCCTGGCACGGACCTGGACGAAGCTGGTGGCGGCGCTCCCTCGCGGAGGAGTGATGGCTGTGGACCTGTTCGGCACCAACGACACCTGGGCCGACCGTCCCGACATCGCGACCCTCCCAGTGCACGAGATCGACGCGATGTTCCGCGGCTTCCAGGTCATCGACCGCACCGTGCGCGATGAGGACGGCCGTTTCCTGGCCGACAAGAAGCACTGGCACGTCATCACGACCCTCGCCCGGAAGCTGGGCTGACTCTCAGTGACCCTGGAGGACCAGGTCCCCCACGCGGGCCAGGCCTCCCACGCGTTCTAGGTCTCCGAGGCCTCATGGCGACCCTTCGGCCGTCCGGAGGCTCTGTCGATGGACAGTTCCGCACTGCGGTGCGGTCGCGGTTGCGACTCCGGCCGCCCTGGCCCCCAGGATTCGGATCAATGGTGGCCGTGGATTGGGATTCCCTTCGGTGGAACGCGGCGACAGGGGCTGGAGGGCTCTCCGGCGGCTCCGAGGGTCCTGACCCTGTTGCGGGATCCGGCGGGTCGGGGTCCTCCGTCGGGGGTGTCGTGGCAGGTGGGTCCGCCGGAGGTGGGGTGCCGGCTGGTTCCTGCCGGTCGATCAATCGAGGCATGGGGGATAGACCGTACGCGCCGTGGGGGCTGCTCCAAGCCCAACCGGCTCCGGGAGAATCCGGTGCCGGAGGCGCGTCGCAGGGTGTCAGCGTCCAGAGCCCAAGCTCCTTGGCGAGGTTGCATCGTGTGCACAGCCCCTGGCCGTTGGCATAGCTGGTCGGGCCGCCGCGGTGATGCGGTTCGACATGGTCGATCTGGCGGATGATCGCGGTGCACCAGGGCGTGCGACAGGTGACGTCGCGCCACCGGATCATCCGGGCCAGTCCAGCCGGGAAGGCGCGGGCCCGGGACTCCATCCCCACCAGCTCACCCGTGCTCGGGGAGGTGTAGAGGCGCCGGTAGAAGGCGCTGACCTCCTCGTCGGGATGGTCCTCTGCGGAGCTGCGCAGGTGGCCCGGGGGAGTACCGCGCAGGGTGTCGGTGATGACGTGGGCCGGGATCGTGCCGTAGCCCTCGAGCTGAGCGGATTCGGCCTCGTTGTCGCGACCCAGCAGCGCGGTGTCCGTGATGACGATGCCGAGCTCGAGACCGGGTGACTTGCGAACGCGATCCTCGCCAGCGGGTGGAGGGTCGGAGCGCTCGAGCACGGCGCCCACGAGGAGGTCCGCTTCGAGTGCGGGCACGGAGTGCTTGGACCCTGCGGCGCGCAGGGACTCGGCGCCTCGCTGCAGGGACTTCATCAGACCGGCCGCGTCGACACCACGCAGCACCGCGTTCACACGGGCCATGCCGTCGGCCAGCGGAGTCATCGTGACGTGCCGGGCGCGGGCGGCGCGCTCAGCACGATCGCGGGATCTCTCCGGTTCCAGCTGCTGGATCATGCGTTGGAGGTCGGACCGCAGCTGACGGTCGCCCTTCCCGGCCAAGGACAGCGGGTCCTCGCTGATCAGCTTGTCGATGGCTGCGCAGGTCTCCGGATCCGCGGCGGCGAGCGTGCTCGCCACCGTGGCAGCCTGACGGACCGGCAGCCGCCCGTCCCAGAGCCGGCCGAAGGTGCCCGGCAGGTGCTGCACCAATCTGTGGGCCGACGCGAGGGAGAAGGACGCCGACGCCGGGGAGACACGGCCGGCGATCCCTACCTCGGACGCCGCACCCTTCCCTTGGGCGGCGGTGGAGGCCCCTTCACGTCGATCCGCCTCACGGATCCTCTGCTCGGCGTGGACCTGCCAGGTGGCCTCGATGGCGGCCAGCGACGATCGCAGGTGATCGAGACCGCCGAGGATCGCGAGCGATTCCTCCGCGGAGTGCGGCGCCGTGGCGGGCAGGGGTTCACGGACCGAGGTGGTCCGAGTGAAGGCCTGCAGCGTGGCCGCGAGGATCTCGGAGAGAAGGTTCCGGGCCCCGGGACTCGCCTCGAGGGCGGCGACATGGGCGGCGACGTCGCACAGGAGATCGCCGGCCGACGGGTCATCGCCCGATCCGGGCTCCTCGTCGGCCTGCTCTCCTGCGGGTCGTTCTTCCATATCTCGAGCGTAGGTGTTTCTTGGGGGCGAAAGAAGTGCTCGAGCCGGAATGTGGATGACGAGATTGATGTGGATAAAGTATGTGGATAACAAGGGTGTGTGGAGGAAAGATCACAGCGCTGTGCAGAGCGAGGCGACACGGGATCAGGAGTGCCGGATCCGCCTAATGGGCGATCTGCCTGCATAAATGTTCTGCTGATGCATCGCGTATGTAAGTGTATGTTTTGTGGGCCACCCGCACCGCGCCAGGGAGCTGGTGCATTTCTCCACGCGGGACCACGGGGATTTGTGGATAACTTCTGGTGGGGAGGAAAGAATGCCTGAACGAGTGACGCCCTTGGCGCCGCGCATGGCCCGCAGATCGCCCCAAAAGATCTGCGGGGGCGCCCCGAAAGATCTGCGGGGGCGCCCCGGAGGATCTGCAGTTCGCCCCGGAGGGTCTGCGGGGCGGCCCGACGGGTGAGCTCTGAACGGGCTGGGGTCACTGCCCCAGCAGCGTCAGCACGGCCGTGACCCGCCGGTGCACGCTCGACCCTTCGCTCAGGCCGAGCTTCGCGAACAGCCGCTGGGTGTGCTTCTCTACGGCTCCGCCGCTGATGAACAGCCGCTCGGAGATCCCGGCGTTGGTGAGGCCCTCGCCCATGAGCTCGAGCACCTCTCGCTCGCGCGGGGTGAGGTCGTCCAGCGGCGTGCGCCGGCGTGAGGAGATCACCTGGCCCACCACGTCCGGGTCGATCGCCACACCGCCGGCGGCGACGCGCTCGATCGATTCCAGGAACGAACGGATGTCGAACACGCGGTCCTTGAGCAGGTAGCCCGTGGCGCTCTCGCCAGTCTCGATCAGCTCGGTCGCATAGCTGACCACCACGTACTGGCTGAGCAGCAGGATCGGCGCCTCCGGCCAGGAACGTCGGATCTCCTGCGCGGCCCGCAGTCCTTCGTCGGTATGGCTCGGGGGCATCCGGATATCGGAGATCACCAGGTCCGGGCGGATCTCCAGGGCGCGCACCACCAGCTCGGTGCCGGTGGCGGCCGTGCCCACCACCTCGTGCCCGGCATCCTCGAGCAGCAGTCTCAGGCCCTCGCGCAGCAGCGCGGAATCATCGGCGATCACGATGCGCACGGGATCACCGCCTCCACCCGGGTGCCGTGACCCACGGGCGAGTCGACCCGGAACGTGCCCTCGAGGGAGGCGACCCGGCCGGCCAGCCCGGCCAGCCCGCCGCCGGTGCGCAGCTCGGCCCCGCCGCGGCCGTCGTCCTCGATCCTCACCCGGGCATCATCCCCGATCCGAGCCACCTCCACCTGGATCTTCTGCGCCTCGGAGTGCTTCGCGGCGTTCGTGAGCGACTCCGAGACCACGTAGTAGATGCCGATCTCGACATGCTCGGGAAGCTTCAGGTCCGGGCACTCGATCGTGGTGCGCACCGGGGAGATGGCGGCGAGCTCGGTGAGCGCGGCGGCGAGGCCCCGGTCCACGAGGATCGGCGGGGCGATGCCGCGCGAGAGCCGCCGCAGGTCATCGAGCGTCAGACCCAGCTGCTCGCGGGCCCCGCGCATCACCTCGCCGGCCTTCTCGGGATTGTCGGCGGCGAGGGACTCGGCGCGGGCCAGGTCCATCGTGGCCCGGACCAGGCGCTGCTGAGGACCGTCGTGCAGGTCGCGCTCGAGGCGACGCAGTGCGGTGGACTCGGCAGTGCGCCCGGCCGCGCGGGACTCCTGCGTGCGCAGCAGGCGCTGCTGCGTCTCGTAGCGGGAGCTGAGCAGGCCGCGGGCGAGCCCGGCGTGGGCGGCGCCGAGTCCCCGCATCACCAGGCCCACGGTGAGCAGGAAGAACAGACCGGCCGCGAACTGCACGGCGATGTCGGCGGCGAGGGCGGACTGACCGGTGAACCCCATCAGCTCGCCGAGGCCGCTGTTGCCCGAGTTCGGCAGCGTGCGGTCCAGGACCAGCGCGGAGACCGGGCCGCCGACGACGGCGATCGACCCGAGGGTCCACAGCAGTGCGAGCGGGAAGGTGATCAGGGACAGCAGGAAGTTCGTCAGGATCCACAGCGCATCGAGCCAGGACTGAGGGTCGGTGAGCGGGGTGACCAGACGTCGGCCCCAGCCAGCACCTTCCGGTGCCTGCTTGGGCGCCGGCGCCGGCAGGTCCGTGCCGAGCAGGCTGGAGCCGAGGGTGCGGCCGGCGGCGGCGAAGCCGCGGGCCGTGAGCACGGCGCCGACGAGGATCGGCAGTCCGATCCAGATCACGGCGGTGCCCGCGCCGAGAGCCAGCAGGGTGAGGACCACGCTGAACCCGAGGGTCCCGAGCACGAAGGAGATGATGACGTAGAGCAGGACGCGGCCGATCCGCGCCGCCCAGCGGCCGACGGACCAGCGTTGGGCCGACGGGGCGTCGACAGGTGGGGTCATGGTCATGGTGTTCATGTCTCAACTCTGTCGTCGGACCGTCGTCGGCCCCATCCTGTCACCCGGTCAGGAATTGTCGGGCTGGCCCGACACCTGCCGACATGACCCGCCAGCATCGCGGCGGCCTCCCGTAGTCCGCGGCCCGCGGGCCCGCGGCCCGTAGTCCGCCGCCCGCAGCCGTATCCCGCCCCGGGGGTGCTCACCCGTAGGTGGGGTACTGGGGCCAGCCGGCGGGGGAGTCCTCCCAGGCCTGCTGGCGGCCGTAGACGGTGCGATCCATGATGTGCGGGACCGGCAGGATCGCCTCCGTGCCGCGGGCATAGGTCGCGTACGTGAGGTAGACCGTCCCCTCACGCAGCAGGAAGTACGAGTAGCCGGGGACGGGGCCCGAATAGCTGCCGTCCTCGCTGGTCAACGTCCATCCCCAGTCCCCGTGGTAGCCGGTTCCGGCCGAGGAGACCCAGGTGTGCGGCCAGCCCTGCTTCTCTCGCCAGGCGCGGAGCTTGTCGATGGGCGCCTCGGAGATCATCGCGAAGGAGATCTCCTCCTCGTCCAGGCGTCCCATGTTCGCCGGCAGGTTGTCCACCGCCGAGGTGCAGCTCGGGCAGCCCTCGTCCCAGTCGGTGCCGTACATGACGTTCTGCACCAGCAGGAGATAGCGCCCGGCGAACAGCTCCGAGAGGCGCACGGGACCGTCCTCGCCGGTGAACTCGTAGTCGGGGACCTCGACCATGGGTAGGCGGCGACGCGCGGCGGATGCACGATCGTTCGCCCGGGTCACCTCCTTCTCCAGAGTGACCTGGGCGGCGAGCGCTTCCTCGAAGTCGTCGCGGCCCACGACAGGGGGCGCGGCGGCGGGCTGCTGGGCCTTGGGGCGCGCCGGCTGGTCGATCGGCTGCGCCGGCGTCTCGATGCAACGGGCCATCAGGATCATCCTCCTTGCGAGGCGGCGTCTCTCGCCGTCCTCACCCTGTCGTCGAACGGGATCGGCAGGATCGACAGCGGCCCGGAGCTCCGAGCTGCCCTCAGCTCGTCTCGAGGATGCTCTTCAGCGTCGAGAGGTCCGCCGCGACGGCCTCGGCGTCGTCGGCGAACTCTGCATCGGTCATCGTGCCTCGACGCAGGGTGAAGACGACTTCGCTGCGCTGGTCGTCCAGCGGCAGCACCCGCACCGGGTTCAGCACGGACTCGCCGGTGGGGAGGGTGACCGTGTGATCGAGGACCCCGTACTCGTTCTCCGGCACGAAGCTCACCAGCACCCTCCCCATCGGGGAATTCATCGACCACTGGGAGACCTCGCGCTGCACCTCGCTGCCGGCGAGGCCGGCGGCCCAGCGGGGGAGGTTCCGCGGGTCGCTCGCGTACTCGAAGACGGCGCGCCAGGGGCGCTCGATGAGGACGTCGAGGTGGCGGGAGGTGCTGCCGCCCGAGGGGGTCACGGAATCGTCGTGCGTCGCGGATTCGTCGTGCGTCACGCTGTCTCGAGTCGTCGCTGCGTCCGCTGTGGTGCCGGTGTGCTCGCTCATGGCCGTGACGCTAGCAGTCGCCTCCCTCGGGCGACTGGTTCACGAGGCCAGGGGAGCGCTTGAGGAGGTCTGTGCCGTGACGGCCCCGGACGTCACCGCTGCGGCACGCTCTGCTGTGGCCCGCACGGCCTCGGGCCACGGCGTCGGCTCGAGGCCCTCCTGGGTGGTGAGGATGCCGGGCTGCAGCACGGAGGGCTCGTACCAGAGCTTCGCGATGCCGGACAGCTCCCGGGCGAAGGTGACCACCCCGGACAGCGCGCGCAGGGCGAACAGCGGGATCCGCAGCGGCCGACGGACCGGCTGGTCCAGCAGGTCCGAGGCGAGGGCGATGAGCTCCCGCGGGGAACGTGCTGCGGCCGACGGGGCGTGGAGCACCGCGTCCCCCGTCGGGGCGAGGCGCTCGGCGTGCCGCGCCGCGTGGAGCATGGCGCGCGCGAGATCTGGGATGTGGGTGAGCGTGTGCGGGGCGTCGGGAGCGCCCGCCACGATCGGACGGTGCCCGGTGGCGATCCGCTCGATGACCATGGCGCTGGCCACGGCGGCGCCGGTGCCCACGGCGGTCGGGCCCACGAGGTCCGAGGCGACGAGGCTCAGGGTGCGCGCGGTATGGAGCCGGCGCTGTTCGAGCAGCGCGACGCGCACCTCGCCCTTCGCATCCAGCGGCGTGCGATCCGCCCCTTCGACGAGATTCGAGGCTCCGCCCTGGAAGGCGTACATCGATTCCGGGAAGACGACGGGGATGCCCCGTTCGGCGGCGGCCTCGAGCACGGCGAGCTCGCGCGGCGGCAGGTCACGGCGCCAGACGCGGGCGTCGTAGGCGGCGTGGAAGGTGGCGTGGACGGCGTCGGCCCCGAGGAGCGCGGTCTGGAGGGCGGCCGGGTCGAGCACGTCGCCCGCGACACGGTCGATGCCCGGGGCCGGGGCGACCTCGCTGCGTCGCAGCACGGTGACGCTGTCGCCGTCCGTGAGAGCGCGCTCGATGATCGCGCGGCCGATCTGTCCTTCTCCGATGACGAGATGATGCATGGTGACTCCTCAAGTGTGAGCACTGCTCTCGGTGCTGTCGAGAACAGTGAACACCGCTCTCGTTTGAGAGTCAAGAGCAGTGCTCTCGATGTGTGGCAGGATGTCGACATGACTGCTGACGGGACTGCGACGACGGCCGACGGGACTGCGACGAGAAAGCCGGCCACGCCGCGAGCGGTGGCTCGGGAGCGCACGATGGCGCGCATCGTCGAGCTCGGGAACGCCCAGCTCGCCGAGTGCGGGGCGGGGGAGCTCAGCGTGCGCGAGATCGCGCGCGGCCTGGGCATGGTCTCCTCTGCGGTTTACCGCTACGTGTGCAGCCGCGACGAGCTGCTCACACTGCTGATCGTCGACGCCTACGCCGACCTCGCCGACGCCGTCGACGGCGCGCTCGCCGAGGTGGATACCGGATCGGAGAAGGGGATAGGCGCTGGTCCGCGGGCGCGCTTCCATGCGCTGGCCACGGCGATGGTCCGCTGGGCCCTTGCGCACCCCGAGCGCTGGACCCTGCTGTACGGCACACCGGTGAGCGGCTACGACGCCCCGGCGGAGAGCACCAACACCGACGGCACCCGGGTCATGGCGCGCATGCTCATGATCGCGGCAGACGCAGACGCAGACGCAGACGCAGGCGCAGACGCAGGGGCAGCGGACGTGGGGGCGTCGGGCGCTGGAACTCCTGCCGACAAGCACCGCACCCTGTACGTCGACCCCGAGGTGCGGGCACTGCTGGGAGTCCACTTCGCCGAGTTCGGCGTGCAGGCCGACGCCGAGGTCGGCGTGCGGGCCGTGACCGCGTGGAGCAGCCTGGTCGGAGTCATCAGCGCCCACGTGTTCCGCCAGCTGGGGGCGGATGCCGCCGCCGTGGGCGAGCAGCTGCTCGCGAGCCAGGTCGAGCTGCTGGCGGACCTCATCACCGGACGCTGAGGCGCCCGCCCGACTCCTGATCCCACGCGGCGAGGGCGATGCGCGCCGCGGCCAGCACGGACGCGGGTTCCCGCAGTCGTGCCCCGTCGGCCTCGGGTACCACGACGACCCAGCGCGCCCGCCCCCGCCGGCGCATCCTCCCGATCTCGATCCCGCGACCAGCCGCCATGGGCAGGAGGAGGGCGCCGCTCGGGCCGACCTGCAGGTATTGGGCGAGCTCCGGACGCCGCTCGAGGAGGAGGGCGCGAATCTGCTCCCGCTCGTCCTGAGCGGTGCCGCCTGTCGAGGGGTGCGCGAGGACCGGTCCTGTCGTGGTCATATCGCGAACCTACGCAGGGGGTCCGACAGACGAACGGGGCCGGCGCCGATTCCCGCCCGGCACCGACCCGGACGGGCTACGGTGGGCGTCATCTATGAACTGCATCACATGGAGGTCGTCGTGCCCCTCTACGAATTCCGCTGCGAGAACTCCCACCTGCATGAACTCCTGCTCTCGATGACAGCGGCGGACCGCAGCGCACCATGTCCCGAGTGCGGCGGCGCGGCGACCCGCCTGATCAGCTCACCGGCGCTCGGCCACCTCGGCTCCGCGCGAGCCCAGCTCATCGACCGCACCGAGTCGAGTGCGCACGCGCCCACGGTCGTCGACCAGGTGCCCGGCCGCGGAGCCCCGCGCCCCGCCCGCACCACGCACGATCCGCGCCACGCGCGGCTGCCGCGCCCCTGAGGCGCCCCTGGACCTGATGGCGCCGGCCCGCGGCCCATCGCTGTGGAAGGAGAGATCATGCCCGAGAACGTCTTCCCGCTGGATTCCACCAAGCCCTTCACCGACCAGAAGATCCTGGGACACAACCGCTGGCACCCCGACATCCCACCCGCGGTGAGCGTGCGCCCCGGGGACACCTTCCGCGTGGACTGCCGCGAATGGTTCGACGGCTACATCAAGAACGACGACTCCGCCGAGGACATCGCCTCGGCCCCGCTGCACACGGTCCACACCCTCTCCGGCCCGTTCCGCATCGAGGGCGCCAAGCCCGGCGACCTGCTCGTGGTGGACATCCTCGACGTCGGCCCGATCCCGCAGGAGGACTCCGGGCTTCTGGCCGGTCAGGGCTGGGGCTACACGGGCATCTTCGCCAAGCGCAACGGCGGCAGCTTCCTCACCGACGAGTTCCCCGATGCGTACAAGGCGGTGTGGGACTTCCGCGGCGACCGCACGACCTCCCGCCACGTCCCCGGGGTCGAGTTCACCGGCATGATCCATCCTGGGCTCATGGGCACCGCGCCCTCCCCGGAGCTGCTGAAGACCTGGAACACGCGCGAGGGCGCACTGATCGCCACCGAGCCGGACCGCGTCCCCGCTCTCGCCCTGCCGCCCGAGCCGAACGGCGCGATCCTCGGCGGCGTGAGCGAGGGGGACCACGACCGGGTCGCCGGGGAGGGCGCCCGCACCGCCCCGCCGCGCGAGAACGGCGGCAACCAGGACATCAAGAACCTCACCAAGGGCACCAGGATCTTCTACCCGGTGTTCGTGGACGGCGCGAACTTCTCCGTGGGCGACCTGCACTTCAGCCAGGGCGACGGCGAGATCACCTTCTGCGGCGGCATCGAGATGGGCGGCTTCCTCGACCTCCATGTCGACGTCATCAAGGGAGGCATGGAGAAGTACAACGTCTCCGAGAACGCGATCTTCATGCCCGGCAACACGGCACCGCAGCACAGCCAGTGGCTCTCCTTCTCGGGCACCTCGGTCACACTCGACGGTGAGCAGCGCTACCTCGACTCGCACCTCGCCTACCAGCGGGCCTGCCTGCACGCGATCGACTACCTGTCCATGTTCGGCTGGTCGAAGGAGCAGGCCTATCTGCTGCTGGGCGCCGCACCCATCGAGGGCCGGTTCTCCGGGGTCGTCGACATCCCCAACGCGTGCGCCACGGTGTACCTGCCGCTGGACATCTTCGACATCGACATCCGGCCCGGAGCGGGCGAGGTGCCGCAGATCGATCCGGGGATCGGGGCGCCGCGGGCGAGCGTGGGCTGAGGGCCGACGGGCCCTGCGGTGCTGAGCGCCGCAGGGCCCGTCGGTCTCAGCCGTTCAGGGCGCGAGCCCAGCGGTCCTGATGCTCGGCGACATGGTCCGCGGCCCGGCGCCAGTGCTCGCCGTGGCCCTCGGTGAACATCGATCCCCAAGGCTCGCGACCGGCGATGTTCGAGCTCCGCAGCAGCTCGAACATCGCCTCGGTGCGCTCCGCCATCGCGCGGGGGAGGGCGGCACGCAGCTCCTCGCCCGCTCCATAGCCGTCCACGAGGGCCGCGAGGCGCACGGCAGAATCCTCGGGATCGGCGGAGGCGTCGTTGAGGGTGAAGGCCTGTGCCGAGTACGCGAGATCCCAGAGTCGAGTGCTCGGCGCCGCCCCGTCCCAGTCGATGAACACCCAGCGCTCGCCGAGGATCAGGTTCCACGGGGTGAGGTCCCCGTGGCACACCAGATCCGTCGCTCCACCGCGCACGGGGAGCAGCGGCTCCCAGGGGGCGGGGGCCGACGGCGCGAACCCCTCGCAGGCATCGTGGATCGCGCGGATCAGTGCGCCGACGCGGGCCAGCCCGGCGAGCGTGAGCGGAGGGGAGTGCAGGGCGAGAGATCCGGGCACGAACTCCTGGATCTGTCGCCCGCGATCGTCGCGACCCCGCGGCTCGGGCACGTCGATCCCCGCCGCCGCGACGGTGCGCATCAGCTCGTGGACGGCGGGAGTGGTCGGCTCCCAGGGCTTGCGCACGGTGTCGCCGACGCGCACCACGCCCTCGGTCGCATTGCCGCCGTCGAGCGGGAGCTCCTCGTCGCTGGTCACCTCGCTACGGTATCCGCCCCGTACTCTTCCGGGGTGACCACGACCGAGGCCTACGGTGCCCGCGCCCAGGAGTACGCCGACCTGCTCGGCACGATCGAGGCGATGGCGCCGCAGGACAGGCTGTGCATCGAGTCCTGGGCGTTGGCCGTCGAGGGGCCGATCCTCGATGCCGGTTGCGGGCCCGGGCACTGGACCGCGCACCTGGCCGCCCTCGGTCACGAGGCCCGGGGGATCGATCCGGTCCCGGAGTTCGTCGAGATCGCACGACGCAGCCATCCTGGGGTCGGGTACGACGTCGGGTCCTTCGCGGAGCTGGCGGGTGGGTCCCTGCGCACCGCGCACGCAGGATCGTGGGGCGGGGTCCTCGCCTGGTACTCGTTGATCCATCTCGAGCCGGGAGAGCTCCCGGACGTTCTCGCGCAGCTCCGCGCAGCGCTGCGGCCTGCGGGATCGCTGCTGCTGGGCATCTTCGACGGCCGCCGTCAGGAATCATTCGCGCATGCGGTGGCCCCGGCGTGGCTCTGGCCGGCGGAGACGATGGCGCAACTGCTCGAGGACGCAGGCTTCGACGTCGTCTCCCTCGAGCGCCGCGAGGACCCCGGTGCCCGCCCCCACGCCGCACTCATCGCCGAGCGCCGCTGACTGCGCGGGCCCTGATCGCTACTGTGAGCGGTATGGGCACACGAGCGAGGGACGGCAGCGCAGGCGACGCGGACTACGGGGAGATCGGCTCCTCGTACTCCAGGTACCGTCGGCCCGACCCGCGGATCGCCGCGGTGATCACGGAGGCGCTCGGGGAGGCGCGCACGGTGCTCAACGTCGGCGCGGGAGCGGGGTCCTATGAGCCGGTTGGCCGTGAGGTGACCGCGGTGGAGCCCTCGGCGGCGATGCGCGCGCAGCGCCCCGCAGACCTGCCCTCCGCAGTGGACGCCACCGCCGAACAGCTGCCCTTCGCCGACGACTCCTTCGATGCCTCGATGGCCACGTTCAGCGTCCACCAATGGCCGGACGTCAGCGCGGGACTGCGCGAGATGCGTCGCGTGACCCGTGGCCCCGTCGTGATCCTGACCTGCGATCCGACCCTGGTCGAGACGTTCTGGGTGCGCGAGTACGCCCCCGAGGTGCTCGCTGTCGAGGCGCGTCGCTATCCTTCGCTGGAGGCACTCGCCGAGGGGCTCGGCGGAAAGGTCTCGAGCAATGTGATGGCGATCCCTCAGGCCTGCACCGACGGGTTCACCGAGGCCTACTACGGCCGCCCGGAGCGTCTGCTCGACGTGGAGGCGCAGCTCGCCTGCTCGGCGTGGAGCTTCGTGGAGCCTGCGGTCATCGCCCGCTTCACTCAGCAGCTCACCGTGGACCTCCTCGAGGGCACCTGGGATGCGAAGCACGGCGAGCTGCGCACCCTTCCGCAGTACGAGGGGTCGCTCGTGCTCGTGGTCTCGGAGGCGTGAGGTGACTCAGGATTCTCCGGCACCGGCACCGGCACCGGCACCGGCCCTGGTGCTGCTCAACGGTGCCCCCGGCAGCGGGAAGTCGACCCTCGCCGCGCTGCTCGCGGCCCAGCGCCCGCTGGCCCTCGCCCTGGACATCGACACGCTCAAGCATTCCCTCGGCGCGTGGGACCAGGATCTCCAGGCCTCCGGGTTGCAGGCCCGACGGCTCGCGGTCGCACTGATCCGGCAGCACCTCGCCGACAGGCATGACGTGATCATCGGGCAGTACCTCGCGCGCACTACGTTCCTCGAGGAGCTCGAGCAGCTCGCCACGGACTGTGGTGCGCGGTTCGTGGAGGCGGCGCTCGTGGTCGACGAGGAGACCCTCGCGCAGCGGCTCGCGGGCCGACGGGCGGCGCCGGACCGTCCCGAGCAGGCGGCGAACGACCGCTTCGTCGGGCCGGCCGACGCCCCGGAACTCGTGCGGTCCATCGAGGTGGTGCTCGCTCAACGTCCCGCGACGCGACGCATCGACGGGCGGCGGAGTCGCGACGACGTGCTCGCGGCTCTTATCGCCCTGCTCAGCGCAGGCTGAGCTCCAGCGCAGCGGCCAGCTGCCGGGGATGGCTGAGCATGGCGCAATGGCAGCCCGGGATCTCCTCGGCCTCGATCCCCAGCCGCTCTCGGGTCACGCGGCGCAGGAAGTCGGCAGGGAAGAAGCGGTCGTCCCGGGCCACGAGGGCGCGGGTCGGCACCTGCGGATGCGCGGCGAGCGGCCAGGGCGCGGCGGAGGATGCGTCGGCCTGCCCGCGGGACCGGCGCATCGCCTCCTGCGCGAGCTCCTCGGGCACCCCGCCCAGGAAGCTGACATAAGGGTCTTCGTTCCCGGTCAGTCCGCCGTCGAGGGCGGCCTGCTCCGCGACGGCGGCCTCGTAGCCCGTGTGCGCCCACCAGCCGGCGGGGCGCTCGCCGGGGGACGGGATCATCGCGGCCACGTAGATGAGTTCGGTGACCGGCAGTCGGTCCGCGATCAGCGGTGCGGTGAAGCCTCCGAAGGAGTGCCCCACGACGACGAGGTCGCGGCGGGCGCCGGGCGACACATCGCGGGCCAGCACATCGCCGGTCGACGCGCCGACAGCCTTCTCCACGGCATCGGCGAACTCCGGCAGCCCGGCGCTCTCATCGTCGCAGGGCAGGTCCGGCGTGATGACCTCGTGGCCGTGCGCGCGCAGCTCCTCGGCCACGAGGTGCCAGGACCAGCCGACGTCGGCCGCCCCGTGGATCAGCACGAATGTGGATGTGGTGGTGCTCGCGGTCATGGCCGTCGGCTCATGTCGGAGTCCTCATGTCGGAGTCCTCATCGTGGAGCCCTCAGTCGCCGAGGATCGCGCCGGTGGAGGCGGACTGCACGAGCTTCACGTACTTGCCCAGCACGCCCTTGGTGAACTTCGGGGGCAGGAGCTCCCAGCCCTCGCGACGGGTCTCGAGCTCGGCCTCGTCGACCAGCAGGTCCAGCGCGCCGGAGCTCACGTCGAGCCGGATGCGGTCGCCGTCGCGCACGAAAGCGATCGGGCCGGCATCCACGGCCTCGGGGGCGATGTGGCCCACGCACAGCCCGGTGGTGCCGCCGGAGAAGCGGCCGTCGGTCATCAGCAGCACGTCCTTCCCCAGGCCCGCCCCCTTGATCGCCCCGGTGATCGCGAGCATCTCGCGCATGCCCGGCCCGCCCTTGGGGCCCTCGTAACGGATCACCACCACGTCACCGTGGGTGATGGTCCCGTCGTTCAGGGCGTCCAGCGCATGCTGCTCGCGCTCGAACACGCGGGCGGTGCCCTCGAAGACGTCCTCCTCGAAGCCGGCGGACTTCACGACCGCCCCCTCGGGGGCGAGCGAGCCGTGCAGGATCGTGATCCCGCCGGTGGGTGCGATCGGCGCCGAGGCCGGCCGCAGCACCTTCCCATCGGCCGGGCGGGGGGCGAGGACCTCGAGGTTCTCCGCGATCGTCCGACCGGTGACGGTGAGGCAGTCGCCGTCCAGCAGGCCCTCGTCCAGCAGAGTCTTCATGACCACCTGGATCCCGCCCACATGGTCGACATCGCTCATCACGTAGCGGCCGTAGGGCTTCAGATCGGCGAGATGGGGGACCTTCGCGCCGATGCGGGCGAAGTCCGCGAGGGTGAGATCCACATCCGCCTCATGGGCGATCGCCAGCAGGTGCAGCACCGCGTTGGTGGAGCCGCCGAAGGCCTGGACCACCGCGATCGCGTTCTCGAACGCGGGCTTGGTCATGATGTCGTGGCTGGTGATGCCCTGCCGGAGCATCTCCACCACGGCCTCGCCCGCGCGGCGGGAGTCGGCATCGCGGCGGCGATCGGCCGACGGGGGAGTCGCGGAGCCAGGGATCGACATCCCGATCGCCTCGGCGGCCGTGGACATGGTGTTGGCCGTGTAGAAACCACCGCAGGCACCCTCGCCCGGGCAGATCGAGCGCTCGATGCGGCCCACGTCCTCGCGGCTCATCAACCCGCGGGCACACGCGCCGACCGCCTCGAAGCCGTCGATGATGGTGACGTCCTTCTCCTCGCCGCTCTCGAAGGTGACGCGGCCGGGCATGATCGTGCCCGCATAGACGAACACGCTGGCCAGGTCCAAGCGCGCGGCGGCCATCAGCATGCCGGGCAGGGACTTGTCGCATCCGGCCAGCAGCACGGAGCCGTCGAGGCGCTCGGCGCTCATCACCGTCTCGACGCTGTCGGCGATGAGATCGCGGGACACCAACGAGTAGTGCATCCCGTCGTGCCCCATGGAGATGCCGTCGGAGACGGAGATGGTGCCGAACTGCAGGGGATAGCCGCCGCCGGAGTGCACACCGTCCTTCGCCGCCTGGGCCAGCCGGTCCAGCGACAGGTTGCAGGGGGTGATCTCGTTCCACGAGCTCGCGATCCCGATCTGGGGCTTGTCCCAGTCCGCATCGCCCATCCCCACCGCGCGGAGCATCCCGCGGGACACCGTGGCGCCGAGCCCGTCGGTGACGGTGCGGCTGCGGGGTTTGATGTCCGGGGCGGAGAACGTGGCGTCGGCGTCGGTATCGGCGTCGGGGAGAGAGGTCTCTGCGGTGCTGAGGGCGTCGTCGGCGTTCATGGCCCGACTCTATGCCGGGTCCTCGTGGCGGGGAAGGGGCCGCCTCTCGGCGGGAAAGGGCCGACCCCTCGGCGGGGAAGGGGCCGACCCCTCGGCGGGAAAGGGCCGAGGGGCCGGGTGGGCGCCGGTTCAGCGGATCCGCGCGCCGTCCCCGATCCGCGTGTAGCGGCTCAGCTGGGTGACGTGCTCCGGCGTGAGGTCCTTCAGGGTCGGGACCTGCAGCAGCTTCATCGTCCGCTCCACCTCGTCGGAGAGGATCTCGATGGTGCGGTCCACTCCCTCGCGGCCTCCGGCCATCAGGCCGTAGAGATAGGCGCGACCGATCAGGGTGAAGTCGGCGCCCAGTGCGATAGCGGCGACGATGTCGGCACCGCTGCGGATGCCGGTGTCCAGGATGATCTCGAGGTCGCTGCCGACCTCACGGGCCACCTGGGGCAGCAGATGGAAGGGCACCGGGGCGCGGTCCAGCTGTCGACCGCCGTGGTTGGACAGCACGATCGCGTCGACCCCGAGGTCGGCGAGCCGCTTCGCGTCCTCGAGGGTCTGGACGCCCTTGACGGCCAGCTTGCCCGGCCACATCGCGCGGATCTCCGCGAGATCGTCGAAGCTGATCGTCGGGTCCATCGCGGAGTCGATCAGCTCGCCGACCGTGCCGCCGGTGGAGGAGAGGGACGCGAACTCGAGCTTCGCCGTGGTGAGGAAGTCCCACCACCACCAGGGCCTCCGGAGCGCGTCGAGCACCGTGCCGACGCTCAGCTGCGGCGGGATCGAGAAGCCGTTGCGGGTGTCGCGCAGGCGCGCCCCGCCCACGGGGGTGTCGACCGTGAAGAACAGGGTGTCGAAGCCGGCGGCAGCTGCACGCTCGACGAGCCCGTAGGAGACCTCTCGCTGCCTCATCACGTAGAGCTGGAACCAGTTGCGGCCCAGCGGGTTCGCGGCCTTGACGTCCTCGATCGAGGTGGTCCCGAGCGTGGAGAGGGTGAACGGGATCCCGGCGGCGCCGGCCGCGCCCGCGCCGGCGGTCTCGCCCTCGGTCTGCATCAGGCGGGTGAAGCCCGTCGGGGCGATGCCGAACGGCTGGGCGGAGCTGCCTCCGAGGATCTGGGTGGTGGTGTCCACGTGGGAGACGTCATGGAGGATCGCGGGATGGAACTCGATGTCCTCGAAGGCCTCGACGGAGCGCTGCATCGAGATCTCGCCCTCGGCGGCACCGTCGGTGTAGTCGAAGGCAGCAGCGGGCGTGCGGCGCTTCGCGACCTTCCGCAGATCGTCGATGGTCAGTGCCGAGGAGAGCCGGCGATGCTTCGGATCGAGGTCGAGCTTCTTGAACTTCATGAGCTCGAGGAGCTCGGCGGGACGGGGGACCTGGCGCTTGACCAAGGGGTGCTCCTTCACGAGAGACGGTCGATGGGTGGCAGTGGATGTCAGGGGGATGTCAGCGGGCCGGCAGGGGCTGGCAGTGCGGGGCAGCGGGTGGTGGCGGGTCAGAGGGTGGGGATCATCCATGAGAGCACGGTGGACTGCAGGCCGACCAGGAGGCACAGGCCGGCGAGCATCCCGAGGCTCCACCAGATGACCTTGCGGAAGATGGCGGACTCCTGCCCGAGCAGCCCGACGGCGGTGGCCGCGATCGTGAGGTTCTGGGGGCTGATCATCTTGCCCACCACACCACCGGAGGTGTTGGCCGCGACGAGGAGCGCCGGATCCAGGCCGGCCTTCTCGGCGGCGGTCTGCTGCAGCGTGGCGAACAGGGCGTTGGCGCTGGTGTCGGATCCGGTGACCGCGGTGCCCAGCCAGCCGAGGATCGGGGAGAGGAAGGCGAAGGCGGCGCCGGTGCCGGCGATCCAGGTGCCGATGGTGATCGTCTGCCCGGACAGGTTCATCACGTAGGCCAGGGCGAGGACCGAGGCGACCGTGAGGATCGAGTAGCGGAGCTTGACGAGGTTGGTGAGGTAGACGTCCGCGGCGTCGCGGAGGGACAGGCGGTAGACGATCGCGACGATGATGCCGGTGATCAGCAGCAGCGTGCCGGGGGAGGAGAGCCACTGGAAGGCGTAGACCGTGCTGCCGGCGAGCTCGCCGTCGGCGGTGAACACGTGACCGTCGAGTCCCGGCCAGGGGATCTTGATGTCGGTGGCCGCGAGGACGGAGCTCAGCACCGGGATCAGCTTCGAGGCCGAGAAGATCGCGATCACCAGCAGGTAGGGGAACAGCGCCATGAGCACACGGCCCGGGGTGAGACGGACGTCGGTGCGCGCCGTGGTGGCCACGGCGCCTCCTGCGGAGCCGGTGTCCACGGGACCGGCCTGCTCGGTCTCGCGCTCGCCGCGCATCTTCTCCAGGGCGTCCTTGCCTCCCTGGGGCGTCCAGAACTGGAGCATGATCACGGCGGCGGCGAGACCGGCCAGCGACGCGATGATGTCGGTGAGCTCGACGGAGATGAAGTTCGAGGAGACGAACTGGCTGATGGCGAAGGTGAGGCCGACCACGAGGGCGAGCGGCCACAGCTGCTTCACGCCGCGCTTCCCGTCCACGAGGAAGACCAGGAACAGCGGGACGACAGCGGCGAAGAACGGGGCCTGATGCCCGATGATCGCGCCGATGTGCTGGTAGGGGATCCCCGTGAGGTTGCCGGCGGTGATGATCGGGATGGCGATCGCGCCGAAGGCCACCGGTGCCGTGTTGGCCAGGAGCACCACGGTCGCGGCGCGCATCGCGGTGAAGCCGACGGCCATCAGCATCACGCCGGTGATCGCGACGGGGGCGCCGAAGCCCGCGAGCGCCTCGAGCAGGCCCCCGAAGCAGAACGCGATGATGATCGCCTGCACGCGCGGATCGTCGGAGATCGCGTCGATGACCAGGCGCAGGTCCTCGAAGCGGCCGCTGCGCACGGTCAGCTCGTACAGCCAGATCGCGTTCAGGACGATCCACATGATCGGGAACAGGCCGAAGGCGAGCCCCTCGGTGGCGGAGAGGGCCACGAGGTCCACCGGCATGCCGTAGGCGACGGCGGCGACCAGCATCGCGACGACGAGTGCGGCCAGGCCGGCCCAGTGGGCCTTCCAGCGCAGCACGCCGAGCGTGAGGAAGATGGTCAGCAGGGGGAGCAGCGCGACGATCGAGGTCAGCGTCAAGCTGCCTGCCAGGGGTGCGAGGTCAGGGGTGTACATGGGAACCTCCGACACACATCAGCCGCGGTGCTGCACAGCATCGCCGTCGATGTCGTGCCTTGTGAGTCGGTGGGAACGGGGATCAATGAGGGCGCGAGCCTATGGGAGCGTGCGTCGGTGGGGACGCGTACCGAGGGGAACGTGCGTCGGTGGGGACAGGGGTGGTAGACCGTGCTGTGGTCTGACCACATGGTGGGTTGATCGAATGTTAGGCCCTGGAGCGTCGCGGAGCAAGATCCCGAGAGCTTTCCGGCCTCACCTGTGCTAGAACGGGTCAATGGTCGACACAGCGAACGATGATGAGGTCCGACCGCACAGAGGGCGGGCCGCCGGCGCGGATGCCGCGTGGGCCCCGGTCACGCGGAGCAGCACCTACGAGCTGGTGATCGACGCGATTGAGGACCAGATCATGACCGGCGCCCTCGTCGTCGGCGACCTCCTGCCGCCCGAGCGTGAGCTCGCCTCCCGGCTCCGGGTGAGCCGTGCGGGGGTGCGCGAGGCGATCCGGGCGCTCGAGGCCTACGGAGTGCTGCGCTCTGAGGTCGGATCCGGTCGAGGTGCCGGCACTTTCGTCTCCGCCCTGCCCAGCGCGGCCCTGGAGCAGTTCCTCCGACTCCATGTCGCCCTGTCGAACTTCCGCCTCGAGGAGGTCATCGAGGCGAGGATCCTGCTGGAGCGGACCAGCGCTTCGCTCGCTGCGGAGCGCGCCGATGCGGCCGCTCTGGCCGAGCTCGAGCGGCTGCTGGCGGTGATGGATGCGCCCGGTGTGAGCCGGGAGGCCTTCAACGAGGCCGACACCGCCTTCCACGTCGCGATCGCCCAGGCCGGCGGCAATGCGCTGTTCTCCGATATGACCGGAGCGATCCGGGCCTCCCTGCGCGCCCCGATCCTGGAGGCGTTCACCAAGGTCGCGACCTGGGAGGACATCGCCGGCACCCTGCGCGAACAGCATCACGGGATCTTCCGGGCGATCGCGGAGGGCCGGGGAGACGACGCGGCGGAGCTGACCGCTGAGCACATCCGCGCCGCCTCGGACATGCTCCCGGACCTGTCCACGAACTGAACCGCCCCGCGAAAGCGCCGGCGGCGTCGCCTGCGTGACGGGGTGGCCGGCAGGACGGGGCGCTGGGCGGTCGGGAGAATGACCAGTCGGCTGGTCCAGAAAGCCAGCCGGCCGGGCGGTGCACTCAGACGCCGGGGACCGGGCGCTCGTCGGGACCGTCGTAGGCCGACAGCGGGCGGATCAGCGCATTCGCGGCGCGCTGCTCCATGACATGAGCGGTCCAGCCCGTGATCCGCGCGGCGATGAACAGCGGGGTGAACATCTCCGTGTCGAAGCCCATCAGGTGGTAAGTGGGGCCGGCCGGATAATCCAGGTTCGGCTTGATGCCCTTCGCCTCGTCCATGGACTGCTCCAGCCCGTCGTACAGCCCCAGCACCTCGGGCCGCCCGACGTAGGCGATCATCGCGTCCATCGCCTCTTTCATGGTCGGCACCCGCGAGTCCCCGTGCTTGTAGATCCGGTGCCCGAAGCCCATGACCTTCTTCTTCTGGGCGAGCGCATCGTCCATCCAGGCCTTCGCCCGGGCGCGGGCCTCCTCCTGGGACTCCTCGGGCCGGATGCCGATCTCGTCGAAGGTGTGCATCACGGCCTCGTTCGCGCCGCCGTGCAGGGGGCCCTTGAGCGCACCGATCGCGCCGGTCACCGCGGAATGCAGATCGGACAGGGTCGAGGTGATCACCCGGGCGGTGAACGTCGAGGCATTGAAGGAGTGCTCGGCGTACAGCACCATCGAGACGCGGAAGGCATCGGCCACCTCGTCGGCCGGCTCCTCGCCGAAGGTCATCCACAGGAAGTTCCGGGAGTAGTCCAGATCCTCCCGCGGAGGGATCGGCTCGGTGGGGCCGCCGGCCCGACGACGACGCTGCTCATAGGCGACCACCGCCGGCAGCTGTGCGAACAGCACCTTCGCCTTCTCCAGCTCGGCCTCGCGAGAGGAGTCCTGCGCGGCAGGATCCAGCGCCCCGAGGACGGAGACCGCGGTGCGCACCGCATCCATCGGGTGGCAGGTCGTGGGCAGGGAGTCCATCGCCGCCTTCACCTCGGCGGCCAGCGCGCGATGGGAGCGCTCGTGGCGGGTCGCCGCGGCCGTCTCCTCGGCGGTGGGGAGCTCCCCGGTCCACAGCAGATGCGCCACGGCCTCGAAGGACTGTGTGGCGGCCAGCTCTGCGACGGGGTATCCCCGGTAGAGCAGGGAGTTGGTCTCCGGGTTGACCTTGGAGACAGCGGTGACGTCGGCGACGACTCCGTTCAGTCCCTTGCGGATCTCGGTGGTCTCGTTCATGTCTCGCTCCTGGGGTCGACGTCGGTGTCGGGTGCGTTGTGGTGGGACGTGCTCAGGGGTGGGAGGTGGGCACCTCGAAATCGAAGACCGAGGCGTCGAAGCGGTTGTAGCCCTCGTAGTCCACCAGCTCGTAGAGCCGGGCGCGAGTGAGCATCTCATCGACCCGGGGGGCCTGGGTACCCTCCGAAAGGATCGTCTCCAGCACCCGCTCCGCAGCGCCCATGGCCGCGCGCAGCAGTGTGACCGGGTAGATCACCATCGCCACGCCCGTCTCGGCCAGCTGGGTCCGGGTGAACAGCTCGGACTTCCCGAACTCCGTCATGTTCGCCAGCACGGGCACGTCCAGGGCGGCGCAGACCTGCTCGAACTCCGAGAGGTCCGCGAGCGCCTCGGGGAAGATCGCGTCGGCCCCGGCATCGACCAGGGCCTTCATCCTCTCGATCGCGGCATCCAGCCCCGAGGTCGCGCGCAGGTCGGTGCGGGCCATCACCAGGAATCCGTCGTCGCGGCGCCCGTCGGCCGCGGCGCGGATCCGCTGCGTCGCGGTCTCCAGATCCACCATGGACTTGCCGTCGAGATGACCGCAGCGCTTGGGGTTGACCTGGTCCTCGATGTGGCAGCCGGCCAGGCCAGCGTCCTCGAGCTCCTGGATGGTGCGGGCCACGTTCATCGGCTCGCCGAAGCCGGTGTCGGCGTCGATCAGGCAGGGAAGATCGGTGGCGGCGGCGATCTGTCGGCCGCGGGTGGCCACCTCGCTGAGCGTGGTCAGCCCGATGTCCGGCAGGGCGAGCTCGTTGGCGATCACCGCGCCGGAGATGTACGCGCCGGGGAAGCCCTTCTCCTGGATCAGCTTCGCGGACAGCGGCGTGAACGCTCCGGGGAAGGGCTGGGCCGCTCCTGGTTCGAGCAGGGCGCGCAGGTCCTGGCGCTTCTGCGCGGGGGTCCTGGTGGAGTTCAGCATCAGAAGAGTCCCTTCGGTCCGGCGGTGAGGTCGACGACTCCGGCAGCGGCGCGGACGTTGAGCTGGCCGAGCTCGCCGGCGGCGAGGTCCGGCAGGTTCGCCGCGGTCTCCAGGAAGCGGTCGATCTCCGCGCCGTCCACGAGGCCGTCTGCCAGCGAACGGAACTTCTCGACGTACTGCGCCCGGGCGAAGGGCCGGGCGCCGAGCGGATGGGCGTCCGCCACGGCGATGCTGTCCTCGATGACGGTGCCGTCGGTGAGGGTGATCCGCACGTCGCCGCCGAACGCCTTCTCCTGCAGGTCCAGGGAGTGGTAGCGCCGGGTCCATTCCGCATCCTCCTGCGTGGTGACCTTGTGCCACAGCGCGACGGTGTCGCGGCGGCCGGCGCGCTCCGGGGCGTACGAGTGCTCGTGATGCCAGGCGCCGTCCTGCAGTGCGACGGCGAAGATGTACGGGATCGAGTGGTCGAGCGTCTCGCGGGAGGCGGTGGGCTCGTACTTCTGCGGGTCGTTGGCCCCGGAACCGATCACGAAGTGCGTGTGATGGGAGGTGCGGATCAGGATCGACTCGACCTTGTCCGGATCGCCGGCCTCCGGGTGCTCGGTGTGGAGACGGCGGGCGAGGTCGATCCACGCCTGGGCCTGATACTCCGCCGAATGCTCCTTGGTGTAGGTGTCCAGGATCGCGCGCTTGGCCTCGCCGGGGGGCGGCAGCGGGACCGTGTAGCGGGCGTCGGGGCCGCCCAGCAGCCAGGCGATGACGCCGTCCTCGCCCTCATAGATCGGCACCGGAGAGGTCTGCCCCCGCATCGCCCGGTCGACGGATTCGACGGCCATCTTCCCGGCGAACGCGGGTGCGTGCGCCTTCCAGGTGGAGATCTCGCCCTTGCGCGACTGCCGGGTCGCGGTGGTGGTGTGCAGCGCCTGGCCGATGGCCTGGAACACCGTCTCGGTGTCCAGTCCCAGCAGGGTCCCGATCCCCGCGGCGGCCGACGGGCCGAGGTGCGCGACGTGGTCGATCTTGTGGGCGTGCAGGCTGATGGCCCGCACCAGGTCGACCTGCAGCTCGTAGCCCGTGGCGACGGCACGTACGAGGTCATGGCCCGAGCTACCCGCATGCTCGCCGACGGCGAGGATCGGGGGGATGTTGTCCCCGGGATGGGAGTACTCCGCGGCCAAGAAGGTGTCGTGGTAATCGAGTTCGCGCACGGCGACGCCGTTGGCCCACGCCGCCCATTCGGGGGAGCTCTTCTCGGTGATCCCGACGATGCTCGCGCCGCTGCCGCCGGTGGCGACGGGATGGCTGAGCGCCTGTGACCGGGCCGAGACGATGGGCGCCCGGTTCAGGGAGGCGACGGCCACCGACGCGTTGTCGATGAGGCGGTTGATGATCATCTCCTGCACCTCGGTCTCGACCTCGACCGGGTCGGTGGCGACCTCGGCCATGGCCCAGGCCAGCTGGTCCGGCCGGGCCAGGTTCTCGTCGGAGCGGTGGGTGCGGACGTCGTGGTTCCTCATGCTGTGGTCTCCTTCAGCGGCGCGGGATCGATCCGGCCGGGGTGGGTGAGGGTGCTCGGTGGGGGAGTCTGGCTGTCGTCGGGGTCGGTGCGGAGATGGGTGAGTGCCTGCTGGAGGTGCACGACGGTCGCGGCCGCGGCGAGCTCCGGGTTGCCGTCGGCGATGGCGCGGGCGATCGCCGCGTGCTCCCGGGCGGTCTCGGAGAGGCGCGCGGGGGAGTGGCGGGAGAGCCGACGGAGCCGCGTGAGGTGGACCCGCACTCCGCGCAGCGAGTCCGCGAGATAGGCGTTGCCGCAGGTGGAGTCCACGGCACGGTCCAGCTCCTGGGTCAGCGCGTAGTAGTCGGTGGGGTCGGCGCCTTCTGTCAAGGGGGAGATCGCGCGGTCGAAGCTGCGTGCGAGGTCCGCGAACCGGCCGTGCGCGGAAGGGTCGTGGGCCGCAGTGGCGTGGGCCCGGGGGGCGGGGGGCCGGCGCCCGGCC